>JAYUUC010000065.1:0-7231 GCA_043755105.1 Myxococcales bacterium
GCCGTCCCCACAAAGCCTTGACCGAACCGACCCGACGCTGAAACGAAGTTCCCCCAGGAGGAAGCCGTGCGCATTGCCCTGACCCACAACCTGCGTCTGTCCGACGCAGAGGACGAGGCCGAGTTTGACACCGCCGAAACGGTCGCCGCCCTCGCCGGAGCGATCGAGCGGCTCGGTCATCGCCTCGAGCGCTTCGAGGTCTCGGGCCCGGCGTCGCGGACGGTCTCACGGCTCGAGGCTTACAACCCCGACCTGATCTTCAACACCGCCGAGGGACGCCGCGGCCGCTTCCGCGAGGCGTTCTACCCCGCGCTGTTCGACGAGCTCGGGTTCCCCTACACCGGGTCCGACGCCTACGCGCTCGCGGTCACGCTCGACAAGCAGCTGACCAAGATGATCCTGAAGGAGCACGGCATTCGCACCCCGGGCTGGCAGTTCGTCGAACAGCTCAAGGACCTCAAGCCCGAAAACCTGCATTTTCCCGTGATCGTGAAGCCGAACTTCGAAGGCTCTTCGAAGGGCATCACCCAGGACTCGATCGCCGAGACGGTCGAGGAGCTGCAGGCGAAGGTGGCGAGCGCGCTCGAGCGCTATCCCTCGGGCGTGCTGGTCGAGGAGTACATCACCGGCAGGGACCTGGCGGTGCCGTTCCTGGCCTCGGTGCACAACGATTTTGGCGGGGTGCTCGCCCCGGTGGAGTACGTGGTCGACCCGCTGGTGACGGGCACACGCCGCTACCAGATCTACGACTACGCGCTCAAGACCCGGCAGGACAAGGCGGTCTCGGTGCAGGCGCCAGCGCGGATTCCGACCGAGATGGCGTCGCGGCTGCGCCACACGGCGGAGAAGATCTTCTCGGTGCTCGACTGCCGCGACCTCGGCCGGATCGACTTCCGCCTCTCCAACGCGGGCGTTCCCTATTTCCTCGAGATCAACGCCCTTCCGTCGCTGGAGCAGGGCGCGGGCATCTACGCCGCCGCCGAGCTTGAGGGCCTTCACTTCGACGGAGTCATTTCCTCGGTGATCAACAGCGCCGCGCGCCGGCACAAGATCAAGGACAGCTCGAGACGGCAGGGCAAGCCGACCCGGAAGTCGGGACCGCTGCGGGTGGGGTTTGCGTACAACGTGAAGCGGATCAAGCCCACCGCCGATGCGGCCGAGGACTCCGAGGCGGAGTACGACGCGCCCACCACGCTGCAGGCGATTCGCGAGGCGATCGCTTCCTGGGGCCACGAGGTCGTCGATCTCGAGGCCAACTCCGAGCTCCCTGGGCTGCTCAGCTCGACCCCGCTGGACCTCGTCTTCAACATCGCCGAAGGCTTCCGCGGCCGGAACCGCGAGAGCCAGGTGCCGGCCTTGCTCGAGCTGCTCGACATTCCCTACACCGGCTCGGATCCCGCGACGCTCTCGCTCGCGCTCGACAAGGGGCTGGCGAAGAAGATCGTCCACCAGGCGGGCATTCACACTCCGACCTTCCAGCTGATGACCACCGGAAAGGAGCGGCTGAACAAGGACTTCACCCACTACCCGCTGATGGTGAAGCCGGTGGCGGAAGGCTCGTCCAAGGGCGTGGTCACCAAGAGCGTCTGCAACTCGGAGTCCGAGCTGCGCGACGTGGTGAAGGAGATGACCAACCGCTACCAGCAGCCCGCGCTGATCGAGGAGTACATCGGAGGGCGGGAATTCACCGTCGGGCTGCTCGGCGAGCGCCGGCCCAAGGTGCTGCCTCCGATGGAGATCGTCTTCCTCGACAAGACCGACACGACGCCGATCTACAAGTTCGAGGACAAGCTCGATGTGAACGACCGCATCCGCTACGACGTGCCCGCCAAGCTCGACCCGTCGCAGATGGAGAAGCTCAAGGCCGCGGCCCGGGGAGCATTCATCGCGCTCGGCTGCCGCGACGTCGCCCGCATCGACTTCCGGATGGACGACAAGGGTCGGTTCTATTTCCTTGAGTGCAATCCGCTCCCGGGCCTCACCCCGGGGTGGAGCGACCTGGTGTTGATCGCCAAGGGCGAAGGCATGGATTACCGCACCCTGATCGGCGAGATCATGAGCGGGGCGATTCGCCGCTACAAGGAACGGGAGCAGCGCCGAGCCGTTCGCGAGGGACCGGTGGTCAAGCTCGAAGAGAAGAGCGGACAGCCCGCGACGGCGAACACCGGGGTGGGCCCGGGCGAGCGGAACGAGATCAAGGCCTAGCGAGCCGAGCCTTTGGGCGGGCGATTTGCGGTTGTCACCGCAACCGGTGCGGTTAAGGTCCGCCTCCTATGGAGGACCTCTTCGAGAGCCAAGAACCGAGGGTCCGGGCCAGGGAGCTCGGCCTGCCGCTGGGCCGCTTCAAGACCGGCAAGAACAACGCGATCACCGACGTCCAGGGCGTGCTGGTCGGCCACTCGACGATCATCAAGGGCAGCGGTCCGCTCAAGGTCGGTGAGGGGCCGGTGCGCACCGGCGTCACCGCGATTCTGCCCAACGAGGCCAACATCTTCATGGACCGGCTCACCGGTGGCGGCTTCGTGCTCAACGGCGCCGGCGAGGTCTCGGGCCTCACCCAGGTGGTGGAATGGGGGTTGATCGAAACCCCGATTTTGCTCACCAACACGATGTCCGTCGGAGCGGTGTCCGATGCAGTGGCCCGCTACATGGTCGATCGCTACCCCGGCATCGGTGACGAGCACGACGTGATCATCCCCGTGGTCGGCGAGTGCGACGATAGCTGGCTCAATGACATCTCCGGGCGCCACATTCGCAATAGCCACGTGCTCGAGGCGATCAACAACGCCAGCGACGGGCCGGTGCAAGAGGGTGGAGTAGGGGCGGGGACCGGAATGGTCACCTGCGACTTCAAGGGCGGTATCGGCACCTCGTCGCGAAAACTCCCCGAGGTGTTCGGGGGATACACGCTGGGCGTGCTGGTGATGTCCAACTTCGGGAAGATGCACAACCTGAGAGTGGGCGGGCTGCCGGTGGGCGAATTGCTCGCCGAGAAGTTCCGCAACGTGCCCCGCCGGGGCCAGACCTACGGGTCGATCATCGCGGTGGTGGCCACCGACGCGCCGTTGCTGTCCCATCAGATCACCCGGCTCTGCAAGCGGGTCGCGCTGGGCATCGGCCGGGTCGGCTCGTACGCGGCGCATGGGTCGGGTGAAATCGTGGTCGGCTTTTCCACCGCCAATGTGATTCCTCGGCGAACCCGGAAGATGGTCTACAAGATGAAGATCCTCCTCGATCAGCGGCTCGACCCGCTCTACGAGGCGGTGATCGAGGCCACCGAGGAAGCGATTCTCAACTCGATGTGCATGGCCCAGCCGATGACCGGCATCAACGGCAACCACTGTCCGGCATTGCCTCTGGGTGAAGTGCGCAGGTTCATCGACGCCTGCCGGCCGATCTTCGCCTCGGTGAAGAAGAAGCCCCAGACTCCCGCCAACCCGGCATCGAAGGAAAAGCTGTCGCCGGTCGACGGCGAAGGGTCGGTCACGGCCGGCGGCGCACTCCCCACCCAGGTGCGGGGGGCCGAGGGCATTCCCTACCCGACCCGACCCGGCCCTGATGACGAGGGTTCCAATACCCCCGGTAACTCTGGTAGTTAGCCCGCCCTTTCGATAGACGAAGCTTTTCGGTCCTATTTTCCCCAGGAGCAGCGCATGGCCCGCAGCAAGAGCAAGCACCGCCGAGTCCAGATGAAGATCAAGCAGAAGTGGAAGAAGCGGCTCGACCGCAAGAAGGTTGCCGCGAAGACCGCGGCCGGCTCGAAGAAGAAGTAGTTTCAAGCAGCTCCCCTCGGACAAGTCCTTTCCTGCGGTCGACCTTTCGGATGCCGCTGATTGCGGAGCTTCGTTCGAGCAACGAACGCGCTCAGTCGACGGTTGGGCAACCGTCGGCCAGTGGCTGCGGGGTTGGCCACATTGGCGGTGCCGTGGACGGGCTGATCAGCCGACGAGCGCTCGAAGTGTCCACCTAAGCACTGGACGCCGAAAGGGCGGGACAAGTAGAGATGAGCCTCCTGTCCCGGAGGGTGTGATTGAAGAACCAAAGGTGGGTGGCGCTCCTCGGGGTGGCATGGCTGTGCTCGGCGCCGCTCGCCCACGCGCAGAAGGTGGTGGTGTTCGAGCTCGGAGGAGACAGGAAAGAGCGCCTCCGCATCCAGGTCGAAGACGCGCTCCGCAACGCGAATGTGGTTCAGCTGGTCTCGCTGAAGAAGTTCAAGGAAGCCGCGGCGAAGAAGAAGCTGAAGGGCTCGAAGGCGATGACCGCTGCGGCGCTGAAGAAGCTCGCCAAGTCATTCGGCCTCGATGCTGCTGTCGAAGGCGAGGTGGACGGCAAGTTCCACGTGCGCATCCTCGACGCCTCGGGCGAGCAACTCTGGTCGAAAGATCTCCCTGTGAAGGGAGGCCTGCTCTCGGCAGACCATGCGCGAAAGCTGGCCAAGGCGATCGCTGCCGCTGCCGCTCCGAACGCCCTCGCGAAGAATAAAGATGAGAAGGAGAAGCAACCGGCCCCTGAAAAAGCCAAGTCTCCGCCGGTGGTCACACAGGCCGACCCCGAGGAAGCCGTCCCCGAGACGCGTACGCCCAAGAGCCCGAAGGGAACCCAGACGCTTCCGGAGATCGACCTCTCGAAGGAAAGCGCAGGGCTGTCCGAGGCAGAGAAGGAAACCCGCCGCAACGAGGATCTCGCCGAGGCCCACACCCAGACCGCGTTGACGCCGATGGAAGGCAACCCTGATGCAGATCTCGACACCGAGCCCGGCCACAAGGTTCGGATCGGTCCGCGCCTGGTCACGCTTCAGCTCGGTTTCGTCACCACCTGGCGGGCGTACTGTTCGCGGCCAGGCCTCACCTCGTGCCGCGCCTACGACGCGCTCGACGCCGCGTCCCGTCCCAAGGGCGACACTGTCGACTTCCTTCCCAAGGCTCCCTACGGCGGCTTTGCGGTGGGGGTCGAGTTCTTTCCCTTCGCCTCTTTCGACAGCCTGCTCAAGGGCCTGGGGCTGCTCGGCGGCTACCACCGGGGCTTCTCCCTCACCAATGTTCGGGTCGATACGCCCACCGGGGGCACCAGTGGCACCCAGGTGATCTCGATCGACGAGGGCTTCAACGCGATGGCCGCCTTTCGTTACTTCTTCTCCTACGGTGACCCGCGCAGCCCGCTGGTCGGCTACGTCGGGCTGAAGGGAGGCTTTGCGCTCCGCACCTTCGAGGTAGACATCAACGCCCAGGTGCCGCTGCCGGGGTCGCACCGTTCCTATCCGGCGTTTGGCGCCGACGTGGCGATTCCGTTGCTCCGGTTCCTGCGGCTGGAGGGCTCTGCGAGCTATTTCCTCAACCCCAAAGCGGGGGTGGACGAGATTGCCGGCTACGGGGACCTCACCGACGCTACCGGGGGCGCCACCGGCAGTGGCTTCCTGTTCGAAGGCGGTTTTGGAGGCGAGCTCTGGGGCCCGATTGGCTACACCGCCCGGTTGCGGCATGCGCGCTACACCGACCGATTCTTCGGCAAGGGACAGAAGTGGCCCTGCGATGCGAGCCAGTGCGGCGGCGCCGCGGAAGAGACCTACACCACGGTCCAGCTGGGAGTCACCGCGTCGTTCTGAGTGGACGGAGCGTGCACTGATCCCCTAGAAGGCGCCCCTCTGTATCCACGGCTTCCGCCCTTCAAGGACTCCTGCTCATGAGCCTCCGATTCGCAGCACTCCTCGGTTCGTTGGTGTTGTGTCTGGCGGCCTGCCCGGCGCCGACCTCTGCGGTCGATGCCGGTACAGATGGAGGAGGAGCCCCCGATCCGGTGCTCGGGCCTTGCACCGGCGGCTGCGGCCCCACCCAGGTCTGCGACACCGCGCGCCATGTCTGCGTCGATGCCTGCGGCGGCTGTGATGCCGGCGTCTGCACGCGAAGCGCTACCGGGACGACGTTCGAATGCAAGGTCGAAGAGACCCGTTGCCAGGGAGTGTCCTGTGGCGCGGGTCAGACCGCTTGCGTCTCCGGGGCCTGCAGCTGCCTCGGCTTCACCCGCGTCGCCCGCGACACCTGCGCTGCCGAAGGTCGGCTTTGCCATGAGACCTTCAACCCGGTCACCCTGGCCGGCGGCACCTGCGAGTCGCCCCGGCTCTACGAGGAGTGCAAGCTCGACAACTGCCCGTCGGGTGGCTGCGCTGCCTGTCCTTCCGGCCAGACCTGCCAGAGCGGCATCTTCGGCGGCAGCACCGCCACCTGTCTGCGCAACTGCCCCACCGGCAACGCGAACGAGTGCAACGTTGACGAGTTCTGCGATTCCAACTCGAAGAATTGCTACCCGCGCTCGTTCTTCGGGGGCGGTTCCTCCTGCGCCATCTCGGTCCCGGTCGATGCCGGCACCTTCCCGGACGGCGGCGCGATGCCCAGCGACGGAGGCTTCGAGCTGGCCGCAGTGCCCGCCGGCAACCGCTGTTTGCTCCGCGGGGCCAACGGCGTTGCCACCGAGAGCACCCCTTCCGGCAACTGCAGCTATTCCTTCTTCCACCTCACCAGCCAGCTCTACCCGATCACCAACTGCCGCCCGCCGGGCACGGTGGCGCTGAACGGGGTCTGCAAGACCGATCTCACGGCGGGCACCGTGGCGACCCAGTGCAGCACCGGGCTGGAGTGTGCTGCGGTTCGCGGCGACACCGGCCTTTGCCTGAAGACCTGCAACGCGGCCGAGCCCCGCAATGGAATCACCCCCACCCCGGCCTGTGGCAGCGATGAAGCCTGCGTCAACCTCTACCGGCTCGAAGATCCGAACTCGGTCCTCGGGGTGTGCATGAAGACCTGCAACGTCTTCAGCGCGAATGCCCAGAGCTGCGCGAACTATGGCTCGAGCGCTGCTTCCTGCGTGCCCACCTCGTTCAACGGCCGGTCCACCGTGACCACCGATGGGGCAGGGGTTTGCATTCCGCAGAAGGCGAGCATCGCCGGGGCCGGAGACTTCTGTGCCGAGACCGACCCGTTCAAGGGTGCGGCCTGTGGCAATGGGCAGATCTGCGCTCCCGGCGCTGGGTCGGACAAACCCACCTGCAGCCCGGCCTGCGACACCGGCTGTGACGCGGCGACGCCGCCTGCGCGATGCGCGACGGAGCCCAACGCTCACTGCGCCCCGGGGAAGACGTGCACCAAGGTGACCTCCGCCTCCGGTGCGACCCTCGGGTTCTGCCGCTAGCAGGGTAGGAGTAGCAAGGCCAGGCACGTCCTCTCCCTACCGAGGGGGC
>JAYUUC010000066.1:0-7222 GCA_043755105.1 Myxococcales bacterium
GCCGAGCTGAAAGAACTTCGCTACGCCTCGCTCCTCCACGACTTCGGCAAGGTCGGGGTTCGCGAGAGTGTGCTGATCAAGGCGAGCAAGCTCTACCCCCATGAGCTGGAGATGCTGAAGACCCGGTTCAGCCTCGCTCGCAAGGACCGCCAGCTCCAGTCCTCCCAGCGTCAGCTCGCCGCGCTCTCCAGTCGGGGCCTCGCGGCCTTCGAAGACGTCCGGGCCGCCGAGGACGCAACGCTCGCCGCCGAGCTCGCTGAGCTGGACCAGGCCTTCGAGTTCGTGCTCACCGCCAATCGCCCGGCGCTGCTAGCGCAGGGAGGCTTCGAGCGGCTCACCGGCCTGGGCCAGCTCCGCTTCTCCGATGACCGCGGGGAAAATCGCGAGCTGCTCACCTCTGCCGAAGTGAAGCTGCTCTCGATTCCGCGCGGCTCTCTGTCCGAAGAGGAGCGGGTGGAAATCGAGTCGCACGTCACCCTCACCTACCGCTTCCTCACCCAGATTCCCTGGACCCGCGCGCTCCGCCGGGTGCCGGAGATCGCCTATGCCCACCACGAGAAGGCCGATGGGAAGGGCTACCCGCGCGCGCTCGGGGACGCCGAGATTCCGCTGCAATCGAAGGTGATGGCTATCTCCGACATCTACGACGCCCTCACCGCTTCGGACCGGCCCTACAAGAAGGCCGTCCCTCACACGCTCGCGCTCGACATCCTTCACCAGGAAGTCACCCGGGGTCAGCTCGATGCCGACCTGCTTCAGGTCTTCATCGAGGCCGAAGTTCCCCGCCAGGCCTTGCCCTGAAGCATCGCTTCAGGAAGCGATGTGGTGGAGCCGAAGGCTGTTGATCTTCCCTGCCTGACCGACCGGAGCCCCGAAGACAATCACCACCGTGTCTCCCTTGCTCGCGAGGCCGCGGGCGAGCAACTCTTCCTCGACGCGGAGGACCATCGCTTCAGTCTCCACCATCGGCTCGAGCACCCGCGGAACCACGCCCCAGAGCAGCGCCAGCCTCCGCCGCACTTCCTGGTTGGGGCTGAAGGCGATGATCGGCACCTGGGGCCGAAAATGCGAGAGCAGCCGCGCGGTGGTGCCGGTGAGGGTGAAGGCGGCGATCAACTTCGCCCCCGAATCCCGGGCTGCCCGACAAGCCACGCCACTGATGATGTCTGGAAAGGCCCCCGGCAGCTCCTTCAACTCGGGCAGGGTTGGCAGCCGAGGCTGGCTTCGCATCGAGGACTCCGCCGAGCGGATGATCCGGTCCATCATCTCCACCGACTCGACGGGGAAACGGCCCGAGGCGGTTTCGCCCGAGAGCATCAATGCGTCTGCGCCGTCGAACACCGCATTGGCCACGTCGGACGCTTCAGCTCGGGTCGGCCTCGGGTGGTCGATCATCGAGTTCAACATCTGGGTGGCGACGATCACCGGCAGCCCGCGCAGGTTGGCCCGGCGAATGATGTCCTTCTGCATCGCCGGCACCTCTTCCGGTGGAATCTCCACCCCGAGGTCCCCGCGGGCCACCATCACCCCGTCGGTCTTGTCGAGAATCGCGTCCAGCCGCGCCAGCGCCTCGGGCTTTTCCAGCTTGGCGATGATCGGCACCTGGCGCCCCGCTTGCTCCATTGCCCGGCGGGCGAGGTCCAGGTCGAGCGGGTTGCGCACGAACGACAGCGCCACGTAATCGATTCCGGCATTGATTCCGAAGAGCAGGTCCTCGCGGTCCTTGGGCGTGAGCGCGTCGGCCCGCAGCGCCACCCCGGGCAGGTTGATGCCCTTGTTGTTGGACAGCGTGCCGCCGTGAATCACCTCACAGAGCACCACCATCTTCTTGTCCGTTTTCTTCACCCGCAGCTCGAGCAGGCCGTCGTCGATCAGAATCCGGTCGCCCGGGTTCACGTCCTCGGCGAGGTGCGGGTAGGTGGTGCTGACGATCTCCTCGGTGCCGGGGACCGCCTCATCGGTGGTGATGGTGAACTCGGTCCCCGGAACGAGCTGAATCTTTCCCTTCACCAGCCGGCCGGTGCGGATCTTCGGTCCCTGCAGGTCTCCGAGAATGCCCACCGCCTTGCGCACCCGCAGCGACGCCAGCCGCAGCCATTCGATCGACTGGGCGTGCTGCTCGTGGGTGCCATGAGAAAAGTTGAGCCGGGCGACGTCCATTCCCGCGGCAAGCAGTCGCTCCAGCATCTCCTGGCTCACACTCGCGGGGCCCAGCGTGCACACGATCTTGGCGCTTCTCATTCTGCGTTTGTTAGGTGGCGCGACCGGGCAGGTCAAGGAGCGAGTGTGCTACTTCGTCAACGGTGCTCCTCTTCCAGAAGCGCTTCCATGCCGGCCTGCTCCAGGGGTCCATCACCCTTACCTTTCGCCGCTGGCCCCATGCTCGGGTCAAGCCCCAGGGCCGCTACCGGGTTCACCCGCTTGGCGTGGTGGAAGTCGACGCGGTGAACCCCGTTCGCTGGTCCGACGTCACCGAGGCCGACGCCCGCGCCGCTGGATTTGAAAGCCGCGCCGAGCTCGCCACCTATCTCAAGTCCGGAGCACCCCAGCCGCTCCGCGCCCAGACGTCGCTGTTCCGGGTGCAACTCCACCACGGAGGAGACGGAGACAGGGTCCCGCTCGCGCTCGTGGACCAGCTCGGACCGGGCGACCTCGACGACATCGAAGCCGCGCTGTTGCGGCTCGACGGCACGTCGCCCTGGACCCGGGAAACCCTCGAGGCGATTGCCCGTCACCCCCGCGTTGCAGCCTCGCAGCTGGCGCGGCAGCTCGGTCGCGACGAGCTCGCCGCCTTCAAGGCCGACGTGGTGAAATTGAAGAAGCGGGGGCTGACCCAGAGCTTCGAGGTCGGCTACGAGCTCTCGCCCCGCGGCAAGGCGTGGTTCGAGTCTGCGCGTGGCCGGAAGTGGCGCCGCAAGGCCCCAAGGCTCGGTCGCCGGAACGAGGTGAACGTCGTGGCACGATGACTTTCCGAGCCGGGTGACCGCCACTCACCCGCGCAGCAGCACCCTCAGGTTCTGCTTCTCCCAGCGCAGCGCCGCCGCGTAGAGCGGAAACGCCTTCTCGCGATCTCGGAATGCCCGCGGGTGATGCACCCTCCTCCCCGCTCGGTTGCTGCTCGGAAACAGCTGATGAAGCATCTCGTGAAAGACGATGAACTGGACGAAGAACGCCGGCACCTCGGGGCGATCGAGTGCGGGGTGGAGGCGGATCTGCCGGCTCTGGTGGTCGTAGACCCCGAGTCGAATCGACTTCCTCCGACGCTTCGCCGGCGTCCGACCCCAGCCAATTTGCGCCTGGATGCCGCCCTGAAAATAGGTCTGGTTGATGTCGTCGAACAGCCGTTGCAGATCGAAGCAGCGACCGCGGGGGTTGAGCTCGAGGTCGCGATGGGAAGCCCGTCGAATCCGTGGCTGCTGCCCGCGGATGTACGCGTCGAGCACCGCACCTGCGTGGGTATGGCCGCGGCCCGCGTAGTCGGCGATCGCCTGCACCACGGCGCCGGGTGCGTCGAGGAACATGTGGTGCACCCGCAGCCGCAGCGCCGTCGACGCCCGTCGAAAGCTGACCATCGTCGAGCGGTTGTCGGTGACCGACAGCCGCACCGGCAGGCCCAGCTCGCGCGAGAGCTGAAAGGCCAGCTGGTTGGCCTTCGCCACCACCTGCTCGGGCGGCGCATCTTCGCCCGAGGCAAGCTTCTCCTCGGAGGGAGCTGCCGCCGGGCCGAACAGCGTCAACTGAAAGGGCGCAGAGCTCACCACCGTGAGAATCCTACCCTCCGCACCGCGGGACTCAAACCGGTCCCGACCGTGGCCTCGTTTGCCTCCACGCATGGGAGGCGACGACAGGGCTCGCTGTCTCACGTCGCTGCCCCCGGGAGCGCCGCGCTTCGCGCTGGAAAACGCCGACCCGCTCGCAACAAGCTTCAGGAGCTTGCTGCGTTTCCGGTACCGCCCTGCGGGACCTAGCCGGCGTTGCCCAACCGACCTCCCGCGGGTGAAGTGCGGCGGGCGTGGTCTCTCACCTCCGTCGAGAGCTGCTCGCCCAGCGCCTCCACGTCGGCCTCGGTGCCACCGAACGCTTTCAACACCTCTTCCATCGAAGCAGACTCCTCGACCGCCAGGCACGCATGGCCCGCAAGCTTCCCTGCAACCTCGGCCGAGCCGTGGCGGTCCACCTGCAAGCTCCATTGCCCGCTCGGCCACAGCTCGAAGGGATAGAGCCGGCAAGCGCTCGGGCGAACCTGCGTCGGCAGTGAACAGCCTCCGTCGCGGCGATGAAACACGCAGGCGCCCTGACGCCGCCGCAAGGTCAACCGTCGGGGTCCATGGCGAAAGTAACCCGCGTAGAGCGGACGTCGCTGCTCATAGGCCCGCGCCGCCTCGTCGCTGAGCCACTCGTCCTCGGAAAAACGCTCAGCCTTCCAGCGCAGGTGGGCCGACATCCGCTCCACGTCGGCCAGCGTCAGCGTTGCCAGTTGCTCATCGCCCTCTACCTCGCAACAGGACCGGCCCAGCCGCTGCGGGCAGCGCGCGCACACCGGACCCGTTTCCATCGCGCCTTCTCCTTCTGGGTCGATTGACCGGTTCGCTAAAAAAAGAACGCCCAGGTCACCTCGACCTGAGCGCTCCTGTTCACCTGGGCTCAAGAGCCGCCCAGAGCTACATCGCGGTCCCGAACACCGAATAGAGGCCGCGCATCATCTCCAGGCTCCGGACCACGTCCCGGGTCTTCTCTCCCCACTGCGCTGCAGTGAGGCCGGCCACCGGCTGACCGGAAGCGACCGACTGGTCCCAGTTCGCCTTGTACTTCTGGGCGGTGAGAATCAGCTGCGGTGCGGCCGCCGGCTGCAGGTCGCCGACCTTGCGGAGCGCGGCATAGACGTAGCCGCCACCGAACGGATCCGAGAACTGCTCCACCGTGTAGCCCGGGCCGGGGTCGAGGTTCTCACCCGAGCCGAGCCGGAACACCTGGTTGTAGCTGGCGAACTCCTGGTTGAAGTTCGCGGTGAAGAACGCCATGCCCCAGAGCTCGGCATAGAAGCGGGTGCTCCAGGTGGGGCTCGCTTCGATCTTCTCCATCGGCAGCGAGTTTCCCGCGGAGTCGACCGGCGAGGCAGCCGCCACCGGGTAGTGGAAACCAGTGACGTAGTTCTCGGCGTGAACGAACGACGCCGGCACCACGGTGGCTTCCCCGTTGCCCGTCTTCACCAGGGACGAAGCGTAGCGCGCCCGGTCCTCGGACCACACGCCCTGGAACACCTGGGCGAGTTCCTTGTTGAAGGTGATGTAGTAGGGCAGCGAATACTTCAGCGCGTCAGAGCCGCGGTCCACCCCGAGGAAGTTGGTTTCGCTGCTGACCAGCGCTTGCATCGCGGCGACCTGGTCCCAGAAGTGGCCCACTTCGCTCACCCGGGTGAACGAGTCGTAGCCGTTTTTCTCGGTCAGCGTGTACATGCTGCGGCCGGGGCCACGGGGCACGTAGGCTACGTCGACAATCTCCGGGTGGGCGGACTTCACGTCGAGAATGAACTTCGCTTCCTTCTCACCCGCCTTGCCGGAAGCATCGACGAACCGGGTGTTCGCCGCGTTGTTCTCGGCGAGGTGCACCCAGCTGCCGCCGCTCACCTTCCCATGGTACCCGGCCGACGGCGTCGACAGCGCGTCGAGCAGGGTGTTGGTCCCGTCCACCACCGCCATCGTCCAGTAGTTCTGGTAGATCGGATCCGGAGCGCCATAGATCTGCTCCATCTGTTCGGTGGTGTAGTTGGTGTAGCTCTGGGTCCAGTAGATGTTGAACAACCACTGCTGGTAGACGTTGGGCAGATTTCCCAGGTAACGGCCGAGCGCGCCGTTGATCACGTTGCTGGGCGAGAAGTCGACCCGGTTCCGCTTGAAGTTGCTGAACACGTAGAAGTTCTTGTAGCGCTCGATCCAGTCGTGGGTGATTTCGTAGACGTCCGCGCCCTCGTCCTGACGGTTGCAGGCGATGTTCGCACCGACCTCGTAGTCGGAGCAGAACATGTAGGGGACCTCGGCGGGAATCGTCTGCACCTTGAGCGCCGCCATCACCGGAGTGAGGATCTGTCCCGCCTCGTCCCAGTTCGCACCGGTGGAGCTGCCGAGCCGGAGGTTGAACTGCTTCACCTCGGCGGCGATCTTCTCGTAGAGCGGCTGCATCTCGCTCCACTTCCGGAACGAGCGGTTGCCCATTCGGGAGATGCCCTGGTCGAGCGCCTGCGCGAAGTCCAGGCCCTTGTCCGCGAAGTGGAACGGCAGCGTCGTGTAGTGGAAGCGGTCGCTGTAGAAGGTGCTCACCGGGGTGTAGTGGCGCACCTGCGCGAGCGGAATCTCGGCATGTGCCCCGCGAATCACCAGTTGCTTCGAGAGCGTATCGGTGGGCATCGCCACGTTGGCCGAGCTGTAGTCGGCCAGATTCTTGCCGCGGGTCTCGTTGAAGATTTCGACGTAACCCGGCTCACCGCCGCCGGCGTAGGCGAACAGCACCGCCGCCTCGTCGTACTTGCCGATGCCGTGGATGTCGGCGTTCATCCGCGCGCCGTAATCCATGATTGACGAGTACTGCAGCTCGCGCATCCGCCCTGCTTCCTGGGCCTGGTTCTGCTGGGCCGCGTCGAGCAGGTTCTGGGGGCTGACCGGAAGCACCCGCTTCCCGCCGACCATCACGCCGATGGTCTGCTTGCGCAGGTCCCAGTAACCGTCCTTGTAGTTCATCGCGTCGTACGAGCCGATGAAGTTGTGCATCAGGCCGACGGTGTGGCCGACCTCGTGCTCGGCGACCGAGCGGAACGCCGCGCGACGAAGCTCGTCCCAGATGAACTTCTTCGCCAGCGCCTTCGCTTCCACCGCCGTACAGGCGCTCGGGTTCGAGCAGGAAGCGTCGCCGGTCGCGGTCAGCGCCGCGAGCTTGGTCTGGTAGTTGGCCGCCATGTCCTTGGCGATGCCGTACCAGGTGCCGTCGGCGAACTCGGCCATGTACATGCAGCCGTTGTTGTTCATCTTGCTGGCGTAATCGAGGCGGTCCTGAGCGAGCTGGTTGACCACGTCGGTCCCCAGCATCTGCTGCCTCGCCACCTGCCGGTAGAACGACGGATCGCTCTCCAGCTTCTGGCGGTAGCTGTTTCCCGGAGCATTGGCGAGCACCATGGTGCGCACCTCGGGGGAGTTGATCATCTCCGACTCCAGCGCGGGGTTATTGCCAA
>JAYUUC010000067.1:0-2428 GCA_043755105.1 Myxococcales bacterium
CGGCACCCTCGCCCCAACCGCGCAGAGCACCTCGTAGTGCAGCGTCTGCGACAGCTCGGCCAGCTCCTCCGCGGTGATTCGCTGCCCCTCCTGACTGCCCAACAGCACTGCTTCGTCGCCCAGCGCGACGTCCGGAACGTCGGTGACGTCGACCATGCACATGTCCATGCAGACCCGGCCGCAGATCCGCGCGCGCTGGCCACGAACCAGCACCGACGCCTTGCTGGAGTACTGGCGGCTGTAACCGTCTGCGTAGCCAACCGGCAGGGTCGCAATCACCGAGCGGCGAGGCGCCACCCAGGTGGCGCCGTAGGAGATCGGCGTCCCCACAGGAACGGTCTTCAGGTGGGTGATCGCCGTCTTCCACGTCAGCACCGGCCGCAGCTCGGAGCGATGCTCGAGGCCCGGAGCGGGCGCGTAGCCGAACAGCAGCAGCCCAGGGCGAACCAGGTTCAGCCCGAGTCGTTCGATCACTTCGGGAGGGTGCATCAGCGCTGCCGAGTTGGCGAGGTGGCGATACCGGGGCGACAGCCCTCGGGCCTGAACCTGAGCGAGGGCCTCGGCAAAGCGTTCGACCTGGAGCCGGTTCAGCGCCGCGTCGACTTCGTCGGCGCTCGCAAGATGAGACATCAACCCGTCGATCTGGATCGAAGGATGGGCCGCGACCAGGTCGAGAAACACCGGGAGCTCGGAAAGCTCGACCCCGAGTCGACCCATGCCGGTATCGACTTTGAGGTGGACCTTCACCGTTCGCCCCGCGGCGGCCCGGGACAACCCGACCACGTGCTCGGGCTGAAACACGGTGGGCACCAGGTTGTGTTCGACGATCAGCCCGAAGCCGCCAAGGTAGGAACCGCCCATCACCAGAATCGGCGCGAGCACCCCCGCGTTGCGCAGCTCGACTCCCTCCTCGACCAGCGCCACCCCCAGCAGGGCCACTCCCTGGGCTTCGAGCTCGCGGGCCACCGGCACCGCGCCATGTCCGTAGGCGTTGGCCTTGATCACCGCGAGGACCTCGGCGCTCCCGGCGATCTTTCGCGCTTCGGCAAAATTGTGCCGAAGGGAGGGCAGGTCGACCTCGGCCCGCGTGGGGCGAATCAGGTAGTCGAGGGCTCTGCGCCGCATCAAGGTGTGTTGAACGCTCAAGGTGGGCCCACTTTGCCGCAACTGCGGGCGGATTTCCGCGCGCGCGTTGGCAGGGGGGCGCGATCGCGTCGTCATCGTCTCTCGGGTTTCTCAAGTTGTGCTTCCTCGACTTGAGCGGTAAAGGGCGGGTTCTTTCCCCCTCTTTCACGGACCGGGCCACTTCCCCGGAAGGAATTTCGGTGGCTACCCACAGAGTCGGCGGTGAGGTCGACGCGTTCTGCACCAAGTGCAAGCTGACTCTCGCCCACACCATTCTCGCGATGCTCGGCGTCAAGCCCGCCCGCGTTCGCTGCAACACCTGTGGGGGAGACCATGCCTTTCGGTCGGCTCCCGGGGCCCGCAAGACCGCAGGGGCTCCGCGTTCCGCCAGGGCCACCAAGCAGGTGATCTCGTTCGAGCAGCGTCTCGAAGGGAAGGACGTCGGCCGTGCCCGCGTCTACAACGCCCGCGATGCCTTCGTGATCAATGAACTCGTCAATCACCCCACCTTCGGCGTCGGCATTATCGAGGGGGTCCGCGGCGACAAGGTCGACATTACCTTCCGCACCGAAAAGAAGACGCTGGTGCACGGCCGTGGAGGAGGCGAGCAGCCGTCCAAACCGGCGTACCAGCCGATGGGGGCGAAGAGCCTGTCCCCGGCCGACAAGCAGCCCCCTCCAGACGATGCTCCCGGTGCTCGACTTCCGGCCGTGGCCGCGCAAGTAGCAGCCGACGATTCAGGCGAGTTCGAAGAGCCCTCACCCGCCTGAGTCGCACCGTCTACCCCCTGCGAACGCCAACGACGCAGTGGCGCTTGGGGTGGCTGTTTGCCGCCCTGCTGGTGCTGCCTGCGAAAGCGCTGGCCTCTGCGGATTCGCTCGCGGTCACCGTCCAGCCGGAAGCGCTGGTGCTGGGTTCCGGTGAGCAGGCCACGGTCGACGTGCGCTGTGACCAGACGCCGTGCGAGGTGCACGCGCAGTCCAGCTCGGGTGTGCTGAGCCAGACCTCGGATTCGGGGGCTTCTCGGGTGCACTCGTTTCGCTTCACCCCCGACGCGGTCCGCTTTCCCTCGGTGGCCTTGCTCCTGTTCTGGGTCGAAAGGCCGGGACGCGTGGGCCCTCCCCCGGTGACTGCGGTGAGGCTTCCCCTGTTCGGCACCACCGTGCTCGAGGCAGAGACCGCCCCCGGCGCCGAGGTGGTGGTGGAAGTCGGTCCGCGTCGCTTCGGGCCGGTGGTCGCGAGCAGCAACGGGAAGGCCTCGGTGCCGATCGAGGTGCCTCCTGGGGTGCGCTCCGCCCGGGTG
>JAYUUC010000068.1:0-2428 GCA_043755105.1 Myxococcales bacterium
AGGGAATGCGGCTGTTGGTCGCACTCGTCAGTTACGCGGACACCGCGGTGGCCTCGGATTCGCCCAAGGTCACCTACGACAGTGGCACCAATAGCCCCGGCAACCTCGACCTGTCGCTGAAGAACATCCCCAATGGGACCTTCAGCGGCACTCTGAATGGGACGTATACGATGAAGGGCGACCTGACCGGCCCGGTGACCTTGAGCCTCACTTTCGACGGGAAGCTGGAGCCGGTGCCCGGAGGTGGGGCGAACGAGGTGCGGCGCGTCGCCGGGCAGACCACGGTGAGCGGGACAGCCTCTTCGTTTGCGGGCGGGTATGTGGTCTCGCTCGTCCACTAACTTCGAGACCTCGCAGCGGTCAGCGCACCCGCGATGCGTGGGACGCCTGGGGCCGGGTCTCCTCGGTGAAGGCCATGAATCGCTCCATCTCGCGGACGGTCTCCTCGGTGGACTGCACTTCGACGGTGAGGGCATCGAGTTGCTGGCTGACCGTCTCCGGGTCGCGAAGGGTGATCGACTGTTCGTGGGTGAGCCGGAGCAGGTCTTCGATGCCCGCGAGCTGATGGCTGACGACCGCACGGCTCTCTTCTGCCTCGACGAAGCGCTGGACCCGCAGTTTGAGGATGTCCACCCGCTTGGCCATCACTTCCTTGAGACGGGGGTTCAGTTCCAGGTCTGCCTGCGCGCCCAGCCGGCTGAGCTCGGCTTCAATGGCCGGGCGGTCGGCCGCGTTGAGGTACTGGCGGTAGCTGCTCAAGGTGGTGAGCAGGCGCAAAAAGGCGGTCAACAGCGCGTCGATTCGCGGCTCGGAGCTGGCCACCATCACCCGTCCTCCGGGGAGGCGGGCGTAGTGGGCGAGGATCCGGTCGCGCAGCTGACGGAGGTGCTCGTAGTGCTGCCGCTGGGACGCTGAGAGCTCGGCCAGCAGGGTGCTGACCTCACGGTTCCCCGCGGCCAGGTTCTTCCGAGAGTGGAAGGTGGCGCGAACGGCGCGGCGAAAGTTCGGCGCGGACGAGAGCACCCCCAGATAGAGGCTCTCGGCGCCGAGCGCGACCAGCAGCGCCGAAGGGTCCCCCACGAAAGCGGAAGCCACTGCGGCCCCGGCCAGGGCGAGCAGATTGGCAGGCACCAGGAACGCGGCGCGCAGGTAACCGGGGGAAGACGCCTCGGAGGACAAGGACAGGGGCTCCTTTAGGGCTTGCGGGTTTCCGAGATGTAACGGAGCGCACCCAGCTCGCGCGTATCTTCTGCATCGGGAGCAGAAGCGCCCACCCTCCCGAGCTTCACGGCCAGGGCTGCGGCGCTGTGGAACAGCTCGTCGTAGGTCACCGGGGCTTCCCCCGAGAGTCCGAAGAAGGCGAGGTTGTCCTTCTGGCTGGCAGCAGGAACGGACCGAATTGCGTCGGCGGGGTCGCCCAGCGCCGGAGCCACCTCGCCGAGCATGCGGGCGGCCGGGCCCGAGGTGCGCTGGACGCTCACTCCCGCATCGAGCAGACCCCGAATCACCCGGCGAATCGCGTCCGGGTAGCGGGCAGCGAACTCTCCGCGGGCAACCAGCACGGTGGCAATCAGATGGGGCGCGTCCGCCGAAGTCGCCAGTACTTTGCCCCCACGATCGCGCGCTGCCGGCTCGACATCTCCCAGCAGCCCTACCGCGGCATCGACCCGGCCTTCGCGCAGGGCTGCTCCCGCATCGAGGGTGGAGGGGAGCTCGACCCAGCGGACATCGTCCAGCAGGAGGCCGCTCCGGGCGAGCAGCCAGAGGGCGAAGAAGTGCGAGGCACTCTGGGCGTGGGTGCCGATCCGCTTGCCCTTCAGCTCGGCCAGGGTGTTCACGCCCACCGTCGCCAGCGCTTCTTGCCCCCGGCTGCGGCTGACCAGCAGCACCGTCCTCGGGCTGGCGTCCCGCAGCAGCGGCCACCAGGCAGCAAGCCGGTCGACGGTGATCTCGGCGAGGTCGACGCCGCCGTTTTCTCCGCCAAAAGAGAGCGCGGTGCGCAGGTCCTCCTCGCGAGGGTAGGCCACCGCCCGGGCATCGAGGGCATAGCCGCTGTGAAACAGGCCCTGGGGGTGCTCCTTTTCCAGCACCGTGGTCGAGGCCCCTCCGGCGGCGAGGAGCAGGCTGGCGGCGCTGCCTCCGGGGGTGAAGCCAATCAGCGTCGACCGCAATGGCACCGAGGCCACATCGCCTACTGGCGCAGCCACTCCGGCCGGAAAGTCCCCGGTCGAGAGCCGCGCGGGGCGACGGGGCTTGGGCAAGTACCGCTCCTGCAGCTGGTCCACGTAGCCGAGCCGCGAGGCCGCGGCGTAACCACCCGCGGCGAGGACCAGCAGCATCAAAAAGAGCAGCCCGGAGGCGCGGGTCTTGGCCACAGCCGGCTACTTGACCTCGACCTTCTTGCCGAGGGTCTTCTCTCCGCCACCGG
>JAYUUC010000069.1:0-7212 GCA_043755105.1 Myxococcales bacterium
GACGTAGCTTCCCCGGCTGATCGCGACCGTTCGGAAGACGGACGCGGTGTCGAGAGGGATCGAGATCGATCGAATGGGTTGGACCTCACCCGAGCCACCGAGTGCTTCCCAACCGGCTGCGGCTCCCTTGAGCACGGCGAAGACCGCGGAGTACTCGAAGGCTCTGCGGGAAAAGGCGAGGGCCACTTCGAGAATGCGTTCGCGATCGTGGGAAGCTTCCGCCAGGGCTGCCCGCGCCTCGGTCAGGCTCCATTCCCCGTGGGGGGGAAGGGGGGCCGAAGAAGGGGTGCGAAGGTCGGGCGCCGCGGAAGCCGGGCCGAGGACTGAGGCGGGGTTACGGGTCGGCGAGTCAGAGCGCTGAACCTTGCTGGTTCCCTTCAAGGACTCCGAAGGATCTGGCTCGGTAGCAAGGTCTGCGAAGCTTTCCGATTCGGAAACTTGTTGCTGAACCGCGGCTTGTTGCTGAGCGGCGGATTCATGTCCGGCCGGACTTCGTTCATCCGACTCTTGAGTGAGCACCCCTTCTCGGGGACCCCTTCCGGTCACTTCCGGAAGAGGCGGTCCGAGAGCCGTCGGTCCGCTGGCCGCTTCGAGGGGGATGGCGAGCGGTTCCTTACGCTCGAGGGTCGCTCCCCCGGCCGGCATCGGAAGCTCGCGGGGAGGGAGCACGCCTCCGGGAAAGGAGAGCGGGGGCCCCAGCACATGGGCGGGCGTGGGAATGGCCCAGTTCTCTTCCTGGGGCGGAACGCTTCCCGGTCCCGGTGGCGTCACGACGGAACTGGAGGGTTCCAGCCTTGAAGGCAGAGCTGACACCGACTGAAATGACGGCTCAGTCGCTGTCCCCAGATTCGGGCCAGGAGGGGTCGAACTGGAGACGGGCGCGGCCTTGGGTCCGGTGTCCTCCTTCGCAGCCTCGGGAAGCCCGCGAGGCCCACGCTCCGGGTCGAGAAGGGTGATCAACCGGGCGAAGCGCGTCGGCAACGGCTTCTTGTAGATGGCCGAGATCCAATCCTGGACCCGGCACTCCACCGCCACCCAGAGCTCGAGCTTCTTTCCAAGCAAGAAGCCCACTTCGTCCATCGCCTCCCGGGGAACCGGAAAGCTGCACGCAACGTGGAGATGGGCGCCATCGAGAGAAAGAGGCGCGATGTTCAGCCGCTCGGCGATCTTCGCCGGAATCAGCCCTGCGACAGCACCATTGGGCTCGAAATCCGCCAGGTTGACCTGCCGGATGCCAGAGACCTCAGAAATCGCCTGGAGCGCCTCGACTTCGGAGACCGCCCCCTGCTCGAGCAGCGCAGTATCGAGGGCACCTCCCGCGACCTCCTGACGGCGCACGGCCTCGTCCACCACTGCGCTCGGCAGCAAGTGCGATGCGATCAGATGCTGGGTGAGCCGGTCGGACATCGGCGCGGCATCTTACGGCGGTGGGCGCAGCACACAATCTCGCGTCCTCACTAGATCGGCCTGACCACGAACGTGGAGGTCAATTTGTCGTGCAGGGTCTGGCCCCGGCGGTCAAAGAGGGCGAGCCAGAAGCCACCCAGGAAGAGCCCGAAGGACAGCGCCGAGAGCAGCGCCCTCACCACCGCACGGGCAGGCGCCGGCGCGAGGCCACTGCCATCCACCAGGCGGATGCCGAACAGCCGACGGCCCGGCGTGCGCCCTTCCCACAGAAAGGCGAACACCGCGGTGTAAACCATCGCCAGCAATCCGCCGAGAATCAGCGCCGGCAGCAGCACCGACTGGAGTGCGTGCATCTCAAGCATCAGCGCATCCAGTCCCCCCAGCTTGGTTGCGGGGACCTTCACCCCGCTGACCCGCGTGGCGGCGATCAGAAAGAGAGCCACCACCGAGCCGACCACGCAGAGGTCGAGCGCCCCCGCGCCAAGCCGACGCCAGAGCGGGGCCGGCCGGGCGTCGAGACCGGGTCCGGTCGCCCCCTCGCGTTCGGGTTCCCGTTCAACCTCGCGCCCAACGTCTTCCTCGAAGACCGCAGCCGCCTCTGCTTTCGCCAGGCGCATCGCCATCGCCGGGGCAACCCGGGTCGGCGTATCTCCGATCGCCGTCGCCGTCGGATTCTCGAGCGTCTCCTCGAGGTCGGAGACTTCGAGTCCTCCCGAAGCCGCCCGGGTCCCCCGTCGACGGTCGAGTTGAAGGTCCGACCCGAGCAGGCGAGGGCGCTGCACGGTCGGTTCAGCGGCGAGAGCGCAGCGGGGACAGTCCCCCACGGGGGGCAAATGGGCACCACACTTGAGGCACTTGGACAAGGGTCGGTTTCTCCTTCAGGAGGGAAATAAAAGTGCGAACGGCCCTCCAGCGCAAGAAACCCAAAGAAACGAAGCGGGATCGACCTTGCCCGTCGGCGTCCTCCATCTGGACGTTCGCGATTCTCGAACGGACGCCGCACCCGTTCGTCCTGAGCGTAGCGTCAGCGGAGTCGAGGGAATCGCCCGTGCGCCCCCTCGACTCTGGGCCGTTCCCATCTCCAAGCTCCTTGGGTCGAAGACCCTCGCAAGTGCGTGCGTGCGGAGAAGCTGGGTGTCCTGGTCGGGAATGACAAGGCCGGAACGGCCGAGCGTCCGGCGTTCAGTCCACTTCGAGGAACTGGAAAGCGACCGCCAGCGCGGCCAGGGCCGCGGTCTCTGCGCGAAGCACCCGTGGCCCCAGTGATACCCGGTGGCCGCCCCGGTTGGACAGCGCCTCGCGCTCGCTGTCACTCCACCCGCCCTCCGGTCCAACGGCCAAGACCAGGGCTGCTCCCTGAGCCTTGACGCTGGCCACCGCTTCGCCCAGCCGAAGCTTCCGCTCTTCCGGGTCGAGCACCAGCAGCGTCCCGCCCGCCTCCAGTCGGTCGAGTGCGGCCTCCAAAGTTTGAGGTGCCTCGACCCGCGGCAAGTCAGCACGGCCGCATTGCCGCGCGGCCTCCTCGGCAATTTTCGCCCACCGCTGCTGCTTTGCGGCCGAGCGCTCCCCGGCGAGCTTCACCACGCTGCGGGAGGTCTCCACCGGGACGAAGGCCGTCGCGCCCAGCTCGGTGCCCTTCTGCAGAATCCACTCCCACTTGTCGCCCTTGGGCATTCCCTGCAGCAGGGTCACCGGCCAGGGAGTGGCGATGGCAGTTGCCGATCCGAGCGTCAGCACCGCACGCTCTGGGCTCGATTGCTCGAGCCGGGCTTGATAGCCATGGCCGCGGCCGTCAAAGACTTCGAGCGCGTCGCCAGGGGCGAGCCGGAGCACGTGAACCAGGTAGTGAAAGCGCGCTCCGCTGAGCTCGACCGCCGCGGGAGCCGGCTCGGGGACAGGAAAGAACAGGCGCACCATCGACGCTAGCGCCTCACGAACTCGAGGCGGATCCACTCGCCCTGCGTCGCCGGGGGCAGGGGCACCAACCCGAGCGCGCGGTAGGCCGCCTCGACTTCTTCCCGTTGATGGACGAGCACTCCCGCGAGCACCAGGTGATGCGCGACCTGGGCGCAGATGGCAGGCGCGAGCACCACCAGGGTGTTGGCGAGAATGTTGGCCACCACCAGCCCGAACGGGCCGAGCACCCGGTCGAGCGTCTTCGAGGAAAGCTCGACCTCGTCGACGTGGTTGCGGACGGCATTCTCGAGCGCCAGGTCGACCGAGACGAGGTCGTTGTCGATGCCCACCACCCGTCTCGCCCCGAGCTTCCGTGCAGCGATGGCGAGAACGCCGGTGCCGGTGCCGACATCGAGCACCGAGTCTCCGGGATGCTTCGCCAGGTGACGGTCCACCGCGTCGAGGCAGAGCGAAGTGGTGGGGTGGTCGCCGGTGCCGAAGGCCATCTTCGGCTCGATCACGATCTGCTGCTTGTCCGCAGGGGCCTCGTCGACCATCCACGGCGGACCGACCCAGAGCCGACCCACTTGAACGGCGCGGATCAACAACTTCCAGGAGTTCGACCAATCCTCCATCGGAACTGCTTCGAGGATCGCGCGGGCGGAGTTGAACTCCTCCTGAACCCAGGCGAGTGCTTCTTCGGCGAGCGCCCGGTCATCGAAGAAGCCGATCACGATCGCCTCTCCAGGCTTCGGGCCGCGCATCCCTGGCATCGGGGGATCTTCGCCGTCGCGGACCTCGAGGCCGAGTGCTCCGGCGTCGTGGAGCAGCGATTGAACGGGCTCGGAAGAGGCTGCAGGCAGATCGACGGTGATCGACAAGTAGGATGTGGGCTCGGCCATGGCCCCTTTTACCGCAACTTTCAAAGGGCGCGGTCCCCCTCGGCGGCCCCAACGTCTCCTGCGGCCGCCGGCGGTCCCACCACGGTGAGGACGCTGCGGTTGAAGTCGATCACCTTCCGCGCCACCTCGCGCACCTCGTCTGCGGTGATCACCGAGATTTTCGACGCGTAATTGAGAAAGTCAGCAGCGCCGATTCCGTAGCAATGGTCGAGCGCCATCAGCGCGGCCCTCGAGCCGTTCCGCTGCAACCCAATCTCGTGGGTGCCGATCAAGTGCTGCTTGGCGTTCTCCAGCTCGACCGCCGGAAGCGGCTCGTCGCGGATGCGGATCAGCTCGGCGCGGATGCCTTCCAGCGCCGCCTCCAGCTTCTCCGGGCTGGTGCCCATGTAGACAGCGAAGTAGCCGGGGTCCACACCCTCCATCGCGAAGCTGGAGACGCTGTAGGCCATTGACCGCTTGTCGCGGAGCTCGACGAACAACCGGCCGCCCTGTCCGGAAAGAACCGTGGAGAGCACTTCCAGCGCCTGACGATCCGGGTCAGTGACGGTGAGGCCAGGAAACCCGAGCACCAGGTGCGACTGCGCTCGAGCGAGCGGAAGGCGTGACACCCGGCGCGACTCCAGCGGCGGCTCGTGAGGAATCGCTGGCGGCGCCTTCGCCTTCCCCCTCGCCTTCCCGAACGCTTGATGGGCGAAGGCCAGCACCTGATCGACCTTCACATCGCCCACCACACAGAGGGTGAGCTGCGATGGGTCGAGGTAAGCGTCGCGGTAATCCGAGAGCATCTGCGGGGTGAGTCGCTCGACCGAGGCCGCTTCTCCCGAGCTGTTCATCCGGTAGGGGTGCACCTGGTACAGGGTCTTGGCGAAGAGGTCGAATGCCAGCCCCGACGGCTTGTCTTCCCGGGTGGCGATGTCCTGGAGGGTGAGCTGCTTCTCGCGCTGCAGCTCTGCTTCCGGAAACGAGGCATTGAGCAGGCAGTCGGTGAAGAGGTCGAAGCCCCGAGCGAAGTGACGGGAAAGGAACTCGCCCCGCAGGGACATCGAGTTGCGGCCTCCTGACCCGCTCACCGAACCGGCGAGGTCGTCGATCAGGTGAGAGATCTGCTCCGCATCGTTGGTCGGCGTCCCCCGGGTGAGCATCCGCGCCAGCAAGGTGGTGAGGCCGTTGTCCGCTTCGGTCTCGTAGCGCAGACCGCCGGGGAAGACCGCGCGCATCGCGAACAGGGGCACCGCGCTCTCTTCGCGGACAATCACCGTCGCTCCGCTGGGCAGCTTCTCGATCACGATTCCGCTCTCGCCCTTGCGCGCCGACAGCGGAGCGGTCACCCGCATCGGCGCCGCCACCTCGGCCGGAGGCGCCTTTCGGCCCGGCAACGCCTGCGGTGCTTCCTTCGCGACCCGCGCGACGATCGACTCCGCGTCTGCTCCGGTGAACGCCGTCCCCGGCGGCACCAGACCGGTGAGAATCGCCTTGTCGAAGATGAAGTATTTCTGCGCCGCCTCGCGCAACTGCTCCGCGGAAAGACCGGCAATCTGCTCGTAATACCGGGCTTCGTGCTCGATGCCGCCGAGCGCCGCCTCGTAGTAGCCGAGCTTGCGCGCCAGCCCCTGCACCGTCTCGCGGCCATAGACCGCCTGGCTCTCGACGATGGCCTTCACGGTGGCGAGCTCGTCGGCAGGAATCGGAGCGGCCTTGAGCTGGGCAAGCACGCGCACGGTCTGCTCCAGCGCGGCCTCGAGCTGCTGCGCCGGGGCAGTGATCGACACCCCCATCAACCCCGGGTCCTTCGGGGTGTAGGCGTAGGCGTGAATGTCGTTCACCAGCGAGCGCTTGCGCTTCACTTCCAGAGAGAGTCGGGACGCTTCTCCCTGTCCGGCGACCATCGCCAGCAGGTCGAGTGCCGGGGTGTCGGGGTGGTCGGCCGCGGGAATGGGGAAGCCGAGGTTGAGATAGGCCTCGCGGACGTCGTCCTCGCGTACCTGGGTGCGGGTGCGGGTCAACGGCGGTTCGACCAGGCGTTGCTCCCTGCCCGGGAAAGGCCGGCCCCAGTCGCCTCCAAAAATTTTCTCGGTCCACTTCCGCAACTGCGCCTCGGACAGGTCCCCCGCGACCGCGAGCACCATGTTCTGCGGGGTGTAGTGGCGGCGGTAGAACTCGAGCACCTTCTCGCGGGTGAAGCTGCGCACCGAGGTCTCGGTGCCAATCACGGGCCTTAGATAGGGGTGGCGTTGATAGGCGGTGGCGAACAGGTCCTTCGACGAGCGGCGACCCGGCGAGTCTTCGCTGCGTTTGATCTCTTCGCAGACCACTTCGATTTCGCGGGCCAGCTCTTCAGGATCGAAGGCGGAGAAGCGCACCGCATCTCCGAGAATGTCGAGGCCACGCTCGGCGAACTGGCTGGCGATCACGATGTGGTAGACGGTCTGATCGAACGAGGTCCAGGCGTTGATCTCCCCGCCGTGGGACTCGATGTCGCGGGCGATCTCTCCCGGGCCGCGGCTGGCAGTGCCCTTGAACAACATGTGCTCGTGGAGGTGGGCGAGCCCCGCCTGGTCGAGCCGTTCGTCGGCGCTGCCGACGTTCACCCAGACCTGGAAGGCTGCGACCTTGGCGGCGTGCTGCTCTTCGAACACCACGGTCAGCCCATTCTCGAGCCGGTAGCGGACGGTCATCTCCTGACCCTGGCACTCCCACCCGAGGGGCGCAAGCGATCGAGCACGGTTCTAAATTGGCGGATAAAGGACTAGTCTGAAGTGCAAATGGCCTCCTCGCCGGACGAGCTCGATCCGTTTGCGGACCTGAGGCAGAGCCTCGACGACCCCCCCTCGGACAGCGCAGCAGTCGGCCCCTCGAACGCGCCGCCGCCGCTGCCTCCTCCTTTGCCCCGCAAGGCCACCGGCCCGGTACCGTCCTCACCTTTGCCTACACGGACCGGAGAGTTTCGAGCGGTGCGGCCGACGCCCCTCTCGAGCGATCCCCTTCCTCCCGCGATGGTTCGGCCTGT
>JAYUUC010000070.1:0-7207 GCA_043755105.1 Myxococcales bacterium
GTCCTCTGAACGGATCGGCGTCTTCAGCCCGCTGAGGGGGCGCCATCGCCTGCGGGTCGGAGCGACTGGCTGGCAGCGTAGGTGGCGTGTCGCAGCGCATGAATGAAGCCGCGCGGCTCGATGCCCCGGCCGGTGCGGAAGGGCGAGAAACGCAGCGCGGCCTGATCGATCGCCACGGCTTCCTTCAGCCGCACCGTGGCTACCTTGTGCCAGCGGTGGCGCAGACCCAATCCGCGTGCTTCGAGCTGGAAGACCGCGGTGCCGGCCTCGACCGCGCTCGCGAGCCGCTCGGCCCGGTTTCCGTTGCCGAAGGAGGGACCTGCCGAGACCAGCCGCCACTTCACCTTCCCGAGGAAATCGAGCCCAACCACTGCGAAGGGCGACACCGCGTAGTAATCGTTGGAAAGAAAATCGTGCGGTTCGGTGGAAAGAGGCGCGATCAGCGTGGTCCAGGGGCTGCGGATGGTGGCGAAGAGCAGGTCCTGGTCGTCAGGGGCCGCGTCCGGGCTGACTTGGGGGCTGCGGCGAAAGCGGATCGCGAGTCCGAGCGCGTCGACCCACTCCCGACCTCCGCGCCAGAGCGCCGTCGAGAGACGAACCAGCGCATCGCCTTCGAGACGGGCTGCCACCGGCGCGAGCGGCCCGGAACTCACCGCGGCCTCGACCCGGGCCCGGAACACCTGACCTTCGGGGTGGAAAGTGCGGGCGCGGCGAAAGAAGCTGGTCAATCCAGTAACGGGTGCGAGCAGCCCCCCAAGCAAGAGACCAACGAGCTCGGCGGGGGTTCGGCGCATGCCAGGAAGTTGGTGAGCGTAAACAGGATCTGCAATGGTCGAACCGTCGATCCTCCCCCGCTTCAGGAGCCTGAGTGCGCGCCCTTGCCCCGACTACGTGCTCCTCTTTCCGCCTTGGCCTGCTCGCCTCGGTGATGCTGCTGCTCGCGGGTTGTCGGGACTCCAAGCGCGAGACCGAGAAAAAGCAGCGCTCCCTGGACGTGGCGCGTTCGGAGCAGAAGGCCGAAGTCGCCAAGGCGGCCGCGCCGATCAAGACCGAGTCGGTGAAGCTGGAGCCGTTCTGGGACGAAGCAGGATACCTTCGGCTCGGGCCTGACCAACCCTGTCCCGAGGGGATGTGGGCGCTCTTTCCGGGGGAGGCTCCGGGGGCTGATGCCGCCGAGAAGAAGGCCAATGGCGCGAAGCGCGCCGAGCTGGCGAAGCGGTTGAGGGACGCGACCTTCCTCGCGACCCTGAAGGCGCCCGCCGAGGTCACCCTGAAGGCGTTTGATGCGCCGAAAGGAGTTTTCCCGCTCGACGTGGTGGGGACGATCGACTGCACCGATTCTTTTGGCCGGGTGGCGATTGCCTGGGGAACGGCGAAGGCGGTGGTGCCTCCCAGCTCGGCCGCAAAGCAGGATGCCGAGGTGGTGCAGAACATTTGGCAGGCCACTCCCTATGCCTTCGCCGTGCCGGAAAAGACCCTCGCCGCGGCAAAGGAATTCGAGAACAAGCACCGGTTCGACCTTCGTGCCCGCATCGTGTTCAAGCTCGGGAAGGTCGAGGTGGACAAGAAGATCTTCAAGACCACGAAGGTGAAGTCGAACGAGATCACCATCGGCGGCGGGAGCGAGAACTGGGGCGCAGGCAGGATGGTGCACGCCGAGGTCCAGGGCCTGCGGGTGGCGACCGACCAGGAAAAGACGGTTCTGATCGAGAAGCGCGGAAAGCCGTGACCTCAAAATCAAGGTAACGGCTTGGTCTTCCGGCTCTCGAGGTGGGCAAGGACGTCGTCGAGGTGCTTGTAGACCCGTACTTCGTGGCGAATCACCGATTCGACGATGCCCTCGGCGTCGATGATGAAGGTGACCCGACGGTCGACCTTCAGCAGCGGCCAGAGCACTCCGTATTTCTGGCTGATCTCCTTCGACTCGTCGCCGATCAGCGAGAACGAAATCTTCTCGTCGCGAGCGAAGACGCATTGCTGCGCGACCGAGTCCACGGACACACCGATCAGCTCCGCTCCGAGAGCGTCAATCTTGTCCTCACTGTCCCGGAAGTGGCGCAGCTCGAGGGTGCAGCCGATCGAGAACGACTTCGGAAAGAAGAACAGCACCACCCGGCGACCGCGGAAGGCCGAGAGGCGAACCGACTTGCCCTCGCAGTCCACGGCTTCGAAGTCCGGGGCGGGGTCGCCGACGTCGATCATCTTGTCGTCCTCCAATGACCTAGAGTGTCGTTGAGTCGATTGCAAAGTGCCTCGGCTTTCCACCCGTAGGTGTCCGGAAGGCATCCCTCCGCGCCGGTGAATCCTCGGGCCAGTGCACGAGCGGAAGCTCGCGGTGCCTCGGGCTCGTACCTGAGTGCAATCATCTTGTTGAGTCGCATCCGGAATACTGAGAAGCCGGCCAGACGCTCGAACGGAATCTGGCTGCGACGGAAGAGGGTGCAGAGCTCGAGGTGATCGTCGTGAATCTCCAGCCACGATGCACCGGGATGAAGCTGGACAGCGAAAACCACAGCGCAGAGTCCAAAGAAGGCAACGGCTAACAAGCCCTCGGGCTTACCGGTCAGGCCCAGGGCGATGCCAAGCGCGACAAAGCCGGCGCTGCCCATGAAGAGGAGAAGTCGCGTCCACAGGCGCGGTCGAAATCTCTCCCGCCCGGTCAACGACGGACTTCCGATGGGCCCGGCAATCATGGGTCACAAGTCCTTACTTCGGCTGCTGTCGAAAGAGAACAGCGCCGCCAGGGGCTACGAGCAGATGTGGTACATCAGAGCGAGGAATGCGGCCGCCGCGGCCACACAGAGCATGACGACCCCCAAAAACTTTCTCTCGAGCCCGCGCTGGGAAAAGAAGGCGATCGACCCCACCAGTGCTCCGCCGGCGATTCCTCCCGCCCCGGCCGATAACAGGGGCAGCTCGCTGCACGGGAAAAGGGCCTGAAGCGCAGCGCCCGCGGCAGCACCCGCCACTCCCAGTGAGAGGAGGATCGTTCGGTTCACGGCCAAGGTGCCAGGTTCGAGGTCATCACGTGTGCAGCGAGCCGGCTTGCCGGTGCCCCGGATACAATCACGCTTCCGGCTTGGGGTGAATCACCGGACCGGGCGCCACCGTGGCCGGGGAGCGGGGCGTCATCGCCTCTGCGACCAGCTCGGCCACGTCCTTCACCTTGAGCGTCTCTTCGCGGCCGGTCTCGTTGACGCCGTCTCGGACCATCGTCATGCAGAACGGGCAAGCCACTGCGACGATCCCGGTGCCAGGGCCAGCGTAGTCGCCCACCATTCCCGGCTTCTTCCGGTCGGCAGCATCGGGGAAGGGCACTGACGGGTCGGCGGCGTGGGCGAGCGTGAGCGCCACTTCATTGACCCGGTTCTGGTTGATGCGCTGGCCGATCTTCTCTTCCATCCACATCCGACCACCGCCGGCGCCGCAGCAGAAGCCTTCTCGCTTGCTGCGCTGCATCTCCACCACCTGGGCGCCGGGAATGGCGTTGAGCGCTTCGCGGGGAGCGTCGTAGACCCCGTTGTGGCGGCCGAGGTAGCAGGGGTCGTGGTAGGTGAGCTTCTCGGTCATCACCTGCGAGAGCTTGATCCGGCGGTCCTTGAGCAGCTCGTTGATCAGCTCGACGTGACTGATGACCCGGTAATTGCCGCCGAAATCCGGGTACTCGTTCTTCAAGGTGTTGAAGCAGTGCGGGCACTGGGTAATCACCGCCTTGACGTTGAGCCCGTTGAAGGTCTCGACGTTGGCCTTGGCGAGGGTCTGGTAGAGATACTCGTTGCCCATCCGGCGGGCGCTCTCGCCGTTGCAGACCTCGGACTTGCCGAGGGTGGCAAAGCGCACCCCTCCCTCGGTGAGGATCTTCACCATCGCCCGGGTGACCTTCTTCTGCCGCTCGTCGTAGGAGCCGGCACACCCGACATAGAAGAGATACTCGTACTCGCCGCCGTCGCCGAACTGGGGAATCGGCAAGTCCTGCGCCCACTCGTCGCGCTTCTCCTGGGCGATGCCCCAGGGGTTGCCCTGGCGTTCCATTCCTTCGAACACCCGCTGAATTTCAGGCGGGAAGTCGGCCTCGACCTGCACCTTGTAGCGCCGCATGTCGACCAGGCGGGGAATGTTCTCGATCAGCACCGGGCAGGCGGTCTCGCACCAGCCACAGGTGGTACAGGCCCACACCGTCTCGGGCTGGAGGATGTTGCCGACGATGTTCGGAAGCTCGGCCGGCTGACCTTGCGCGTCCTTTCCGGTGGCGACCAGTTCCTGGTGATCCCAGAGCCAGTGCTTGAGGTCCTGGTTGACGCCCTTGTGGGTGAGCGGCTTTCCAGTGAGGTAGGTGGGGCAGTGAGTTTGGCAGCGGCCGCACTCGGTGCAGGAGTAGAGGTCGAGTCCCTGCTTCCAGGTCAGGTCCTGCATCGAGCGGGTGCCGAACTCCTCCTTCTCGAGGTTGGGGGTGCCCAGCTTGCCGCTCGGGGAGAGCCTACGGAGGTAGACGTTGGGCAGTCCGGTGATGACGTGGAAGTGCTTCCCGTAGGGGAGGAAGTTCAAGAAGGTGAGGATGATGGTGAGGTGAATCCAGAACGCTGCCTGCCCGAGGAAGGCCACCGTGGCCGGAGAAAAGCCGCGCATCAGGCTGGCGACGACGCTGGTCACCGGCTCGTAGGCGGCGAAGCCCTGGCCGAGGGCAATCAGGTGTGAGCCGCCGAAGATGAACTCTGAAATCATCAGGGCCGAGATGAAGCCAAGGATGAGGTAGGCCTCCCACGAAGGGGTGAGCCGGTCCGGCTTCACCTGCCAGCGCTGGTACCAGAAGTAGCCGCAGCCGATCACCGCCCCGGCCGCGACCAGGTCCTTGATGAAGAGGTAGCCCTGGTAGGCGACGGTCAGGTTGGGATGGGCCGCCCACGCCGGCCCGCTCGGATTGGAGAGGACCTCGAGGGCGGTGGAAGAAAAGCCGATCACGAACAGCATCACCGTCCGGACGGTGAGCACCATGAAGGCGGCGAAAATGATCGTGTGCATCAAGCCGGGCGCTCGCTCTTCGCGATCGTTGAGCCGCTTCTGGCCGAACCCGAACAGCACCAGCGCTTCGGCCCGGTCGCTCGGGTGGTCGAGCCGATTTCCGGGCTCGGGCTTGAGCGCCAGCAGCACCCGGGCGCGCCAGTAGAGAGTGACTCCGAAGAAGAGAAGGGCAGCGGCGAGCAGCAGCGAGGTAGCGATCGGGCTCATGGTCGTTTCCGGCGGGGGCTAAACCCGGTGCCGAGTCGAGAGGGGACGGCCGTCGACAGTGTACGGGCGGAAGGGGCTGAAAGGTTCTCGGCCCCGTTGAAGTCATTAGCAGAGCTGGCCCGCGCGGCAAGCCCGCGCTGACTTCACGCGGACTCGAGCAGCAGCATCGGAGCGAACTTCGCGGCGTCGCAGGAGGCGAGCACGTAGCGCACGCCTCCATGGTCGCCGGTGAAGCCTGCGGCGATGCCCGGTCCATGAAGGTGGCCGTAGACGCAGACTTCGGGCCGAAAGCCTTCGATCGCCGCAGAGAACGCGGTCGCCACACCGTTGGCGTAGATCGGCGGGAAGTGAACCGCCACCACCCGGGTGAGCGGCAGGCTCGAGGCCTTCTCTCGCCGGACAGCGTCTTGAAACGACAGCTGGAGCCGGTTGACCTCTCGCTGGATGTAGTCGGGGCGTTGAACCTCGTCGCCCATCTCTCCTCCCGGCATCGGCGGGGCTTCGGGGGCGGTCCAGAGGCGGCTGCCGGCGATCAGCCACGGTCCGATTTCCACTGCACCGTTGTGGAGGAAGCCGGCGAAAGAGGGAAAGGGAGCGAACAGCTGACTGAGCTTGGTGGCCGAGCTGCCCCACCAGTAGTCGTGGTTGCCGCGCAGGAGCACCTTCTTCCCCGGGCGCGCGTCGAGCCATTTAAGGTCGTCCTGAACCTCGGCGGGTCGGGTCGCCCAGGAGATGTCGCCGGCGACGATCACCACGTCGTCGGGGCCGACGAGCGCGTCCCAGTTCTTCCGCAGCGGCTCGGGGTGACCGACCCAGCCGAAGCGGTCCATGTCCTTGTTCCGGGTGGACGGGAGGTGGGTATCGCCGATCGCGAAAAGCTTCATAGGGAAGGCCGGGTCACGAAAGGCTCACGGTTGGGTGAGGCCCGGGTAGACGGTGATCACCAGGCAGGCATCCGGTGCGGCACCCGCGGTTCGGTTGAGGTACTCGGGGTGGCCCTGGACGCTGAACTTGAACGTCTTCACGTCGCCTCCGGTGTGAACGAAGAGGAACAGCCCCGAAGCCGAGGTGGACGCCTGCAAGCCCGAGAGATCGGCCGCCGGGTAGAACAACTGGGTGGAGAGCGAGTTGGGAACCGGGGCAAGCGTGGCTCCCGCGACCGGCTGGCCAGCGCTGTCGACCACCCGACCGAGAATGAAGCCTGCCTCGACGAGGGTGCCCTTCTGGTTGGCGGTGATTCGGCGGATGTTCGCCTCGGTGACGGTGCGGGTGAGCGCATCGTGGAAGGCGGTGGGAATCACGTACGCCCGGCCGTCGGTGACGTCGGTCTCGGGCTTGTGTCCTTCGATCGCCACGTCCCACAGCACGGTGGCGGACCGGATCACCCGCGAGGAACAGCCGCCATCTCCGCTGCCCCCGTCGGCGCCGCAGCCCGGGTCGATGATGCCCGCGGCGATTCCGAGGTTGATCAGCTGGGTCGGAACCCGATTGACAGAGAAGGTGCCTGCGTCGGTGAGGGTGACCACGCCGAAAATCCCCTGAGGGTCATTGAGAGCGACCTTGAGCGGTTCCTCGACTCGCAAGGTGAGCCCGTCCACCGTTGCCGGAGCCAGCGATGCCGCCAGAAGGTACTTCACCGCTTCGGGGTGGATGCGCGCCACGCCGCTGACGGTGATCTCTGGCTCCTCGGGAGGGAAGTCCCCGCCTCCGTCCCCAACTCCTGCGTCGGGCACGGCCTTCCCGCCGGAGCAGCCGGCACCCAGGGAGAAAAGGCAGAGGGCGGCGGGAAACGAGAGGCGGAGGAAGGCGCGAGGTCCCATCGGTCAGTGCCCCAGGGCAAGCAAGTTCGAAGTGTCCGCCGGAGCGGACCGGGTTTGAGGCGCTGCCGCCGCCACCGAACCACCGAAGTGGCCGCGGATGCCGAGCGTGCCGATCCAACCGCCCGAGGTGTACTTGCCGTTGGCGATCAGCGCGCCAGGAA
>JAYUUC010000071.1:0-2419 GCA_043755105.1 Myxococcales bacterium
ATGTCGCTCGACGCCAGCCCCTCGTCGAGCCGTTCGGTCGTGGCATCCTCGCGCTCCAGCACCCAGACCCAGGCCTCGCCGCCGTTCGCCCAGGCCCGCTCGACCACGTCAGCCGGGCAGGCCCGCTGCCCCAGCGCTGTGCACAAGCCCACCAAGCCGAGCTCGGCCACGTCGCGCAGCTCTGCCTCGGTCAGCCCCACCTCGAGCTGGCGTCGAAAGCCCACCCTGGCGCGCTCCAGCAGCCCGAGCTCACGCTCGGTCAGCACCCCCGTGGCATGGCCGCGCTGCGCCGCCCAGTCGATGTCGGACGGCGATTGGTAGAGGAGCGCCAGCCGCCGCAGCGCCAGGGGCAGCGCCGCGTTCGCCTGCAGGTACTGGTGGACCGTGCGGTCCTGCCCACTCCTCGACACGAAGTTGACGAACGACTCCGGGCAGTACCGCGAGCGGGCAATGCGGTTTTTCACGCCATGTGCAAGCCCCTCCCAGAGGTCCGGATGCTCCAGCAGCACCAGCGGCAGCGCCGGGTTCTGCAGCACCCGGTCGGTGTGCAACTTCATCAGCGCGGCGAGGCGCGCAGCGGGCGTCGCGGGGTCGCTGGCCTCGGCCTCTTCACGACGTTGGGTCTGGATGGGGACGGTCATTCGTGCTCTCCAGCCGAGATTGGGTGCTGTGGAGCGGCTGCGTGCCGCCCTCTGCCGCGAGTTTGGGCGCAGAACGGGTGTGGCGAACATCCTGAGCGCCAAAGATGCCGCTGGTGTTCTTGAAACCAGTCTGCGGACCCCCTCCCCCCGGTCTGCAGGCCCGAGCTTCAGTCCAAAACTAGCCTGCAGACCCCCTCCCCCCCGGTCTGCAGGCTAGTTTTCTGGCTGAAAGTTAGCCTGCAGACCCCCCTTCCCCCGGTCCGAAGGCTGAATTTGGACATGAAAAAACCGCGAGCAGACCGGGTACCCCCGGTCTGCTTGCGGCGAGCACGACCTGAATCAGGCCTCGGAGTCGACAACCAGGGCCGAATCATCGGCATTCGCAGGAGCGGCGACCTTGGCAGGCTTCTTCGAGCCGGCCTTCGCGGGCTTTTGAGCCGCAGGGGCTTTGCCCTTGGCGGGCTTCTTCTTCGCCGCGGGCTTTGCGTTCGGGTCGACCAGTGTCACATGGACTCGCAGCGGGCCACGGTAGTTCGGATAGAGCGCGTAGACCGGATCGAAGGTGGTCCCGGCCAGTCGAAGCACCATCCCGAGCGCGTCGAAGGCGTTGTCGAGCACCGCCCAGACGTGCTGGATCTGCTTGGAAATAACGGGCTCGAAGGCGGCGTGTCCGCCCTGGCTCACGCGGTCCTTCGCGACCTTGAGCGCCACCAGATCCCTCCCGAGACGCGCCGCGATGGGCCTGATGACCTCGTCCTTGATGGGGTTGGCGAGCTCGAACAGCGCCTGCGCGACCGACTCGGTCCCCGAGTGTGTCGCGTTGATGGTCGCGACCTTCGCCTTGAGGTCCTTGTTCTTGTTGAGGAAGGTGACCAGCGCCTTCATGTCGGAGCGCACCTCGCCGTCAAGGGCGCCGACGTTGTACTTCGAGGTGTCCTCGACCGCGCCCGCCTTCCGGGCCTTCTCCAGATCGGCGATGATCCTGGAGAGCACCCTGTGATGGAGCGCAAGCACCTCCTTGATGGTCTTGCGGATGAGGGTGATGAGCTCCGTCTTGGGGAACGTGGCGAGCGCAGCGTCCACCTTTTCGAGAAGCTCGGCGGACGGAAGGGCGTTGAGAAGTGAATCGGCTGTCGTTGACATGATTGGCTCCGTGGTTGGACTACACAGTCTTCATTTCAGACTCCGAAGTCCGGTGTCAAGACCCCCTGCGCGCAGCGCGGCGCACGCCGGTCGGACCCGTCACGTCCGCTCCTCGCCCCGGTCTTTCGGGGAGAGGGAGTGGCGCAGCGCCGGGGGTGAGGGAGCTCACTCCCCCACATGCACCGTGACCGGCTTGCTCGCCGTCGCCTGGTGCGCGAGCGCCGCCACGATGGTGTGCGTGCCCGGCGACAGCGGCCAGCGGGCCTCGAAGGGGTAGCCCACCGTCGCGAAGGGCGTGCCGTCCACCAGCCAGACCACCTGCGCGTCCGGCGGCGTGACGTGCGCGCGGAGCTGCACGGTCGAGAGCGACGCCGGCGCATCTGGGTCCATCAGAAACCGCGCGTGGTCCTGGGGCTCGCGCACAGCGACGCTGACGGACTCGGCGGCGCGCTCCTCGGGGCAGAGCCGCTCGTCGAAGCCGTGGTAGATCGTGGTGGCCGGGATGCCGCGGCGCTGGAACAGCGCGTGCCGCGCCAGCTCGTTGATCGTGACGTGTCGCCACGACGGGTCGTCCGGCGGCCACGTCGTCAGGCCCGCGTACTTCTCCCGTTCCCAGGGCAGGTCGTGGTGGCGCA
>JAYUUC010000072.1:0-7174 GCA_043755105.1 Myxococcales bacterium
TGGCGCACCGGGCCCACGATGTGCACCGGTTGCGTCAGCTGCCCGAGCTCGTCGGGCGCGGGTGTCGCACCGTGGCAGAGCTGGCGCTCACCACTGCCGGGTTGATCTGGCTCGACCCCTCCGGAGCAGGGCTGGTGCTGGGGGCGGCCGCGGTGTGCGTGGCCTTGCCGTTCGCCGTGCAACCTCTGCTCTCTGCAGGGGACATGAAGACCCGAACCCACCTGGGCGCGCTGGGCCACTTCTATCTCGACGCCCTTCTCGGACTGATCCCGATTCGCAGCCACGGAGCGGGGCGAGCCTTGCGCCAGGAGCACGAAGCGCTGCTCACGGATTGGGGCCGCGCCCATCGGGACGCGCTCGCTGTCTCCGCCGGGGTAGACGCGGTTCAAGCCGTCGTCGGTCTGGGGGTGACGGTCACGCTGCTCAGCTGGCATCTGGCACGCGTTCAGGCCGACGGGGCCACCCTGTTGCTGGTGTACTGGGCGCTGAACCTGCCTGCACTCGGGCAGGCGCTCGCGGATGCGGCCCGGGAGTACCCACCGTTGCGAAACACCGCCGAACGGCTGCTCGAACCCCTTGGTGCCGTGGGTGACGGCGAGCCGGAGCCTGCGCGCGCTCGGGTCGTGCCCCCGCTGTCGAGCGGCGTGTCGGTGACGATGACGGGCATCGAGGTCAAGGCGTCCGGCATGACGTTGCTGCACGACATCGACCTCGCGATCTCGCCCGGCGAGCACGTGGGCATCGTCGGTCCATCGGGAGCAGGCAAATCGACCCTGGTCGGTCTTCTGCTGGGCCTCCATCGGCCCTCGCTGGGAACACTTCAAGTGGACGGGGTGCCGTGCAGGGGAGAAGTCCTTCAGGCTCTGCGCGAAGCCACTGCCTGGGTGGACCCGGGCGTCCAGCTCTGGAACGAGTCGTTGCTCGACAACCTGGTGTACGGAACCGAGGCGCCGCGCCCGTCTCTGGCGCAGGTCCTCGAAGAAGCGGATCTCGATGGGCTTCTGGAGACGCTGCCTCGGGGTCTGCAGACGGTGCTCGGGGAGGCCGGGGGCACGCTCTCCGGGGGTGAAGGCCAGCGCGTTCGGCTCGCACGTGCGCTCCACCGACCCTCGGCGCGGCTGGTCATTCTCGACGAGGCTTTTCGCGGGCTCGATCGCGAACGCCGCCGGTTGTTGCTCGGCCGGGTGCGGGCGCGATGGCCGCAGGCGACCTTGCTCTGCGTGACCCACGACGTCTCCGACACGCTCGAGCTTCCTCGGGTGCTGGTGGTCGATCGTGGCACCTTGCTCGAAGACGGAGCCCCTGCCGAACTGGCCGAGCGCGCCGGTTCCAGATTTGCCGAACTGCTCGCCACCGAGGGCCAGGTGCGCCGCGAGCTGTGGGAGTCGTCCCGCTGGGTGCACTGGAATGTGGAGGCTGGCCGACTCCGGTCCCGCCCTGCGAGCGGAGGCGAATCCTGACGGCCGCACCTCACCCCGCGCTCTGGTCCCCGGAGCGCTGGCCCGAAGCGCTGCGGGCTCTCGCGCAGCGTTCCTCGCTGCCCACGCGTCCGGAGGCGTTGCCGCTGCCTCCGCTCGAAACCCATTCGCGCCCGATGCTGTGGGATTGGCTGGAGAGCACCTCGGAATGGATGGGGCTCGAGCTTCAGCGGGTCTCGGTCCCCTACCCCGAGGTGGTGCCCTTGCTGGAACAGGCGGGGCTGGCGCTGGTGGAGCTCACCGTTGGGAATGGGGAATGGCTGGCCTTGCTCCTGGAGGGCCACGCCGGCGTCGGCACTCTGCTGGGGCCGGACGGGGAGTTGCACCGGATGCCGCTGGCCGAACTCGACGGGTTGTTGACCACCCGCAATTATCAGAAGCACCGAGCCCAGGTGGACGCGGTGATCGCTGCTGCTGGCGTTCCTCCCCGACGTCAGGCCCGCACCCGTGAGGCCTTGTTGCACGACGCGCTCGGGAACCAACCGATGAGCCGATGCTGGTTGGTGCGAGCCCCCGCTGGAGCAAGCCCGATGCAACAGCTGCTCCGCGCCGGCGTGGGGAGCGGTGTCGCGATGCTGCTTCTTTGTCACGCCCTGTCGTTGGCCCTGGGAATCGGTTCCTGGTGGGTGCTGGGCGCTGCGCTGCTGGACGGCCGATTCGCCGCAGGCACGGTCTCGCTCTGGGCCTTGCTGTTGCTGAGCACCGTCCCCTTTCGGGTGGCTTCGAAGTGGGCAAGCGGGGAGCTGGCCCTGCGTTTGGGACTGCTGCTGAAGCGGAGACTGCTGGCGGGCGCGGTGCGGCTCGACCCCGAATCGATGCGCTCGGAAGGGATCGGCCAGCTGATGAGTCGGGTCTTCGAGTCCTCCGAGATCGAGACCCTCGCGACCTCGGGTGGGATTGCGGGTGCCCTCTCCGTGATCGAGCTGACCTTCGCGTTCGTCATTCTCGTCCAGGGCGCAGCCCCGCTGGGGAGCATCGTGGCTCTGGTCGCCACGGTGATGGTCACGCTCGGCCTGTCCTGGGAACACTTTCGGCGGCACCGGCGCTGGACCGACCTGCGGCGCTCGAGGACCCATCGACTGATCGAGCAACTGCTCGGACACCGGACCCGACTTCTCCAGGAGCGGCCCGGAGACGGAGCGGCGCTCGCTGAGGAGCAGGCCCGGGCCTATCTCGACGCCTCGATGGACGTCGACGCCACCAGCGCGCTGCTGGTGGGGGCGGTCCCCGGCGCATGGCTTCTGGTGGGAGTGGCGGTGCTCGTCCCCACGCTGCTCGAAGGACGTGCGTCGGAAGGCGCACTGGCGGCGGCACTCGGAGGACTGTTGCTCGCCCATCAGGCACTGCGCCGACTGACCGCTGGCTTGAATCAACTGAGCGGCGCAGGCATCGCCTGGCAAGGGGTTGCCGCTCTGTACTCGGCTGCTGCACGGCGCGATGAGGACGGCACCCTGCCTCCGCGGCCGAAGGCGCTTGTTCCTGCGCCGGAAAAAGCAGAGCTGCTCACGGCCGAGAATCTCGAGTTTCGCTATCCCTCCGCTCCGCGACCGGCGCTGAGCGGCTGCGACTTCGTGATTCGGCAGGGCGACCAGATCTTGCTCGAAGGGCCTTCCGGAGGCGGCAAATCGACCCTGGGTTCCTTGATCGCCGGCCTGCGCGCTCCCAGTGCAGGCCGGCTGCTCCTTGATGGATTGGACCGCCACACGCTGGGACTGTCGGGCTGGCGGCGGCGGGTGGTGGCGGCTCCCCAGTTTCACGAAAATCACATCTACGTCGGCTCGTTCGCCTTCAACTTGCTGATGGGACGCAGGTGGCCGCCCGAGGCGTCAGACTTCGAAGAGGCTCGCGAGGTCTGCGCCGCGCTCGGCCTCGATGGGCTCTTGTCGCGGATGCCCTCGGGCTTGAATCAGCCACTCGGTGAAACGGGCTGGCAGCTCTCTCACGGAGAGCGGGGCCGGTTGTTCATCGCCCGCGCCCTCCTTCAGCACGTGGAATTGGTGGTGCTCGACGAGAGCTTCGCCGCGCTCGACCCGCAGTCCTTGCGGCAGACACTGCAGGGCGTGAGAGAGCGGGCCCCTACCTTGCTGGTGATTGCCCACCCCTGATGCTCCCCGCTTTCAGTCGGGGATCGGGGCAAGCGCGGGCCCGTCGTGGTGCTCGTCATCGTCTGTCCGCAGGGTGAGCCCGGTCTCGGCCAGCAACTCGAGGATGAACGGCGCTGGACGGTGAGGCTTGAACTTGAACACCAGCGAGCGCCGGTGGGCCAGGCCCTTCCACGGCATCGTGCCGTGAACCAGCGCGCCGTTGAAGATCAGCACCGAGCCCGCCGCGACTGCCGGCACCACCACGCAGGACGCCTGCGCCTGGAGTTGCTCGACTTCCTCCGGCACCGAGAAAGTACTCTTGTGGCTCCCTGGCACACACATGAATCCGCCGGTATCGGGGCCCATGGCCGAGAGGTTGACGGTCACCACCGTCTCGCCGTTGAGCACCGCTCCGTCGACCCGCTCGTAGTAGTGCTCGCGCTCGGGCTCGAAGTGCCCATGGAGCGGAAGGCCTTCGCTGCCCTTCCGCATCTGGATGCCGTAGACGAACTCCAGCCGGAAGCCATCGGGAAAGAGACCTCCCAGAAGCGGAAGGATCCTCGGGTGGTGCATCAGCTCGGCGAAGGGCCGTCCCCAGCTGAGGAAGCCGGTGCCTTGCCTCCCGAAGTCCCCTTGCCCGAAGCGCATCTGCCGCTTGCTCAGCCCGGGTTCGCCGAGGTGGGGATCGAGGAACTGATTGAGAGAGGTGACGTCGGCCGGAGGAAGGACCCCGTCGAGGACGACGTAACCCTTCTGATCGAACTGCTCCAGCAGCGTGGGCAATGAGGTGAAGGTCTTGGCGGGCTCATCCATCGGAGACAGCGTACCGTTCCGTCGCGCACGGCTCCAGAGAGCGTTCAGCCTTGACCTGCCTCGCACCGTTCACTAAGCGTGCGCAACTTCAACTTTCCTCGAGCGTTCCGTGCGTATGGCCGCAACCGGCTGGGTGTCGTGCAACAAAATACTGCGGGCGACCCTGACTGGCCTGCTCTTCAGCGTGGCCGCTCCTGCCGCCGCCGAGCCCCGGACCGCGGTGATCGCCGTGGGCAACTGTGAAGACCCGGTGCTTTTCAACTCGCGACGCGCCTTCGCACAGGTGGTGGGCAGCCGGCGTCCGGGCGAGGTCCTCGGGGAGAAAGAACTCAACGCCAAGCTGGGCGCTCCTCCGGGCCGCAGCGTCGATGAGCTGCAGCACTTGCTCGACGAGGTGAAGCGGCGGTTCTACGCCGCCGAGTACTTCAAGGCCGAACAACAGCTGAAGGGGCTGGTCCAGGACATCCACGCGCTGCCGATGCGCTCTGACCGCTGGTCGCTGACCGTCAACTCCGAGCTCCTCACCGGGCTGCTCGCCCGTGGCTCCAACCGCAACTCCGAAGCGAAGGAGGCCTTTCGCCGTGTCCTTCGACTCGACCCGACCCACACCCTCGACGAGGACTACTACTCCCCCAGCACCCGGGCGGAGTTCGAGAAGGTCCGCAAGGAGGTCGCCGCGGAGAAGACCGTGGCGCTCACCGTCAGCTCGCTTCCGGGCGGCGGCGAGGTTTATCTCGAGGGGTTGAAACTGGGAAAGAGTCCCTTCCGCAAGGCGCTCCCGCCCGGAACTTACGACGTGGCGATCGTCCACCAGGGTCGGGAATCCTTGATCCACACGGTCAAGCTCACCGAACCGAAGGCGTTCGTGATCGACTGGGAGTTCGAGAGCCGGATCAACGCCCGAAGGTCGTGGTGCGTCGCCGACAAGGGCGAGGCGGTCGAACCGGCTTCGAGGCCGGCGCTGGCGCTCGAGCTCGGACGTCGGGTGGGAGCCGATCAGGTGATCGCGATCTCGTTCGATCACCGCGCCGGCCAGGAGGGCTGGCTGGCCGCCTCGGTCCTCAACCCTCAGAACGGCCAGAAGGTGCGCGAGGGCGGGCTCAAGGTCACCGGCGACGAGGTTCCGGGAGAGCTGACCCACCTGGCCGAGTTCGTCCTCACCGGTCAAGCCGGAGGTCAGGTGGTGGTGGTGAATGCGTCAAAGCAGCTGGCAGTGGAACCGCACCCGTCAGTGGCCACGACTGCGGCCCCGGAAGCGCTCGCCATCACCCCCACCCCCCCTGCGAAAAAGACCTCGATGTTGCGGCTTTCCAGCTACGGGTTGATGGGGGTCGGGGCAGCGGCGCTGATCGGTGCGGGCGTGGTCCACTTCACCTGGGCGAACAGTGCGCAGTCGCGATTCGATGCGCTCAAGGGACCCGACGGGGTCGTTCCCTTCAGTGCCGCCAACGAGCAGGCAGCGCTCTCGCTCCGCCAGGCCCGCCAGACCACGGTGGGACTGCTGATCGGCGGCGCCGCGGGGCTGGGCGCGGGCGGGCTTTTGTATCTCTTGTCCGCAGAACCTGCGCCCGTGCAGCTGGCGCTCGGGCCCGGCGGCGGATTCTTGCAGGTCACCCACACCTTTTAACCGGAGTCACTCATGCGCTTCACTCTGCTCGCCGTCCTCGTGCTCGCCCTCTCGGCGTGCAATGGAACCAACATCGCCGGCCCCAAGGGAGACCCGGGACCTCAAGGAGAGCGTGGACTCCAGGGGCCTCCGGGCGAGTCTGCGGCTTCCGATGGCGGAAGCCTTCAGGGACCGCCCGGACCCCAGGGCGCGAGCGGGTCAGTCGGCCAGACGGGGCCAGTCGGCCCGGCCGGCGTCAGTTACGGCTGGAGCGCAGGGGTCGGCACCACCAGCCTGGGCCCCAAGATGGACGGGCACGTGGCGACGTTCAGCTTCGAGGCGCCTGCTGCAGGCTTCGTGGTGGTGTCGTCGCACTTCGACATCCGACTCAAGAACACCACCGGGTTGGACTGCACGGTCTACGCCCGCATCGCCTCGGCTGCCTCTACGTCGGTGGGTTGTCCGGGCGGCGCGACCTCGAACTGCCCTGGCTACGTGGAAGCATGGATCGCCGGCAATACCCCGACCCAGAACGGCGCAGGGACCTACCAGACCTTCGCCTACAGCACCGCCCGGACCTTGCCGGTGCTGGCAGGCGCGAACGTGATCTACCTCAACGGCTCGACCACCTGCCTGGCGACCCTCTGGGGGCCGATCTCGTTCACCGCCACGTTCGTCGACAACAACACGGCGGCGACCGCGAACGCCAACTGAGCGGGCGAGGGAAGCTCGATTGACTTGGGCTTCCCTTCGTCTGTATCTGCGTCCGTCTTCCGGCCAATGAACCGAAGCGGTTCGAGTTTCCGCTTCTTGGAGCAACGATGAGGATCGGGCGGTTTTGCCTCGGGGTGGGACTCACCAGCGGGGCCTCCCTCGCCCTCTCGCTTCTGCTGACGCGAATCTTCAGCGTCACCATGTATTACCACTTCGCCTTTCTGCTGGTGTCGCTGGCGCTGCTGGGGATCGCGGTCAGCGGCGTCGCGGTGTACCTGTTGCCGAAGGTCTTCACCGAGGCGCGGCTGCCCTGGCTGGCGGGGCTATTCGCGGTGGCGATTGCGCCGCTGGCGATGATCGCCCTCAAGGTCGCGGTGGACAACCCGATGAGCGTCACGCTCCAGGGAGACAACTTCAACCGGCTGCTCAAGCTCTACGCGGCCACCGCCCTGCCCTTCTTCGCTTCCGGTTTCGCGATC
>JAYUUC010000073.1:0-2410 GCA_043755105.1 Myxococcales bacterium
TTCGCAGCCACCCGCTGCACTACGACACCTGCGAGTCCTGCGGCGGCACCTTCCTCGAGTCGGAGTTTAAAGACGCCACCGACATCAAGGCCGCATTCGCGGAGATCATCGACTTCTTCCAGCGGTTCTCGGGAAAGAAGCCGAAGGTCGGCGGCCTGGCCGGCGCCTAGAGCACTTCGCGAAAGGGTTGTTTCAAATCTTCGGGCAGCCCGCCTTCGAGCCGGAGGATGACGGCCTTTTTTCCGTTCAGCTCCTTCACTTCCCGGTGCAGCTGCGCGCTCACCTTGCCCTTGCCAGGCAGCTCGAGGGTCATTCTCGTGCCAGAGAGCTCGTAGCTGCCCTGGAGTGTCTTCGCCTTCTCGGTGCCTCCTTCGATCGGCTCGTAGGCGTAGCGGTAGGTGCCGTCGAAGTAGAACGAGAGGAAGCGGTCGGGCGCGCCTTCGAAGCCTCCGAACCAGGTGCCCAGCACCGGGGCCTGGGACTTGTCGTACTTTAACTTCGAGGTCAGCCAGCTTCCGTTGAGTGGCTTGCCCTCCGAGACGAAGACCACATCGGTGAGGCAGCTGGGCTGGTCGGGGTCCTCGGCTGGAAAGATGTCGAGGATCTCGAGGGTGAACTGTGCGCCCTCCAGCGGGGGGTTGACCGCCACGGACTGGAGGCCTCGCTGGTCGGCGACGGTGAAAGTCTGCGCCCCGGTGGGTCCCCGGAAGACGAATTTCCGCGCCCGACTAAACTGGTGAAAGGTGCTCTCATCAAAACCGTTGCCGGTGTAGATGCGGAGCTCATCGATTCGCGTCGAGCCCTTGAAGCCAAACGTGAGCTGGTCGTTGAGCGGGTCGGCGCCGGTGGTGCACCAGGAGGTGGCTTCCCGCGCGTCGAGCAGATTGAGCGGCTGATACAAGGTCGGCCGTGATTCTTTCTTGAAGTAGCCGGTGGCCTGGGCGTACCCGATCGGCCCCGCGTGCGCGACCCCAAGGGAGCAGCAGACACCCGCCAGCAGCCAGCGATGTTTCATCGCTCCATGATGCTACAGCAAGGTCCCCGGCTCCAAGTTTCACCCCGGGGATGAAAACGGACCTTGCGCTGTTGGGCAGGTCTGGCAGAGAGGAAAAAGCGGGCGTTCCGACCTGGGAGGGTGCCGATGAGACGAGCTGGCGGGTGGTGGGTGTGCGCGCTCCTGGTCGGCTGCGTGGGGTGTCCGGGGAAGAAGGGGAGCCCCGACGCCGGGGCCCTCGATGCCGGGCCCGTTCAGCTCACCGAGACGGAGCCCAATGACCGTCCCGAGCAGGCGATGGTTCTGAGCGGTTCGACGGTGGTGGCCGCGCGGCTCTCCACCGACCCGTCCAAGGTCGACGAGGACTGGTACCTGCTCACCTCGCCCACACCGAAGACGGTGGACCTGTCGGTGAGTGGGATACCTGGCGCCGATGTGGTCCTCGAGCTGGCCGATGCGGACCGCAATCGCCTCGCCGCCGTGAACAGTGGCGGTGAAGGGAAGCCCGAACGGCTTCCCAACCTCGCGTTGAAGGGAAAGGCGCTGGTGAAGGTGAGCAGCGCGAAGAAGGGCGCTGGGGGCGCCTATACTTTCACCGCACTGTTCAGCGAACCGGCCAATGGATTCGAGAACGAGCCCAACGACCGCGCCGCCGACGCCAACGCGCTTCCGCTCGGCCAGGCGATCTCCGGATACATCGGTCACGCCGGCGACGAGGACTGGTATCGGTTCGAGCTGCCCGCGGCGCCGGGGTCGGAACAGGGAGCGCAGGTCCCTGTCCCAGGCGGATCGGGGACGGAGGCCAGTCGGGGCACTGCGGTACCTGCTCCCAATGCAGCCGCTGTCCCCGGCGCGCCCAACGCTCAGCCGCCACCCAACGCTCCGGCTGCGAGCAACGGCGCGATTGCGCCCGGCGCGGCCCCTGCGCCCACGGCTCCAGGACAACCCGAGGCCCGTCCCTCGACCGCGACTCCCAGCGCAACGGGGCAAGCTCCTGCGCCTCCCGACGGCTCGATTTCCCCCCCACTGCCGCCGGATGCCGGGTGGTCGGAGGGTCCCAAGCTGGCGCTGCGTCTGGACCTCACCGCCCTTCCGGGAGTTCGCTACGAGCTCTCGGTGTTCTCCGCTGCCGAGGCGCCTCTCTTCAGCTTGAAGGGCACCGAAGGCGAAGCCTTCTCGGTTCGGAACGTCGGCGTTCGCGCCAACGACCAGGTGGTTTACGTGGTGGTGAAGAGTGCCTGGAGTGGCACCGGCAAGGACGCGCGGCGCGGGTTCAACGCCGACAGTCCCTACACCCTCACCGTGGCTCAGGAGGAAGCCGGCGCCAACGCGGAGTACGAGCCCAACGACGAGGCGAGCAAGGCCACTTCCCTTCCCCTGAACGGGTATCGAGAAGGGTTTCTCTCGCCCAAGAGC
>JAYUUC010000074.1:0-7169 GCA_043755105.1 Myxococcales bacterium
CTGCAGGCCGACGGCGATGCGCGCCTCGTTCATCATCTTTAACATCTGGGACATGCCCGCGTTCTCGACCTCGCCCACCAGCTCGCCGAGGCACTGGTCCTCGTCGCCGAAGTTGAGCACGCAGGTGGAAGAGCCGTTGATCCCCATCTTGTGCTCGATCGACGCCACCTGGACATCGTTGGGCGCGCCGCTCGAACCGTCAGGGTTGATTCGCTTCTTGGGCACGATGAACAGCGAGAGGCCCTTGGTGCCCACCGGGGCATTGGGTACCCGGGCGAGCACCAGGTGAATGATGTTGTCGGCGAGATCGTGATCGCCGCCCGAGATGTAGATCTTCGTCCCCCGAATTCGATAGGTGCCGTCGGGGTTCTTCACCGCGGTGGTGCTCGCCGCGCCCACGTCGGAACCCGCCTGCGACTCGGTGAGACACATTGTGCCGCCCCACACCCCGGTGATCATTCGCTCGGGGAACTGCTTTTGCTGGGCAGAGGTTCCGCAGGCCGCGATCAGCCCCGCTGCTCCGTAGGCCAACCCTGGGTACATGTTGAAAGCAGTGTTCGACCCCGACAACATCTCTTCCACCAGCACGTTCAGCATCAGCGGCGAGCCCTGCCCGCCAAGCGCTGGTGAAGCGGCGATCGACTTGAAGCCCGACTCGTAGAGCTGCCGCCAGGCTTCCTTGAACCCGCTCGGCGCGTACACCTGACCTGCCTCGAGCCGGCATCCTTCCTTGTCTGCACTGGCGTTGAGCGGCCCCAACACCTCGCGCGCCAACCGATAGGTCTCGGTCAGCGCGGCCTTCGCCTCGTCTTCACCCCACGCCTCGAACGGAGCCTTCCCGGCGACTTCCGAGTACTTGAACTGCTCGAAGAGGACGAAGGACAGCTCGCGAAGGTCGGTCTTGTAGCGGTTGATTCCGGCAGCCATGGGGGACTCGTTCCTGGAGTGAGGGCCTAGAATTTCCCTGTAGCAACGCCGACTTCGACGCGCCAGAAGAGGAAGGGTCGAACGGTTCGGTGCAACACGCCCGCTCGACGGGCGCGATTACTTCTTCTTCTTGGCAGGCTTGGCCGCAGCGGGCTTGGCGGCGGCCTTCTTTGGCGCCGAAGCCGCGGGTGCAGCGGGAGCGGGCTTCTTCGCTGCGGGCGCCTTCTCGGCGGGCCGGGAGGCGGGCTTGCTCTCCGATGCAGGAGGAGCAAGCGAAGCCGGTGGAGGAGAAGGAGGCGCCACCCGCAAACTTTCACGCGGCACGTTGACCACGATCGCCGAGTGGCCGGCGCGCTGGCGGTTCTCGTCCTCCAGCGAATAGAAGACCTGGATCTTCGCCTGGCCCTTCATCACCAGCTTGCCTTCCTGGTTCTCGGCCCAGAGGTCGAGCTCGGCAAAATAGCGGCCATTCTCGCCGTGGCGGTCAGTGACCCGGCCCTTGCAAACCACCGTGTCTGACGGCCACACCATTTTCACGAACCGCACTTGGTAATGACGCAGCTGCGCGCCCCGGGCCCAATCGGTCACCAGCTGACCGAGAAAGCCCATCACCAGCATTCCTGGCGCGTAGACCGAGGGCATTCCCAGCCCCTTGGCATAGACCTCGTCGACGTGAATCGGGTTGTAGTCGCCCGAGGCACCGGCGTAGCGGGCCAGTTGAACGCGATCGATCGGCGACTTCGCCAACGCTGGCAGCTCGTCGCCCAGCCGGATCGATTCGAAGTACAGCTTCCTCGATGCCATCTAGACGATCTCCTTGGAAGCGCGAACCACCAGGGTGCGCCGGGCCTTGAAGACCAGGTTTCCCTCCTCGTCGCGGCCCTCGTCTTCGATCACCGCGACATCCATCTTGCCGGCAGGACCGGTCTTCTCGAGCACGTCAGCGACCCGGGTAGCGACATAGATCCGGTCGCCAGCGAAGATCGGCCGCTCGTAGTCGAAGGCCTGCTCCGCGTGGAGCAGGCTCTTGATTCCCACCCCGAGCAATTCGCGGAGGTCGGCGGAGGAGTGGAACGACGCCGGAAAGGTGGGCGGAGCGACGATCGTCGGGTAACCCGCCGAACGGGCGTACTCCTCGTCGTAATAGATGGGGTTGTAGTCTCCCAGCGCCTCGGCGAAGCGGCGGATCGCGCCCTTTTCCACCTCATTGAGAGTGGGCGTCGACGACCGGCCGACGGCGTTCTTGTCCAGCATCGTTCCTGCTCCTTGGCCTGAACTATCTCCCCGCGGGGAGCTCCAACACGGTCAGCAGCCCGGGTTCCGCAGCGGAAAGCCGGGGAGCGGCATTCACCACCACGTTGGCCGTCGCCTGGTCTCCAGCTACCCCGCCCCTTATCACCAGCTCGATGCGGGGATCGGCATCGATCACGATCCGGTCGCCCGGATCTTCGGCACCGACGGCGATGGTGAGCTCGAGCCGGACCCGCTCCTGCCCATCCTGCAGCCCGACGGCGGTCTGCGAGATGCCCGCCACCTTGCCCTTCTTCACCGCGAACGCTGCCCCGGTGATGTCTTCCTCGGCGAACACCGGCGAGATCTCTTCCTCGAAGTCGTCGCAGTCCATGCCCAGCCCCAGCGCACAGAGCGCCGCGGATTCGACCAGCCCGACATGCCCCAGCTGGTCCTTCTCTACCAGCGCGAGAAACTCCTTCTCAGTGAGCCCCGCACCCACCTTTCGCTGGAGGGCTTCCCGCCGCGTCCGCGCATCGACCACCCGAATGGCGCTGGCGTGCCGCACCGGGCCGCAGACCTGGCCTGCGGTCGCCACCAGCCGGTCGAGCACGAAGCCCGGATTCACCCCGGTGCCGAGCACGCAGCAGCCCGCCTTGATCGCCGCCCGGTCGAGGGCGTCGGCGAGCTCGGGATACTTGAGGTAGGGAAACGCCAGCTCTTCACAGGTGGAGACCACCGAGAGTCCCCGCTTCAACGCCTCGAGCAGCTGGTCCATCACCCCGGGAAGCTGCGAGCCCGTGGCGTGGAGCAGGACCACACCCTTGCGCTTGCCCACTGCCGTCTCGAGGTCTTTCACCACGCGAAGGCCATTGCCGGCCGAGCCGATCAGCGACCCCAGCTTCTTGCCGATCAACGCGGGGCTGGCATCGACCGCACCGATCAGCTCGAGCTCTTCTGACTGCTCGGCCGCGCGCGCGATTTGCTGCCCGATGAAGCCAAGCCCCATCACCACCACCGGGACCGGACCTTCCGGGGCTTTTGACATCAATTTCTCCGTGAATACAGGGGGTTAAACAATCGAAAAATTGGCTCTCACAATAGGCGACACCTGCGGCGCGAAGCAAGCCTTTCCTTGCCTGTTTGGCCCGGCATCTGCACCGACAAAGCGCAGAATTTGCAGACAATTTTACCTCCCCACGCGCACCGGGAAGGGAAGCATCCGAAGGCTCGCTTTCCCCAGAGTGTGTGTCAGATTTGTTTTGCAATTGGACTGTGGGGCATGAGGAAAAATTGTCGATGGACCGCATCGTTCTGGTCGATGACGACCCCCTGATACTCCAGGCCCTGACGCGCCGCTCGCGCGGTTGAAGCAGAGCAACCTGTTGGCGACCAAGCTGATGCTGACCGCCGCAGCGGACTTCAAGGTCGCCTCCGAGGCGGTGAACCGCGGCGAGGTCTACCGGATTCTCGGCAAGCCCTGGAGCCTGGTCGAACTCATCAGCCCATCGATCTCGGGGAGTGGGACCGCATCCACCGCGAGGTCCAAAGCCTCGAGGCGGAGGAGCTGAAGCGCTGGGACGGCAAGGCGATTCTCGGGCCCGGAAAGTCGGTCAGCTAGGGCCCGAGAGGCAGCCGCCGCGTCCCGAGAATCCGGTCGCCCTCGAGCAAGCGGTCAACGACTTCCATTCCCCGCGTCACCCTCCCAAACGCGGTGTAGTGCCCGTTTAAATGCGGCTGGGCAGAGGAGGCAACGAAGAACTGGCTGCCGCCGGTATCCTTGCCCGAGAGCGCCATTCCGAGCACCCCGCGTTCATACGCGCGGGGAGTCACTTCGCACCGCAGCCGGTAGGGCGGCCCCCCTTCCCCGTCCCCTCGGGGGTCGCCTCCCTGGACCACGAAATCGGGCACCACCCGGTGGAAGGTGAGCTGGGCGTAGAACCCTCGCTCCATCAGGGCCTCCAGACTGGCCACCGTCACGGGTGCCTCGTCGGAAAAGAGCTCGACTTCGAGCTCTCCTCGCTCGGTGTTGATCAACCACCGGGGACGCGGCGAGGTTGGCGTCATTGCTCCGGCCCGCTGAAAAGGCGGCAACGAACCCTCGACCCGCTCGGGCTTCACCTCGGAACGGGTCAAGCGGCTCAGCGCCAACGCCGCCGCCAGCGAAGTCGCCGGCTGTGACGATCGGAGCCAGTGCTTCAGCTCGGGGACCGCCTCGAGCGCACCGAGTTCGGCAAGCGCGTCGGCGTAGGAGGGGATCAGCTGCGAATCCTCCGGAAGGGCCCGCGCCCGTTCGAGCACCGCCGGAATCGACTCCCGATCTTTGAGCGTCGCCAGTGCCCCGACCCCGGTCGCCACCACCACCGAATCCGGGTGGGACAGCGTCGGACGCAGCAGCAGCACTGCTCCGGGAGGGGCGGTGTGGGCGAGCAGCTCGATCGCCGCCGCGACCACTCGCGGCTGGGGATGAGCGAGCCAGGTCGACCAGGGTTGAGGCTTTGCGGTGAGCACTCTCGGCTCGGCCTTCACCAGCTCGCTCAAACCCAGCCATAGCCTTTGCGCTTCAGACACCTGACCTCCGCCACAATGAAGCACGTGCTGGAGGCCGCCTTCGATGCGGTCGATGGCCGCAGCCAGCCGGCAGTCAAGGTTTGCCGTCGCGGTCGAGTTCCCGGGTGGCCGCAAGCCCGCACTCAGCCGCGCCCGTAACCTCTCGAGCAGGGGCTTTCCGGCTGCGGGCAGACCTTGTTGCGCCAGCGCGAGAAGAGGCTGCCCGCCTCCGGCGAGATCTTTCCGAAGCAGCCGATCAGCCTCAAGCTCGAGCGCATTCAGCGCCAGCAGTGGCCCGCACGAGCCCTCCGAGCAGCGCGCCGACAGGCGGGCCAGGGTCCGCGTTGCTTCCACCGCTACCCGGGAGTCGGGATCCTCAAGCTTGGTTGCGAGGCGGGGAGCGTCGGCGAGCTCGCCCACTTCGGCGAGCCCCCTGATGCACACTGCTCGCACCTCGGGGTCGATATCTTCGGTGCACTGCAGCAACCACGGACGGGCAACCTTGAGCTTGGACATCGCCAGCGCATAAGCCCCGGCGTAACGAGAAACAGGCGAGGCCTCGCGCCGGATCAACGCCCCCAGGCCGGGCAGCGCGCCGGCGGGGAATGTTCCGTCCCTTTTTGCCGCCACCCCGAGAGCAAGTGCTGCGGCCGTTGCCGCTCCCTCCCACCTTGCCATCGCCTCGTGCCCGGCCGCGGCATCGGAAGGTGTCCGAACCCGCGCTGCCGCCGCGCCTCGCGCGGGTACGGAGTCAACCGGCGCAGCCTCTCCTACCCGGGTGACCAGCCGCGCCACTGCCGTTGGGCTCTGGATTCGGCCCAGCGCCTCGAGGAGCGCCCGGCGCACCCCGGGTTCGACCTCCTTTTCTTCCGCTCGACAGACGGCGGCGGCGAGCCCGTCTCTGAGTCCCGCCGGGAGTGGCTCCAGCGACAGCCCCAGCACCCCCGCTGCGAAGGCGGCCATTTGCCGAGGCCCGGGAGCGGAGTCGGCCAGTCCCTTCTCCACCGAGGGGATCGTCGACGGGTCCTGAATTCGTGCCAGCGCCAGATAGGCCCGGGCCCGAACCGCGGCCTCCCCGCTGCCTTCTGCCCAGCGAAGCAACTCTCCTTGCCCCAGCGAGCGCTGCTGTTCCCAGCGCAGCAGCTGCTCCAGAGCCGCCTTCCCCGTGGAGGGCGACGCGGCCGCTGGCCTCTGCACCGTCCGGCAGGAGTTCAGCACCAACACCGCGACGAGCAAGACCGACAGTCGAACAGGGGAACTCATTGGTGCGGCTCTAGGCGAAATATCCTCCAATTTCCAGAGGTTAGGCGCCGTTCGCGTTTGACACAGCGCAGGGGGCGTGAGGACAATGCACCCGTGAGATCGACCCCGGCCCGCGGCGGAAAGCGAGAGGATCGCCGTTGAGCTGCCCCGCCTGTGGCCGAAAGGTCGCAGTGGGTCAGTCCATCTGCCCCCACTGCGACCACATCATCGACGACTCGTTTCTCACCCCACCGGAAGCCCCCGCGAAGCCCCCCCCCACCCGCTCGGTAACCCGCCGAAAACCGCTCCCCCCTTCCCCGCCCAGGGTGACCCCGTCTCCTCCTCCCGCTTCGGGAGCGGCTGTCCCCGACGACGAGCCGTCGGTCCTCCGGCCGGCGATGGGTTCCCGGCCCCCCGCGTCGGCACCCGACTACGGCTCGTCGATGGCAGGAGCCGAAGAAGCCCTCGATGAGCTGAAGCACTTCTTCGTCGCGCTCGGCACCGCGGACAAGCTCACCTTCCTCGGCTCGTTGATGACAGTCCTTCTCGGGGTCCTGCCCTGGAAAGAAACGGTCCTCGAAGGCGAGGTGCTCGGCGTCCTCGGGCTCGGGCTGCCGGTGATGGTCGCCTCCGCAGTGGCGATGGCGGCGCTCGCCGTGAGGGCTCGGCGGAAGGCCTCGCCGGTCGAGCCGCTGGTGCCGATGTTCCTCCAGCTCGGAGCGGCCGGCTTCGCGCTGCTGTGGTGCCTGGTGTTCATCAGGGTCTCCTGGGATTCGCGGCTCGCCCATTCGCCGGTGGGCAACTTCCAGATGCCGGTGTCGCGACCCGCCTTCGGCGTCTACCTCGCGCTGCTCACCACCGCCGTCGCCCTGGGGGGCACGTTGCTTGCTTTTCGGGAGAAACCCGACTGAGCCCCGAAACGGCGCTGCCGCTGTGGCTTCATCCCCGTGGGCTCGAGGAGGCGACCTTCCGCAGACTGCTCCGGCGGGTGCGCGCACTCGGGCGCGAGCGCCTGGGTAGCACCTACCGGACCACGTTCTGGTTTCCCTTCGGCCGCACCCCCGACAACGTGGTCGACGCCGCGATCGTCGAGCTGTCCCGATTTCTTCCTCCTGCGCATTCACTCGCAGGCGCCGAGTGGTGGCTCTCGCGGATGAGGACCTCGTCGGTGCAGGTCGACTTTCACCGCGACCGGGATGAGCGGCTCGCGCTCTCCACCG
>JAYUUC010000075.1:0-7169 GCA_043755105.1 Myxococcales bacterium
CGGGCGCGGCTCCGCGGGGCCTGGTCCTGGAAGGTCACCGGGTGAGCTTTGCGCACGAACGCGCTTCGACTCCGACCGTGCGGCCCACCGATTTTTCGATCGCCTTCGGGGACAAGATTTTGCTCGAGGGGGCGTCCGGCGCGGGGAAATCCACCCTGGTCTCTCTCTTCAATGGAATGAGGGTCTCTCCGTCTGGATTGCTCTTGCTTCGGGGACTGGACCGCAGTGCGTGGGGCGAAGAGGAATGGCGTCAGCGGGTGGTGCTGGTCCCCGCATTTTCCGACAACTACCTTTTTTCCGCTTCGATGCTGTTCAACCTCTGTCTGGGTCGCCAGTGGCCTGCGTCGATCGAGGACGAGGAAGCGGCTCGCCGTGTCTGCGAGGAGCTCGGATTGGGGCCCTTGCTGGAGCGGATGCCTTCCGGGCTCCATCAGATGGTCGGCGAGGCGGGTTGGCAGCTTTCCCATGGAGAGCAGAGCCGCGTCTTCGTCGCCCGGGCACTTCTGCAAGATCCGGAGCTGCTGTTGCTCGACGAAAGCTTCGGAACCCTGGACCCGGTCAACCTCGAGCGGACAGTGCATGCCATCGAGCGGCGGGCGAGAACACTTCTGGTGATTGCCCACCCCTGACCCAAACAGGAAAAAGGGCGCCCCCCCGCGTCAGAGCGAATCCGTCGAGCGAACCGCAGGGCAGCGGATGCCGAAAAAGCACGCTTGCGATTCGGCATGGGGGCGAAGGCAAGTTCGGCCGTCCTCGACACTGTCCCTCAATTGCATCGACTTGCTGGCAAGCGGATCAGCTATTCCGCACGAGTCACTCTCCCCCTATCGATGGGTGCGGGAGGTCTCTCTGGAGGCAAACCGATGTTCGAACTGATCACCGCTGCCCTTATTGCCGCCTGTACCGTCGGCGGTTCCGAGTGCCCGAAGGGCTCGTTCTGCACCGCGGAATGGAACGACAAGGCCCAGACGTGCCCGGGCGTTGGTCAGTGCGAGCCTTTGCCAGCGATCCCCTCAGCGACCTTCTCCCTTCCGGTGCCGAAGGGCGAGGCGGTGTATTGCGGCAAGAAAGGTCCCGCAAAACCCGGTGACAGTCACAACGGGTGCAACCCCTCGAATCGGTTTGCCGTTGATCTCGTTTCCTCTGCGTTCACGCCTCCACACCTGGTGGTGTCGAGTGCGGACGGAGTGGCGTGGCCTGTGGGGGGCTGCTTCACCAAGGACCTTACCCATCAGGATGGCGAGGATTTCTGCAATCAGGGGTGGGGCAACTACGTTCGGGTACAGCATGAAGGGGGCCTCTACAGTCAGTACGCACACCTGGCCGCGATTCTCGTAGATGCGGGCAAGGCGGTGAAACGGGGCGATCCGATCGGAATCGAAGGCAACACCGGAATCGCCGGGGCGAAGCACATCCACTGGTCGGTTCATCGCGGCACAGCGAAGGACGGGGGTCCCTCCATCCCCTTCAAGGTTGCGACCTCTTCCGGGCCAGTGCCGCTGTCCGACCTTGCCTGCGGTGACTGGACGAAAGATGCGAAGCCGGATTTCAAGACCCGTTACGTCTCCGAAAACCTCAGCGCCGCTCCTCCAGAAACGTTCGAGTTTCGCGCCCAGCTGATGGGGGAGGCCGAACGGTCGCCCCGATGTCCTCCTTCGTATACGGCCATTGGCAGTGATGCGTGCCTCGCGCGGCCTGCGGAGTTCAAGGATCCAAGACGCATCATCGTTTTCTTCCATGGGATGATGCGGCCGGAGGCCATCAGCAGCGCTGCTGAGCTCATCGAGCTCGCATCGATGGCGACCGGGCGTGGGTATGCGGTGCTCGCGATGCTCGGAGAACCCGGACTTTGCGACTGGTCCCCTGAGTTCAAGAGTCACCTGTGCTTTCCGTCTGCGAAAAGTCAGCTTCCCCAGTTCGGTCAGTTCCTAAAGGTGAAGCTTGCCGTCGCTCTCAGGGGAGCGCGTCGAAGCCTCAGTGCTGACCTCACGGCACCCTTTCTATTGGGTTTTTCGAACGGGGGATTCTTCGTCTCGATGCTCGCCGCGGAGAGCCAGTGGAAGGTTGCGGGCTACGCGGTTCTTCACGGAGGACTGCCCCAAGGCCTGACCCAGTTCGATAAGACCCGGGCTCGCCCCACCCTGTTGATCGCCGCCAGCGAAGATCCCTGGCAGCTGCCCAAAATGCAGGCGCTGTCAAAAGCGATGTCGCAGTCCGATTGGCCCAATGAGCTTCGCGTGCGAGCAGGAGGTCATGGACTTCAGCATGAAGACGCAAAAGCAGCACTCGACTTCTTCGATGCCACGCTTGCCGCGGGTCCCAAGAAATAGCGAAAGTTTGGGCCCACCTGCTATCGGGGCAGATACCCCTCGAGCCTGACCATCGTCCAGCCCAGCCCCGGAGCGTGCGTCCCGGTAGCGAAATCACCGCTGGCGCTCTTGTAGAGCCGCGAGTCTGAGGCTTTCCGCGGAGGAGGCAGTCAACAGGCAATGACGGCCAGGCCGGCTCCGTAGTACACGGCTCGCATGCGCAAATTTGCAGCTCAAATCTTGTTGGTCACGCTGGCTTGCGCAGGAAACAGCAGGAACCAACGGCCTGTCGACGGCGTCGAAGCCCCGTTACACCTGGCGGGAGCCGTGTCGGTAGCCCCGACACTCGGGGGTGAATCACTCAAGGGAAATCTCGCCGTCTACTGGCTTACTGCCAAGGAAGCGAACGACCTCAACAATGGGCGCCACGTCATCAACATAGTCGTTCAGGCGCTGCAGAGAATCCAAGGGTTTCGAATGGTTGACCCGTCCCTCGCTCCTGTTCACTTTGTGCTTCCGGTCCCTGCGGGCGAAGTCAGTGTTTACGCGATCCTCGATCGCAAGGGCGAGTTTCTTCCTACCCTTCTCCAGGAAGGCGGCGCGGGCAACCTGCTGGGAAAGACCGACCCAATAAGGGTCGGCAAGACGAACATTGAGAACATTGATCTGGTCCTCGCCCAGGTGGTGCCTCCCAAGCCGCCGAAGGAGCGCTGCGCTGGAGAGCACCTACGGCTCGAACACGTTCAGGCACCGCAGGTTGCGGGTAGCCGGCAAACGTCAGTTGATCGAAGACTATGCGTGTCCCTTCCCCCCAGTTACGAGAAGGACAAAAATCGCCGATATCCCGTTATCTACTCCTTACCCGGTCTGTTCAGTTCAGACACAGGCGGTCGGTTTTTCGAGATTTCTAAAAACGTAAGCGTTCACCCGATCAGGCTGCGAGAGTGATGCATCCAGCATGATTGCTCGAGACCAGTGAAGGTGGCTTGAGACCACATCGGTGAGCGCGGACGGCTTCGGTGAGAAAGTCGAGCACGTTACGATTTTGCTGCTTGAGAGTTGCGACAGTGGTGAGGATTCGCTCAACGAAGCGGCTACCCGCCGGGCTCTGAGTTCCGAAGCTGGTTTTCCGGTACATCACTCCATGGCGGATTGTACGCTCGGCGATGTTGTTTGTTGGCTGGACCGTGGAGGCGTCAATGAAGGTCCACATCGCCGGCTCGAGCTTCAAAATCTCCTTTGCCATTCCAGCGGTTTTGGCATCGGGGCATGCCTTCGCCTCGCGTAGGAGTCCAAGGACTCGCCGCCTGACAGGTGCCATCCGGCGCTGAAAATCGGCTCGCTCCAAGGTGCCGTCTCGGACGCGTCGCCACCATCGAAACATCCGGTCGCGGTTGTCCATCAAGAGAAGGCCGATACGTTCCGATTCGCCGCCGCGTTCAATAAAGCTCTGCCAATCCCTTGTCAGGTGGCTTCAGCACAGCTGACGCAGCCCGAGGTCAAACCAGTTGTAGCCGTTCCATCTGTCGGTTGTGAGGAAGCCGGTGTAGTCGGCGTCGAGCAATGCCCTCGCCACTTCGCCCCCGCGACTCGTGGAGATTCGGAACACGGTGACGCAGCCGGTGACGAGGACCCAGAGCCAAGCGCGCTTGCTGCGACCTTCGACCTTCCCCTCGTACCAGCCCGTCTCATCCATGTGCGCGGCATCGGTGTCCCGGACTGCTTGCTCCGCTTCGGCCATCGGCGTGGCGAGCGAGGCACTCACCTCCATGTCGCGGTTCGACACCGTTCCAAGGGCGAGCCGCACGTTGAGCAGGTCAGTCAGGGCGCTCTGGACGAGCCGCTTCGAGAGACGGTACCCGCCCGACAGCAAAGAGATGAGCGCAGTCAGCCTCTCGCCGAACACGTGGCTCGCTTCATCCGGAAGTTCGGCCCGGGTCATCGCGCCGCAGTCACACCTCAGCGTGTGACACCTGTACTCGGTGATGTTGGGCCTGATGGGCTCAACCTCAATCGTCTGATACCGCTCGGGTTCGGCATCGCGACCAGCCAAACGCAGTGCACAGTGCCCACACCGGGGCGGCACCACGTCGACGAACCTCGTGACCTGCTCCGCGGGCACCAGTTCGCGCTTGTGGTGCTTGTGGCCCGGCTGCCCTCCTGGGCGTCGGCCCGTCGGTGGTTTTGTGGCGCGCGGAGTCCCAGGTGGGTCCGACGAGGGCGGCTTCGAGGAGTTGTTCGAGTTCTGATTCAGCCGTCCTCTGAGCTCGGTGTTCTCCGCCCGCAGCTGACGATTCTCGACCTCCAGCACCTCAACACGCGCAAGCAGGGCATCCACTCGAGCTTCGAGAGCGGCGATGCGCTGGTCGCGGGGATCCGTCACCACAAATGCCGTAGATCACATCCTCCTCCACGGCGCGATCTCCGCCTGAACTGGCGAATTTCCGAAGCTGATCGAATGCATCAATGGATGTGATCCGGTGAACGCTTACCTAAAAACATAGAAACCTTCGCCCCGCTCGGAGAAGAAGCGATCGTGGTTGGAGTCGATACGGGCAGCCGCTGGGGCTCCACCTACCTCACCAAGTCCCTGACTGCCGGCGATTTTGATTCATTCCTCGCGCAGGATGCGGTGGCCTTCATTGATGCTCATTATCGCACCAGGTCTGAGCCAACCCAGCGCGCACTCTTCGGGCACTCCACTGGCGGATTCAACGCAGTCTCTTTTGCGCTGCGCCATTCAGATATTTTCCAGGTGGCGATCGCGAGCTCTCCAGATGGGCTTGATTTCAAGAGCTGGTTTTTTGGTCTTGACGGGCGAGTCAATTCTCCCATTCTTGCGTGGATGCGAGTGGAGGACCTGTTCGGCCCTCCGGGCCAGATGGTCAGCTATGCGGCCGATTGGTCCCCTGACGGAAAGGGCGGCGTTCTTTGGCCAGCTCAGCTGGACTCGGGGAAAGTGATCCCCGAGGTCTGGGCCAACTGGAAACACGCAAGCCCGATCGAGCTGCTCGCAGATCCGGTGATTCGCGACGCCGCGATCGCGCATCTATCGCGACGGATTTACATCGCAGCCAGTCCTTCGGATGAGGCTTTACTTTTCGAGCCTGCCTACCGCTTCAGTCAAGCGCTTCACAGTGCTGGAATTGTCCACACCTTTGCATCCGACAATCACGGCCACTTCACCGACGAAAGACGAGTTCGGGAAATGGTGTTCTTCACCTTGAGTGCCTTCCAGGACTCGGCTCCTCACTGACCCGTTTGGCGAGCCAAAGCGGAGCTACTGCCCCGTCGACCCGAAGCCCCCGGCCCCGCGAGCGCTGTCGTCGAGCGCGTCCACCTCGACCAGCTCGGCACGCGCCACCGCGCAGATCACCAGCTGGGCCACGCGGTCGCCGCGGTCCACCGTCGCCGGCACCGCCGAGAGATTCACCAGCAGCACCTTGAGCTCGCCCCGGTAGTCCGCGTCGATGGTGCCGGGAGTGTTGAGGCAGCTCAGACCCTTCTTCGCCGCCAGCCCCGAGCGAGGTCGAATCTGGCCCTCGAAGCCGGGAGGAATCTGCACCGCCACCCCGGTCGGGACCAGCGCCCGTTCCAGCGACCCGAGGGTCAACGGCTGGTCGAGGTCAGCCCGAAGGTCGAGGCCCGCCGCCAGCGCGGTCTCGTAGCCAGGCAAGGGCAGATCGGGGGCCGGCCGCGTCCGCACCAGCTTCACCTCGAGCTTGGCGGTCACCCGGTCACCAGATGGGTTCGGAGCGTGGCCTCGGCCTGGGACAGCGGCATTCCCAGCTCCTGCTCATGAAGGACGAAGCCATAGCGATCGGGCGGTGGCGCCGTTTCCGGAACCAGCGCTTCGGCGTTGGTGCGCAGCTCTTCGAAGGGCAACCCGGTGGCCTGAAGCTCTCCTGGTAGCGGTGCGGGGAGCACCAGCAGCAGGTGGCGGGCGTCGAGCTTCTTCACCGCTTCGACGTGGCGCCAGGGGATCCGCGCTTCTGATCCCGGGGTCTTCAACCGAAGGCTGCCTTCGTCCATGCCAAGCACCCGGAACCGCCACCCCGCCTGGAGGTTCCGCAACCGACCAATCTGAAGAGCGAGGTTGGCGCCCGCGGCGTAGACGCCGAGCAGACCCGCCAGCGCGATGAACACCCACCCGCTCGTGGACGGGGTCCCCTTGCGAAACCAGAAGGCGGTAGCCGCCCCGGCGAGGTAGCAGAGATCACCAACGACCTGGAGCAGCACCGCGGCCTTCAACTTCGCGTAGTCCACCCGCATCTCGGCGAGCACCCCGAAGGCAACCAGGGCGATACCCACTTCGACCAGAGCGAGGTGAATCCCCGCCGTTCCCAGTGCCCCCAGCAGCGCGGCACTGACGACCAGCAGACTTGCGCCCACCGCCTGGAGAAGATGAGCAGCGACCGTTCGGGGCCCTTCGGGGATGCCGGAGTCGAGCAGCAGACCGATCGCCAGGCAGAGGAACGCTGCTCCCAGCAGCCCGTACGCGGAGGGCGGCACCGCGCGCAGCAGTACCCAGGCGGCGATTCCGAGGACGAGCACCAAGGCATGGCGGTTCAGCAACGAAGGGCTCTCATCCGGGCTCTTTAAGCGAAGCAGGCCGCGTTTGAAAGCTCCGGCAATGGCTCGTCGAGGCTCGAGGGCCAACGGACATGAGTGAGGCGGCGGAGGACGTCCGCGCACTCCCACTCAGGAGGTGTGCCCGGCCAACCCATTGTTCTCATGGACAACCATGATCTTGCGGCAATCGGCACGGTACTGGCAGTCAGTAGGCTCAGCCTGTAGCGAATTCAATGGAAGCAAGCGCACCTCTACAATCCCTTCAGACCCAGTGTGTTCAGGGAGAGT
>JAYUUC010000076.1:0-2406 GCA_043755105.1 Myxococcales bacterium
AGGGCCCCCATCTCGGCTACGTGCTCGGTCGGCTCACTGCCCGCGATTTTTCGATGGCGCCCTCCGTGGCGCTCTTCCTCTTGATCGAGCTGCTCGAGATCGCCGACCGGGCGCACCAGGCTGGAGTGCTTCACGGAGCGCTCACCCCGGCAAACGTCCTCGTCTCACGAGACGGTGTGCCCGCGATCTGCGACTTCGGGGCCCTCCGCGCGCTCGATGCTGCCACTGCGCTGCGGCAGATCTTCGAAGGGCGGGGAAGGGATTGCTACCGGGCTCCCGAGCTCGCCCGGGCCGGCGAAGTCGGTCGACAGGCCGACGTCTTTTCTCTCGGTGCGCTGGCCTACGAGCTGCTCACCCTGCGCGAACTCGCCCCGCAAACGGGAGTGACCCGGCCAGCGCCACCGATCGCCCCCTCGCGAATCGATCGACGCTTGAGCTCGCGTCTCGACCCGGTGCTGCTTCGGGCGATCGATCCGTCGCCAGGGAGGCGGTTTCCCACCTGCGCGGCCTTTGCCCAGGCGTTGCGAGATTGGCTGATGGTCGCCGGGGGCTTGCCGCCCCGCGACGAGCTGAAGCGGTTCATCGCCGAGCTGATTCCGTCGTGGGACGCGCTCACCGGCGAGACGTCTTTGGCCCTCGAAGGTCCCTGGGTGCTCGAAGAGGTGACGGGCACCGAGGAGGCTCCGGGCGTCGAAGTTTCCGGCACGGTGCCGCTGCGCACCCCGTTTTCCCATCCCTTCGAGCCTGGCGCCCAACCCGCGTTACCGGTCGAGCGGAGCCCTTCCCGCGGCGGCGAACTCTCTGCCTCGAGCCCGGTATTGAAGCGGGTGAGGGTGATCGAAGACTTCGAGCACCTGACCCTCCCGGAGGCGGACCTCACCCAGGAGACCCAGGTTCCACGCCCTCCGCGATCGAGCTCCCGGCCCCGACAGGAACCGACCGATGAATCCTCGGGGTATGCAGCGATTCCCGCGGAGGACGTCGGCCCGGTCTCCGACCCCGAGTTTCCCCACGTCCACACCGGGCGTACCGGAGCGATGCGGCCGATGGTCTCGGGGGAGCGACGCCTGTACAAGGCCGCGAAGTCTCGGCGTCGCGCGATCAACTTCGTCCTCGCCGCCGCGGTTGCAGGTCTGTTCGTGTTTGCCTACGTCGTGGTCAAGGCTCCGGCGATTCCTGCTGCACGCCTCCCTGCGCCGCCCGTGACCGCCCCGGTGCACACCGCGAGGCCGGCGCCGGTCGCTCCTCTGCTGCCAGTGTTCACTCCGGTATCGCCGCCGGCTCCGGTAGAGGCCAAGCCGACAGCGACCCCGCGGGTGGAGTGGCATCAGCCGGCGCCGAAGAAGACCGCCGCTCTGGTCAGTGTGCGCGCCAACGTCCCGGTACGGATATTCATCGACGGTGCCCGGGTGAAGAGACCCGCTCCGCTGAAGGACTATCCGGTGGCTCCGGGCTTGCGGCAGCTAACGGTGGTGGACGTCAAGACCGGTGAGCGGAGGGAGTTCTCGCTCAAGCTGACGAGAGGAAAAGCGCGCCACGTGGAGGAGCAATTCGGCAAGCATCCCGAGCGCGTCCGATGACCGAGGTCGAGCGGGTCTCGCTCTTTCTGGTCGAAGATCAGCCAGCGATTCTCCGGGCCCTGCTCAAGGCGCTCGGCCTTTTCCCCGAGTTCGACATCCTCGGTACCGCCCAGGACGGCGAGGGAGCCGTGGAGGAAATTTGCCGGCTGCAGCCGCGGGTGGTGTTGCTCGACCTCGAGCTGCCTGGGATGGACGGCATCGAGGTGACAAGGCGGCTCAAGTCCCGGGACTGCGCTGCTGAAGTTCTGATCCTCACCTCCTTCGACGACGAGCAGAAGGTCTATCAAGCGGTGCTCGCCGGAGCCGCGGGCTATCTGGTGAAGCGGGTAGGGCCCGCTCAGATTCGCGCCGCGATCCACGAGGTGCTCGGAGGAGGCGTGGTGATCGAACCGCAGATCGCCCGCCGCTTCTGGAACTACTTTCAATCGGTGCAGGCGGCCGGGGCGCCTCCCACCTCCAACCCCTGGGGGTTGACCGAGCTCGAACACGAGCTGCTGCGTTTTCTCGCCAAGGGCCTGTCCAATGCCGAGGTGGGGCGGGTGATGACCCTGGAGCGGCGCACGGTGCGCACCCACCTCGGCCACCTCTACCGGAAGATGGGCGTCCGCTCCCATGTCGAAGCCGTGGTGATGGCCCTCAAGGCCGGGCTGGTCGAGATCTAACTCCTTCGAGTTCGAAGCACATTCAGTGCAGCCACCGCGGCAACATCGGTTAGCGTCGGGTCGAACCTGATGTGGCACGCACTCCTTTTGCCGGCATTGCTCCCGCTGGCCCTCACTGTTACCCCACTGGTGCACTCCGGCGAAGGCTTCGCCCGCGCCGAGGA
>JAYUUC010000077.1:0-20061 GCA_043755105.1 Myxococcales bacterium
ACGCTCGGCGCGTTGGCCGGAGAGCAGTGGAACAGGAGCCCCGAGAACAGCAGGCCGAAGGCAACACGCCGCGCCCTCGAAGTCGCTGCTGAGTGGAACTGGACCATGGTGCGGATCTTCCAAGCGGGGCTCCAGCGGCTCAGAGCCGGCCCCAAAGGAGCTTATTGCCTGGATGAGGGCACCCAGGCAACTTGCGCTCATGCCAACTGGGTCGGTACCGGCGGCAATCGGGAAGCGCCGGTCGGCCTCAGTGTTGGCGACTGCGACGCGACCCGGCCTGGATCACTGCGGCGGAGATCGGCTTTGGCCGCGACGAAGCCGACCCGCCAGCGGAAGCCCCCAGAGAAGGACAGGCAGGAGCGCGGTCAAGAGCGGCTCGGTTTCAGTTGCGCCGCCGCATCCTCCCCGGCTGGCAAAGCGCAACGGGTCGGCATTGGGCGAGCTCTTCAAGGCGAAGGACCGCCAAGGGGTGTTGCAATACTGATTGTCGAGAGTGCAACCGGGTCGATAAGCCAAGATTTGGTCGAGGGCGGCCTGGCTACCCGCGGTGTCGCCCGAGTCCAGTTGTCGCGCAAAGCCCTCGAGCAACGCCTTCGAACCGGCAATCGCGGCTTCGCGGAGGGGGGCGGCTTCCCCGCGGCAGGTGTCCGTCGCGCGGCTGTGGCAAGGGCCGTCGCGCAACTCCTCAAAGTCGTTGGCGGTGCATTCGATGTAGTTGGCCACCGATAAAATGACCGAGAGATCTTCAGACCGGAGCGAATGCGAAAAAGAATCCTGCACCGCATGGAGCGCGCGCCCGAGGTGAAAAAAGCCACCTGAAACCTCGACCTTCACCTGGCCATAGTACTCGATGAACACGGGGACCGATTCCAGCCGCGCGTCGCTCGACGCCCGGAAGTGCTCCTCGGCCAGTGCAAGCTCGGACTGGATGTAGTCGCGACAGCTGTTCAACGCTGCGCGGTCGCCGTCTGGACCGTCCTGTTCCTTGCTGCGAAGACAGTGCTCATTCTGGCCTGACGCCGAGCCATGAATCTCACGCAATTGAAGTATTTCGCTCGCCCCATGGCCGTGGAGGTCGTTGAAGCGGACGCCAACGACGAGCGAGTAGTTGGCCAGTTGGATTCGCCAGTCGGCTTCCCCTCGGTTGGCGCTGGCCATCAGCTCTCGCACCGGGTTACCGGGCAGCGATGCGGGCATGAACCGAGTCCAGGGTTCGCTCAGCTCGAGGCAGCGCTTGTCAGGGCACCGGGCCTGAAACCAACCCTCTCCGGTGATGGTCTCGTGGCAGAGATCGGTCACCCCACTGCGGATGCTGAAGGCCAGGGCCGTCGAGCCAAGGTAGAGGTTCAGCGCCAGGAGTGCCATCGCCCGCTTCATCGGGCGATCTCTATGCCAACGGTGGCCCGATACTGAACGACGATCAAGGGCAACGCCCCCAGTACAGGGGCAATGAAGACCACGTGAAGCGGGTCCAGTAGGAGGTGGAAGGGACCGCCCAAGGGGAGCCGAACGCCCAGCGGCCTCCAGTCGAGAAAGGGGCCGGTTGCGCCCGCGAGATCAAGAGGGGTGTCGAAGAGCAACCGCGAAATTCCGACGTACAAGGAAGTGCGCCCACGACGCTCGAAGTGGAACCACTCCCCGCCGAGGGCGATATCGAGTGTCCCCCGTTTGGCTGCTTCCTCGGTATTGAGGTTGAACCAGATGCTGTGCTCAGCGCGGAGCAATACCCCCAGCTTCTCGCCATGGTAAGCCAGCTGGAGGCCGTAGTTCACCGAGGGGACGCCGACCCCGGGAGCGAGATCGAGTGAGACCCCCGCTTCCGCAAATGCAGGGGGGGCCGCCAAGAGACCGGAAACGAACAGCCATCGGACAAGGCGCTTGGGCATGAACGCCTTCCTACCCGCATCAGGGGAGGGGTTCCCCATCGTCGATCGGGAACCCCTCGATTTTGACTGTTCGAAAGCCGATGTCCGGATTTGAACCGGAGACCTACTGATTACGAATCAGTTGCTCTGCCAACTGAGCTACATCGGCGCACTGCCTGCAAACGCCTCGGTTGGTAGCACGCGCGACCTTCACCGTAAAGTCCCGTGAGCTGCGGGTGATCGCGCTCTAAGCCGCTGATTTTGATAGGAAACGTCCGGCCTCGGTGATTGACCCTCGCGTCGGCGTGAACGTAATGTCCGCGCCGATCGCTTTCGAACAGGACTGCCTGCCATGTCGCCTACCGAAGAGACCTTCATGCGCGCTCCCGCGCCGAGCCCCAAGCGCACTGTCTACACCGACGCGATGGAAATTTTTCATCGCGCCGCCGATCTGATGGACCTCGACAAGCGGGTGCGGCTGGAACTCGAGGAGCCCGACTACGAGCACATCTTCTACGTCACCATCAAGCTCAAGGACCGGCTCGTTCCGCTGGCCGCTGAAAGCTCGAAGGCCTTCGCCACCCTCGCGGTCACGCAGGTGCGCGATGCCGGAGGGCTCGAGCAGCTCTCCGACGGGAAGATCATCCTCAACGGACGGGCTCTGCTCGGTTCCGATGTCCACATTCGCGATGGTCACCTTCGGCTCCCCAGCGGCGGCGTCTATCAGCTGGTCCCCGGCGAGAATCAACGGCTCAAGGCCTACCGGGTGCAGCACAACCAGGCGCGCGGCCCCTACAAGGGCGGCATCCGCTATCACCGCGAGGTCTCGCTTGATCTCTTCAAGGCGCTCGCAGCGGAGATGACCTGGAAGACCGCGATTGCCGAGGTCCCGTTCGGTGGCGGCAAGGGCGGCATCCAGCTCGATCCCCGGCAGTACGGCAGGGAAGAGCTCCAGGCGATCACCTTGCGGTTCATGTACAAGTTGAAGAGCCTGATCGGCCCCAACATCGACATCCCCGCGCCCGACGTCGGCACCAACGGGGAGATCATGGCGCTGATGCTCCGCCAGTACATGGACGGCGAGCGCGAGCGCCACAACAACCGCGGCGTGGTCACCGGCAAGGATGTGCGCATCGGCGGTTCGGAAGGGCGGGTCAAGGCCACCGGCCAGGGCGTCGCCTATTGCATCGAGGATTATTACGCCGAGAAGAACGAGACCCTCAAGGGCAAGACCTTCGTCCTTCAGGGCTTCGGCAACGTCGGCTCCAACGCGGCAGAGATTCTCTGCTCGATGGGCGCCCGGCTGCTGGCGGTGAATGACGCCGACGGCACGGTGTTCAACGGCGATGGCATCGACGTCGCCGCGCTCACTGCCTATGTCTACGATAACCCGAAGAACCTGAAGCGTTCGGTGCTCGGCTTCCCCGGAGCGCAGGCGATCGAGAAGAAGGACCTCTGGGAGATTCCCGCCGATGTGCTGCTCCCCGCAGCGCTGGGCGGAGAGATCACCGGCGAAATCGCCGAGCGACTGAAGGTGAAGTTGATTGCCGAGGGAGCCAACGGACCGACCACTCCCGACGCCGACCGGGTGCTCGAGCGGCGGAAGATCGACCTCATCCCCGACATCATCGCCAACGCCGGCGGCGTCACTGTCAGCTACTACGAGTGGGTGCAGAACAAGCGGATGGAGAGCTGGACCGAGGCAGAGGTGAACCGGAAGCTGGAGTTCGCGATGAAACGGAACTACCGCACCATCCGCGACATCGCGCGCAACAATCCCCGGCGCACCGAGATGCACGACAGCCGCCGCTATTGCCTCGGCCAGACGATGGACACCCGCTGCGCGGCGATGGTGCTGGCGTTGAAGCGAATCGAAGCCCACTACCAGCTCGAGGGGTTCTCGCAGTAACCGCGACGCCCTTCCCCCCTCGCCTTCGCCCTGGGAGCCATCGGGTGTTGCACCCGATCTCCATCCCAGGGCGAGTTTGTTGCTTTCGACCCTAGTGCATCACCCTCTCACGCGAGACCAGCAGCAGCGGGTGATCTTCCTTGGTCTCGTAGGCCACGATCCGCAGCCCCACGCCGCGGCTGTGGCCCTCGTTGCCATCTTTCTTTCCGTACGAGAGCGCCACCTGGTAACGCACCTCGCACAGGCAGGTCATCTCGGTTCCGTCCTCGCCTGAGAACGTCACCTTGAGCCTGCCTCCCAGCGGCATCGGCTCGCGGGTCTCGACGAAGATCCCCCGCGCGCTGATGTTCCGCCCCATGCCGCGGGTCATTCCCTCTGAAGTGGTGATGTACACCGTGAAGACTTTGTCGAAGCGAAGGTTCTGCCGACGTTCAGTCAAGCGCTGGTGCCTCCGGGCTGAGTGAGAGCAAAGCCTACAGGGTGCGTGCATGTGGTCAAACTATCTACCTTGGTCTACACCCGACTCCTTTCCGGTTCCGACGGGGTCGAGGACAATCGCCCCTCCTATTTTCTAGAGGAGGCACCGTGAAAGTGGCCGCTCTGCTGGCGATGCTCGTCGTTCCGGGGGTTGCTGCTGCCGAGGTTGATGCCAGGTTTGGAAAATTGATGTCTGGCGCCGAGAAACTGGGAGCGCTCGGTTCGTTTCTCGAAAGCTATGTCGGAGATTGCCCCTCGGAATTGAACGGCGGCGGGGAGTGCCGCAAACATGCAGCGGCCTTCCGCCAGAAGAGCAGCGGAAAGAGGCTCTACATGATCATCAGCGAGGACGCGGCGTCGATGATCTCGATGGGATCGCCGGGGCGTGGCGGTGACTTCACTCTCAATGTCACTCCGTTCTTTCCCGCCGCGGGCATGGCGCTGACGGAAGGTGCTCCGCGGAAGACGGACGCCCACGGAAACCCGGTGATGAGCTACCTCACCGTCAAGGGCAACGCGCCGGACGACGTTGGTGCGAGCGCGCTTCAACGCCAGGTGGGAATGCGAGCGCTGAGGCTGCAGGTGGTGTTCACGCCACTCGGCGTCTGGGAGCTGCCGAAGAAGGGTGGCGGCAAGATGACCGGAGTGAAGGCCCGCATCGACGGGCTACAGGTCACCGTGGGGAAGACCGGTGAGAGCCGCGGTGTCTATCTCGCGCGGTGACGGGAACCAGGGCTCCCCTCGACCTCTGCCTGCGGCGGCGCTCGGGATCAGCGGACAGTCGACACTGAAGGCAGCAGCTTCAGCGCCACGTAGCGGCTGTGCTCGCCCCGGTTGAACCGCAGCAGCGCGGTCTGTTCCGCTCCTTCGAGTTCGAGTGCCTGATTGAACGTCGCCAGATCCCTCGCGGGCTTCCGGTTGAATTCGACAATCAGATCGCCGGCGAGAATTCCGGCCTGCTCGGCGGGGCCGTGTGGGGTAACTCCCACCACTTCGAGACCCACTCCGGCGGCCCGTTCCTTCAGCAGCAGCCCCAATCTCTCGATCCGCCCCGAGCTGGGAACGGTCTGAGAGGACTCCGGCGACGGGCGCTGGCCCAGCGTCACCGCCACTTCGCGAGCGGGTTCGGTTCCGCGCTGCACCGAGAACCGGGCGCGGCTCCCCGGCGCCAGCAACGCCACCTTCCGGAGCAGCTGAAGATAGGTCTCGACCGGCCGACCATTCACCGAGTTCACCCGGTCGCCCGCCCTCAACCCTCCCTTGGCCGCGGGGCTTCCGGGAAACACATCCACCACCACGGCGAATCGGCGCCCACCTTCCCCTATCGGGCTTTCCTTGATGTTCACCCCTAGCCACCCTCGCGCCAGGCGCCCGTTCACCCGAAGATTGGGGAGCAGGTCCTTGACCATGTTGATGGGGACCGCGAAGCCGATGCCCGCCCCCTGGGTGACGATGGCGGTGTTCACGCCTACCACTTCTCCGAGCATGTTGAAGAGCGGCCCCCCCGAGTTGCCGGGGTTGATCAGCGCGTCGGTCTGGACGAAGTCGTCGAACACCCCGACGCCGATCACCCGCTCCTTCGCCGAGATCAGCCCATGGGAAACCGAGTGGTCGAGCCCGAACGGGTTGCCGATCGCCACCACCCAGTCCCCCACCTGCAGCTTGTCCGAGTCTCCGAGGTAGTTGAAAGGCAGCTCAGTCTTGCCCAGGCCCGTCAACCGAAGCAAAGCGAGGTCCGTCGAAGGGTCGCGCCCGACCACCTCGCCCGGAAACTCACGTCCGTCGGCGAGCTTGATCTGAATCTGGGCGGCCTTGTCGACCACGTGGTCGTTGGTCACCACGTAGCCGTCGGGGCTGATGATGAACCCCGACCCGAGCGACTGCCGCACCGGCTCTGACTCTCCGTGAGAGGCTGCCTCGGAATGGATGTTCACCACCCCAGGTCGAACCGCGCGAATCAGCGGCGCCAGCGAATTGGGTGGATCGAAGCGAGGCAGTAGCGGCGGCTCACCGGCGCTGCGCTCGCGGTAGAGCTGCGAGGCGCCGGCAGACCGGGAAGACCCGGGGTCGGCGGGCCATTCCCTAAGGGTTTCCGCCGGAGCGGCTGCGAAGCTCAGGCCAGGCACAGCGAGCCACAGCCCGAGAAGGTGAACCATCCCCCGGCGACTCAGGCGTCGGCCGGCTTCAAGTACTTCGCAACCTTCACCCGAGCGGGGCGAATCACCCGGCCCTTGTAGCGATAGCCCGCGCGCAACTCGGAGACCACGTTCTGGTCTTCATCGGGGTTGGTGGTGATCTCCATGTCCCCCGCCTCGGCGAGGTTGGGGTCGTAGGGCTGGCCCACCAGCGCCAGGCGCTCGATGCCCATGCCTTCCACCTTCTTGAGGATGTTGTCGCGGATCAACTCCACGCCCTTGGCGAGAGGCGAGCGGTGGCTCTCGGTCGCCCGCAAGGAAAGGTCGAGCTCGTCAATCGCCTCCAGCAGGATGACCGCGATGTTCCCCTTCTCCACGTCGATCATCCGCTCCCGTTCCCGGGTGAGGCGGAGCTTGAACTCTTCCCGGTCGCGCTCCAGCGACTGCAAGGCCCGGGCAAGGTCGTTGATTCGTTTCCGGGCGGCCTCCAACTCCAGGGCCAGCGGCGATGCGTCGGAGAGGGAGGCAGCGTCGACCGGAAGCGGAACTTCAGAGGGTTCGGCGGAGGAAGCGGCTTTCTCCTCGAAGCGAATCGGATTTCCGTTCATATCGAAGCGGCGGCGGTCATTGATCGGGACCTGAATGGGTTCTTCGTCGGGATGGCTCATCGGACCCCCAAGGGACCCCCCAACGTAACCAACCCCCCTGCCCTGTCAACGCTCCTGCCGCACCTCGACCCTTGGCTCAGTGCCCAGCAGCCGCCTCGTGCAGCGGGAGAAAGCCATGATCGACCTGGCCCGTCACCTCATCGACGATCTCCACCATCGCCGCCCGCAGGGAGTAGTAGAGCAACCAGCGCTCCGGGGCCGTGAGGGCGCCAGCCGGCAGCGCGGTCTCGATCTCCTGCACGCTCAGCCGCCCCTTCTTGATGCCCTTGGCAAACAGCGCCTTGCGGGCGAGGTAGCTTTTTCCGATCTTGTCGTCCACAGGCGCCCCGCTTAGCTCGAGACCAAAACTAATTCCCGCGAGACCGTTTCGGCAGCCCTGGAGTCCGAAATGCCCCTGGACTGCCTCGGCGGGCAAGCGAGCTCAGCCGGCCCCGTCAGGCGTGACTGCCCCAGGGTTGCGGCGGTGAGCTGCTGGCGTCTGCTTTGGCGCCTTCGACGTGATGGTGCGACAGCAGCGGCACCGGCGCGACCACCTTGGGGCCGAGAATGCGCCGCATTTCATCTTCCTCGACCATCTCCACCGAGAGCAGCCGGGCGGCGAGCGCTTCCACTTTTTCGCGGTTGTCCGAGAGCGTGGTCCGTGCCCGGTCAAGGGCTTCGGCCACCAACCTGTGGACTTCCTCGTCGATCATCTGGGCAGTGCGCTCCGAGTAGTTGTGACTCTCGGGACCCATCGCCGAGCGAAGGAAGGGATTGCGTTCCTCGTTGAGACAAACAGGGCCCAGGGCGCTCATGCCGTATTCACGCACCATCAGTTTCGCGATCTCGGTGGCCTGCTTGAAGTCGTTCGAGGCTCCGGTGGAAATGGCGCCGATGAACAGCTCCTCCGACGCTCGACCGCCCATCATTCCTGCCATCTTGTCCCTCAGCTCCTCTTGGGACATCAGGTAGCGGTCCTCGAGCGGAAGCGAAATTGTGTAGCCAAGAGCAGCGAGGCCGCGGGGAATGATCGAGACCTTGTGGACCCGCTCAGCGTGGGGGAGCAGCCAGCTCACCACCGCGTGACCTGCCTCGTGGTGGGCGACGATCTCTTTTTCGCTCTCGTTCATCCTTCTGTTCTTTTTCTCCAGCCCCCCCACCACCCGCTCGATCGCTTCCTCGAAATCCGCACGCATCACCGCGACCCGGTTCTTCCTCGCGGCGAGCAGGGCCGCTTCATTCACCACGTTGGCAAGGTCGGCACCGGCAAAGCCCGGGGTGCGCGCCGCGATCGACTTCAGGTCTGCATCCGGGCCCATCTTCACCTCGCGGGCGTGGATCTCGAGAATCATCTCCCGGCCCCTGCGGTCCGGCTTGTCGACCAGCACCTGGCGGTCAAAGCGGCCCGGCCGCATCAGCGCGCTGTCCAGGATTTCGGGGCGATTGGTGGCGCCGATGATGAGCAGCCCTGCGCGCGCATCGAACCCGTCCATCTCGGCGAGCAGCTGGTTCAACGTTTGCTCTCGCTCGTCATGGCCGCCGGCGACGCCGGAATTTCGGCTCTTGCCGATCGCATCGAGCTCGTCGATGAAAATGATGCAGGGTCCCTTGGCGTTGGCCTGAGCAAACAAGTCTCGCACGCGTGCCGCGCCGACGCCGACGAACATCTCCACGAATTCCGAACCGGAAAGCGAGAAGAACGGAACCCCCGCCTCGCCTGCCACCGCGCGGGCGAGCAGCGTCTTTCCGGTGCCGGGAGGGCCGACCAGCAACACGCCCTTGGGGATGCGCCCACCCAGCCGTCGAAACTTCTCCGGGGTCTTCAGGAACTCGACGATCTCGCGCAGCTCATCGACGGCCTCATCGATGCCCGCCACGTCTTTGAAACCGATGCCGGTGTCCGACTCGGATTGAATCTTGGCCCGGGTCTTTCCGAAGCTCATCACGCTCTGGGGGCCCTGACCGATGCCGCCGGCCATCCGCTTCATCATGAAGCTCCAGAAGAGAAAGGCGAGCCCCACCGGGACGAGCCAGATCCAGATCGCCTCGCCAAAGCCAGATGGGGCCACGGCTTCGTACTGGACCTTTCTGTCCTCGAGCAGCTTCACCAGCTCGTCGTCGCCCGTCACCCGGGTCGCTTGCCAGGGAAGCGCCGCGGGGACAGCCCTGAAGGTCTTGTCGTCCGTGGGCGATGCGACGGTGTTTTCGGGGAGAATGCCTTTGACGTAGTCGGATGCGAGCTGGACCTTGACGAATTGCCCGCTGCGGACTGCGTCCTTGAACTGGCTGTAGGTGACCTTGCGGACGCCCGCATCCTGGAAGAAGTTTCGGAAGAGCAGGAAGCCGAGCACCAGCAACACCCCGTAGCCCATCGGCGAGCCCATTCGTGGCAGTCGTGTTCCGACTCCAGGTGCCTTCTCCGATTTCTTGCTTCGGGGGTTGACGCTCGGCGGATTGGTTTTGATCTGCCCCATGCTCCCCTTCCCCTCAAAGACGCTGGCTTGCCAGGCTGCCCGGCGAACGTCACCCGCTGCCAAACATGTGCACCCGCCTCTGGGGCGCAAGCCCAGCTGTCAGAATTGATTCCCTTCACTCGCTTCGAAATCGAAAGGGACGCGGTGGGCGCGACAGCTCAGTGGTCGAGATCGAGCAGTTTCTCGAGCGTGCGGGCGTCCGCGTCCGGGAACTGGTAGCCACCCATCTCCGTCAAGGTGACCCAGTGATGGTCGTGGACCCGAAGGTGCTGGATGTCACTTTCCTTCGAGACCAGACTGCAGCGGAACACCCGGAAATCGACGTCGTAGTGCGGGTACTCGTGCTGCACGTGCATGGCGACTTCGCGCACGCTCACTTCGATGCCCATCTCTTCGTGCAGCTCGCGGGCAAGCGCCTCTTCGTCGGTCTCCCCCTCCTGAACGCGGCCGCCCGGGAACTCCCACAAGAGCGGCAAGGTGGCCTTGGGGGGCCGCTGAGTGATCAGGTAGCGGCCTCCTTCCTTTTCGAGCATGGCTCCGACGACGCGAATGTGGCGGCGGATCATGTCGAGCTCCGAAAAGGTGACCCGAAAGAGGGGCGCCGGGCCTAGCACGAGGCCCGGTTTCGACCAAGGGCGGCCTCCCTGAGGGGTGCTAGAGGCCGGCGTCGGGTGCAGCCGCAGCGTCTGCGCGGGGGACCTGAGGGCCCAGCGTCGCCCCGAGCCGGAGGGCCTGCACCGTCGAGTCCCCCGCTGCGCCCTGTCGCCCCCGGAGCGTGCCCGGTGCAGAGGTCGGTGCAGCCCGCGACTTGCCCAGCAGGGCGATCAGCAGCACCGCCAAGCCAAAGCCGAACAGCGCTCCCAGGGTCCACTGCCACTTCATCGCTCGCGCTTCCTCCGCTGATTCTCTAGATAGCATGGGGTCCTCCAGTGGAGGGAAAGGTGGCCTCGATGACACGTACGATTCGCGCTCCCCGTGGTTCAACGCTTCAGTGCAAGGGCTGGGTGCAGGAAGCAGCCTTGCGAATGCTGATGAACAACCTCGACCCCGAAGTGGCGGAGCGGCCCGAAGACCTGGTGGTCTACGGCGGCACCGGCAAGGCGGCCCGGGATTGGCCCAGCTTCGACCGCATCGTTCAGGCGCTCCAGCAGCTCGGCGACGACGAGACGTTGCTGGTGCAATCGGGCAAACCGGTCGGAGTGTTGAAGACCCACGCCGACGCACCGCGCGTGTTGATCGCCAATTCGAATCTGGTGGGGAAATGGGCCACCTGGGAGCACTTCCGCGACCTCGAAGCGAAGGGCCTGATGATGTACGGGCAGATGACCGCAGGCTCGTGGATCTACATCGGCACCCAGGGAATTCTTCAGGGCACCTACGAGACCTTCGCCCAGGCGGGGCGAACCCACTTCGGTTCCGCTGACCTGAGCGGTCGGGTGATTCTCTCTGGCGGACTCGGCGGCATGGGCGGCGCACAGCCGCTGGCGGCGACGATGAACGGAGCGGTCTTCCTCGGAGTCGAGGTCGACGAGGCCCGGGCGCGGCGTCGAGTGGAGAGCCGGTACCTCGACACCGTGGCGAAGAGCCTCGACGACGCGCTCGAGCAGGTGAAGAAGGCGAAGCAGAACAAGCAGGCTCTGTCGGTGGCGGTAATCGGCAATGCGGCAGAGATTTTTCCCGAGCTGCTCCGCCGCGGCTTCCGCCCCGACCTGGTGACCGACCAGACCTCGGCGCATGATCCGCTCAACGGTTACGTCCCCGCGGGCTTGAGCTTCGCGGCGGCAGCGACACTGCGCCGGGAAGATCCTGCGGACTACACCCGCCGCTCGGTGGCCTCAATGGCGGAACAGGTGAAGGCGATGCTGGGGTTCCAGCAGGCCGGCTGCCACGTGTTCGACTACGGCAACAACATCCGCGCGTTTGCACTCCAGGGAGGAGTCGCCAACGCCTTCGATTTCCCCGGCTTCGTGCCTGCCTACATTCGGCCGCTGTTCTGCGAAGGCCAGGGCCCTTTTCGGTGGGTAGCGCTGTCGGGAGATCCGGAAGACATCCGGAAGACGGACCGTGCGGTGTGTGAGCTGTTTCCGAAAAAAGAATCGCTGCAGCGCTGGATCAAGCTGGCAGGCGAGAGGGTTGCATTCCAGGGGCTCCCCGCGCGGATCTGCTGGCTGGGTTACGGCGAGCGACACCTGGCAGGCCTGCGCTTCAACGAAATGGTGCGCACGGGCGAGCTGAAGGCGCCGATCGTGATTGGCCGGGACCACCTCGATTGCGGTTCAGTGGCGTCGCCCAACCGGGAGACCGAGGCGATGAAAGACGGCACCGACGCGGTGGCGGATTGGCCAATTCTCAATGCACTGGTGAACGCGGTCAACGGCGCATCGTGGGTGTCCTTCCATCACGGAGGAGGCGTGGGCATCGGCTACTCGCTCCACGCAGGTCAGGTGATCGTTGCCGACGGAACCGCGGAGGCGGCGAGGAGGATTGAGCGGGTGCTGACCTCGGACCCAGCGATGGGAGTGCTCCGCCACGCCGACGCCGGCTACCCCGAGGCGATTGCGGCAGCTGAAGAGCGGAAGGTGAAGATCCCGGGGATCACGATCTGAATTCCGCGGGACGAGTGAGACCCTCCACCCAAGACAATCAATTCAAGGCAATCAGTCAAAGACAATCAATTCAAGACACTAATCCCAGACCCTTAGCCCCAGACCGGAAGCCCCGAGCGTAGGCGGAGTCGAGGGGGGGAGGGCAACTCTGTGATGCGAGGTTGCGACGATGCAGCACTTTGACGTCCTCATCCGCAACACCTCCTCCGTCATCACCGCCGACGGCCCACTCGGCCCAGACGCAGAGCGGACCCTCGCGCCGATCCCTCGAGGCGCCATCGGAATTCGCGACGGCAAGATCGCCTTCCTCGGAACGGAGGCCGAGCTCCCTCCCGACGCGCTCCGGGACGCGCATCAGCTCCTCGACGCTGAACAAGGCTTCGCGGGTCCGGGCCTGGTCGATCCCCACACCCACCTGGTGTTCGCAGGGGACCGTTCCCGGGAGTTCGAGCAGCGCAATCAGGGCGCCAGCTACCTCGAAATCGCTGCGGGCGGAGGGGGAATTGCCGCCACCGTGACGGCGACGAGAGCCGCCTCCGAAGAAGCACTGGTGCTCGGCGCCCTGCCCCGACTGGCCCGGTATCTCGCCCAGGGAGTGACCACCCTCGAGGTCAAGAGTGGCTATGGGCTCGATCTGGACACCGAGTTGAAGATGCTCCGGGTGGTGCGAACCTTGAGCACGCTGCAGCCGATCACCCTGGTGCCCACCCTGCTCTGCGCCCATTCGCTGCCTCCCGAATTCAAGGCCGATCGGGAGCGCTACGTCCGGCTCTGCATCGAGGAGATCATCCCCGCGGTGGCCGACGAAGGCCTGGCGGTCGCCTGTGACGCCTTCGTGGAGGAGAGCGCCTTCACCGGCAACGAAGCGCGGCGAATTCTCACCGCTGCTCGCGACCGGGGGCTGGCAGTGCGCCTGCATGTCGATCAGCTCACTTCAGCAGGAGGCGCCGAGCTGGCAGTCGAGCTGGGCGCGCGTTCAGCCGACCACCTCGAACAAATCTCCGAGGCGGGGCTCCATTCGCTGGTCGGCTCTGGAATCACCGCGGTGCTCGCTCCCACCTCGACCTTGTTCTTGAGACTGCCGCAGTACGCCCCCGGCCGGAAACTCCGCGACGCGGGCGTGGAGGTGGCGCTCGCCACCAATCTCAATCCGGGCTCCTCGATGAGCGAAAATGTCGCACTGGCGATGGGCCTTGGCTGCCTCGGCAACGGGCTGACCGCGGCGGAGGCTTACCTGGGCTTCACCCGCTCCGCCGCCAGTGCGCTGGGGCTACCCCAGGCCGGCAGGTTGGTTGTGGGAGGACCCGCCGACGTGGTGGTTTTCTCTACCCCTGACTACCGACACTTGCCGTATCAGCTGGGAATCAACCAGGCGCGCTTGGTGCTCAAAGCAGGCCGACGGGTGGCCGATTCTCGAAGTGGGCCAAAACCGGTTTAGAATTCAGCCCCATGTGCCGGCTGTTCGGCTTCCGCTCCAACTTTCCCCGCGCCGTTCATCGCTCCTTGGTCGAGGAGAAGAACTCGCTGCGCGCGCAGTCGAACGAGCACAAGGACGGCTGGGGCATCGCCTACTACCCCGGCATCGAGCCCACGGTCGCGCACGGCGTCGGCCCTGCGCATCAGGACCCTGAGTTCGAGCGGCTCAGCGGGTTGATCAGCGCGCCTTCGGTGCTGGCCCACGTCCGACTGGCCTCGGTCGGAGCGGTCCACCTGCGCAACGCCCACCCCTTTCTTCACGGCCGCTGGTCCTTCGCCCACAACGGAACGGTGCGGGAGTTCTGCAAGGTCGAATCGCAAATCACGGCGCTCCTCGACCCAAGCTTGCGGCGTCTGATTCGAGGTGAAACCGATTCGGAGCGCTGCTTTTATGTCTTTCTCACCGAGCTCGAAGCGATTGCGCCGGGTGAGCAGAATCCGGTGGCAAAGCAGGTCGCGCAGGCGCTGGTGCGGACGATGTCCAAGGTGGCAGCGATCGCCGACGAGCCAGGGCAGCCTCCGTCGTCGCTCACCTTTCTTGCTACCAACGGGGCAGTGATGGTGGCAACCCGTCGCCAGCGCTCGCTCTTCTATTCCGAGCTTCAGTCAACGCCGCACGCGCATGCCGAACCTGCGGCGGACGTGGCCGTTTCACAGCTGGTGATCGCCAGTGAGAAGCTCTCCAGCGAAAACCACTGGCACGAGATTCCCGAAGATTCGGTGCTCGGGGTCGAGGCGGACCTCACGCTCCGCCGCTGGTCGATCGCGCAGCTTCTGGGCTGAGCGGACGTCGACTCCTCTCTCATCGTCGAAGGTGGGTCGACGTTTCATCGACCGACAGCAAGCGCAAGGGGCAGCCGCCAATCTCGGTGTAGCTTGTTCTCATGACTCAACCACAGACTGCCCCCGTCGCGCTGGTCACCGGCGCGAGCAGAGGAATCGGGGAAGCGATTGCTCAGGCTCTGAGCGACGCGGGCTACGAGCTCCTCCTCACTGCTCGCTCCGAGGACCTCCTGAAGGGCGTGTCGGCCCGACTGCACGCCCGCTCGGGTCGCCGTGCCCACGTTCTGGCCGCAGACCTTCGCGAACCGGAGTCGGCTGGAATCCTCGTCCGCGGGGCCCTCTCCGAGCTCAGCCGCATCGACCTGCTCGTCAACGTCGCCGGGGCTACTCGACGAGGGTCATTCCTCGAGCTCACCGAGGCTGACTGGCAGGACGGCTTTGCGCTCAAGTTCTTCGGGGCCGTTCGGCTGTCGCGAGAGGCCTGGCCCCATCTTCGATCGGCCAGAGGCCAGGTGATCAACATCATCGGTTCCGGAGGCCGAACTCCCACCGCCGAGTTCACCATCGGAGGGTCGGTGAACTCCGCGTTGATGAACTTCACCAAGGCCCTGGCGGATCTCGGGCTCAAGGAGGGCGTCCGGGTCAACGCCCTCAACCCGGGCCCCATCCGCACCGGGAGGCTCGAAGCGCGTCTGGCCCAGGTCGCTCAGGCACGTGGAATCGATGCTGCGGAAGCCGAAGCCCAGCTGGTGTCGGAGCAGAAGGTGATTCGCTTCGGAAGTCCGGAGGAGATCGCCGACACCGTCGTCTTTCTCGCGGCAGGTGGAGGCTCTTACTTTCACGGCGCCATCCTCGATGTGGACGGAGGAGCGACGAAGGGCCTCTAGTTCTTGTCTACGGTTCGCTGTTGCCGTTTTCGACCGCTATCCACTCGCGCAACAGCCGGGCCGAGCCTTCGCCCGAAGCAATGGCATCGAGCCAGCGGCGCTGGTCGTCAACCACCGTGAATTCGAGACGGAGGTAGTCCGAAGGTGCAGCCCCAGGAATGCGATCCAGCCATTCGACCAGCACGGCGCCCGGGGACTGAATGAGGTCGTCGAATCCGGTGGCGTAGAGCTCGTCGGCGTTGGCGAGCCGATAGAAGTCGGCATGGTAAAGCGGCAACCTTCCCACGTAGGGGTAGACGATGGCGAAGGTCGGGCTCGCTACTTGATCGGAGGGAACACCAGCGCCCTGCGCGACACCCCGGGTGAACTGGGTCTTTCCCGCGCCGAGCTCTCCGATGAGGCCAATGAAGTTTCCTGACTGCAGCACCTGGCCCAGGTGGACCCCGAGCGCGAAGGTCTGCTCCGGGCTGTCGAGGGTGAAGCGACGCGGGCTCATCGCCGCCACCGGGTCCAGACTTGCTGCAATCCCTGCAGGAGATCGCTTGCGATCAGTCCCAGTTGTCCGGTGCGCTCGGCAACCAGGTCTCCCGCTAGACCATGGGCAAAGACGCCGACCCGTGCGGCATCGGCGCACGACAACCCCTGCGCGAGCAGCGCCCCACACATCCCCGCGAGAACGTCGCCGGTCCCGGCAGTGGCCATTCCCGGGTTGCCCGTCGAATTGACGAAGGCCTTTCCGTCCGGGAGCGCAATCACGGTGCGCGCCCCCTTGAGCACCACCGTGGCCCCGGTGCGCGCGACCAAAGCCCGGGCGGCTCCGAGGCGGTCGGCTTGAACTTCGGCTGTGGACAGGCCGAGGAGCCTCGCCATCTCGGTCGGGTGGGGAGTGAGGAGCAGGGGCGACAGAGAGTGGGTCAACGCTTCTGCGTGGCCGGCGACGGCGTTGAGCCCATCGGCGTCGAGGACACAGGGCACGGTGAGTTGCTTCAGCCAGTCGATCAGCAATCCGCTGGTCTCGGGCGACCGGTCGAGCCCAGGTCCGAACACCACCGCCTGCTTCCCTTCCGCGGCCTCGGCAAGACCACGAAGGTCGGAGGATCCCAGCGCACCTGCCCCGATTAAGGGGTGCGACATCAATTCGGCGCCGTGAGCAAGAACGGCGGGCAAGACGTCCGCGCGGGTTGCCACCGATACCCTCCCGGCTCCAGAGCGCAAGCCTGCCATCGCGCAGAGGGCGGCCGCCCCCGACTTGCCGGTTCCTCCCGCCACCACCAGCAGGTGCCCGAAGGTTCCCTTGTGGGTGTCGGGAAGGCGCTGCGGGAGGAGGGCCTGAAGGTCCGCCTCTTCAAGCAGAAAGACCCCCGGATTGGGAAGAGGCAGATCGTCGGTCAAGCCGAGGTCATCGAGCTTCAACTCACCGCAGAGAGACGCTCCAGGCTCCATCACTTGACCCAACTTGAAGCGGCCAAAGGCAACGGTCGCATCGCCTTTCACGCAAGGTTCGAAGGCGATCCCGGAGTCTGAATGCAACCCTGAGGGAAGGTCGGCGCAAACCACCGTCGCGCCGCGGGAACGAAACCCGTTGATGCGGTGGATGGCGGAGGCGTAGTCACCGCTCGGCGGTCGGTTCAGGCCCGTGCCGAGCAGGGCATCAATGACCGCGTCACCCGAACGAGGTTCAGCCTCGGGAATCGGCCCCACTTTCACCGCGGTATGCGCGAGGGCCTCGAAGTTGCGCTTCGGTTCACCCTGAAGCGAGCGGCCAACGAGCTCGACCTGGACTAGGTGACCGGCCTGGGCCAGGGTCCGGGCGGCGACCAGACCGTCGCCTCCGTTGTTGCCGGACCCACACAACACCCAGATCCTGCCCCCGGGACCGAGCCTGTCGAGGGTCACGCGGGCCAGAGCCTCCCCCGCTCGCTCCATCAAGGTTGCCACCGAGAGGCCCGCAGTCTGGATTGCCAGTTCCTCGATCGTTCGCATCTGGGCCGCGGTGACCAGAGTCTTCAAGGTGCACGCTCTGGCCGCACCGCACTCCGTCTCGCCCGTGCTCTGACCGAATCCGCTCGCCCGTCGCGGGCACCGAAGCTCGCTCCACTCATCCGCTTCGCCTCCGTGTCTCCACCGTTGCGGCGATGCCAGAACGTGGCCGAGGGCAAAGGTCAACGGCAAAACATGCCCCCTGAGTTCGAAGCTCGCTCCCCTCTCCGGAGAAGGTCATGCACCACCGCGGTCGCGGTGGCGACATCCGCGTCGTGGGTGAGCGCAAGGAGCATCCGCCAAACTTGACGCTCGCGCTCGAAGCTCGGTCCCTCTCACCGGCCACCGTCCTGCACCACCACGGTCGCCGCGGCGACGCCCGCATCGTGGGTGAGCGCGAGGAGCACCGTCGCGCCAAGCCGCTCCACCTCGGCCAAGGCCACCCCCGCCAACCGAAATCCTGGAGCCCCCGCTCCGCGGACGACTTCGATGTCCTGCCAGCGAAGCCCCGCAGGGGCGCCCAGCGCCTTGACCAGAGCCTCCTTGGCGGCAAATCTCGCGGCGTAGGCGGAGGCAGCGTCTGCGCGCTGACCGCACCGCTCCCTTTCCTGTGGCGTGAACACCCGCTCGAGGAATTTCTCCCCGCGCGGCCCCTTGATGATCCGGTCGATGCGTTCAATCGAGCAAACGTCCAGCCCGAGCCCGAGCACTGCCATCGCTACCTCGAGATCCGCATCAGCTCGATCATCTCGCGCACCGCTCGTTCGAAGCCGACGTAAACCGCCCGCCCGACGATGGCATGGCCAATGTTCAACTCGTCGATCTCGGCGATGGCTGCAATCGGCCCGACGTTCTCGTAGTTCAGCCCGTGACCCGCGGCGACGCCCATCCCCAGCTTGGTTGCCGCCTTGGCGGCGTCGATGACCCGGGCGAGCTCACGGGAACGCTCCCGTTCGTTGCGGGCATCGCAGTATCGGCCGGTGTGAATTTCAATCCGGTCAGCGTTCACCTTGTGACAAGCGCGGATCTGGTCGAGGTCGGGGTCGATGAACAGCGAGACGAGGATGTCCCCGTCCTTGAGGTTCTTGACCAGCTTCTGAATGCTGTCGCGCTGGGAAGCGACATCGAGCCCACCCTCGGTGGTGAGCTCTTCGCGGCGCTCGGGAACGAGGGTGACGATGTCCGGCTTGTACTCGTAGGCGATCTTCACCATCGCAGCGCTGGCGCCCATCTCCAGATTGAGCTGCGTCTGGCAGGTCTCGCGAAGAATGCGGAGGTCCCGGTCCTGGATGTGCCGCCGGTCTTCGCGAAGGTGGAGCGTGATCTGCCCCGCGCCCCCGAGCTCGGCCAACGCAGCAGCGGTCACCGGATCGGGGTATGAGACCTTGCGGGCCTGCCGGAGGGTCGCCACGTGATCGACATTGACGCCTAGTCGCTGTGTCATCCCACCCTGTTTAGCGCCCATCGACCCCGCTGTCGCCTTTGCGGTGGCCGAGACCACAGGGGGCAATGAGCGGACCGCACGTTCTCAATCCGCGCCGCGATCTTGATTTGCCAAAAGCAGCTCTGCGAGCGGCTTGAGGACAGCCGTCCGCTGGTCTGGCGGCGTGACCCCGTTGGCGCGATCATGAAACGTTTCGCGCATCTTGTGATCTAGCTCCAGCATCCTTCCCTCCGGGGCGCGGTTCGCGATCAGCCTGTCCATCGCCCGCTGCACATCGAGGTCGGAATAGGACCGCATCGGAGCGCTCCAGCGGACGTAGGCCGCGGCTCCGATCCCCGCATGGCCTTCGGGAATGGCGCCCAACGTCAGTTTCTTCTTCAGCCCCTGATTCCGGTAGCTGGTTTCCAAGCCAGCGGAGGAAAGTGCCTTGGCCACTTCGATGCTGGCGAGCTGGGTCATTTCCGCAACAATCACTTTCGGAGATCGCGCCGCTCCCTTTCTGGTCGGCCCGGCTAACGCGATGATCGCCTTGAGCCCCGCCGTCAGCTCGGGGTCAACGGACTCGGGGCTCTCGGCAATCACCAGATCCGCAGTTTCAAAGGTGAGCGCGTGCTGATTCACCAGCACCGATTTGAAAATTCGGCTGCCGAGCAGCTTGCCGTCCGGCCCGAACCGAAGCTCGACCGACTTGGCCAACCTGGGTGTACCGGCGTCAAGGCTGAGCACCCGGTTACCGAAGCTGAAAGGCAGCATCGGAATGACCAGCTCATTTCCCTTGTCGTACCTGGATTCCTGGCGGCGCCGGGCCGCGAAGTCGAGAGCGCTCCCCGGCCGCAGCCAGGCCGCCAGGTCGCAGGCATGTACGCCCACCACCCGGGACCCGTCGGCCTCGATCCGGAAGGAGAGGGCGTTGTCCAGGTTGCGAGTGTCCGCAGAGTCGATGGTCAGCACCACGCCCTCCACAAGCTCCCGCCTCGCGAACTGAGTGGCCTGGTCCCCCAGCGTCCCCAGTTCTCGCAAGGCCGTATTTTCCGGCCACCTGAAGGCCCCACCCAAACCCGCTAAGACAAAGCCTTGGTCAGCTCTTCAGCGATTTCCCTGGCGTATTGCTCGTTTTTCGAAGCTTCCGGGCCTTCGATCAGGACCCGGACCTTGGACTCGGTTCCGGAGAAGCGGACCAGGACTCTCCCTTCCTTGCCGAGCTTGCCTTCCACCGATTTGATCCGCTGCATCACCGCAGGAAGCTCGCCCAGTTCCCGCCGCTGCTTCACCGCGAGGTTGAGCAGCGTCTGGGGCACCGGCTCGAACAGCGAGGTCAGCTCGGAGACCGGCTTTCCCTGCCGGCAGAGCACCGCCAGCAGTTGAAGCGCGGCGAGGG
>JAYUUC010000078.1:0-7156 GCA_043755105.1 Myxococcales bacterium
GACCGAGCTTCTCCCCACTTCGGGAACGTTGACGACCCGGGTGAAGTTGCTCTCGGTGTCACAGAGCGCGGGGATGATCATCGAGTCCTTCGCGGTGGAGTGCTTCGTTGCCGAGCAGCGCGTCTACGAGATGAAGACCGTGTTCGGCTTCTTCCCCAAGGAGGCCTTCGAGAATCAGGTCGGATTGCCAGTGACCGAAGACGAGCGGGCCAGGCTCTCGGCGCCGAGCGAGCAAACAGTGGACCTCACTTCACGCCCGCCGAAATTCTGCGGTGGGACCCTGAGGCTGCCGGGCGAGATGCTGTTGATGCTGGACCGGGTCACCGGCATCTGGCCCGAAGGCGGCAAGGCGGGTCTGGGCTATGTGAGGGCGGAGAAGACCGTCGACCCTGATGAGTGGTTCTTCAAAGCGCACTTCTTCCAGGACCCGGTGCAGCCGGGCTCGCTTGGCATCGAGGCGCTCTGTCAGTTGCTGCAGTTCTTCATGCTCGAGAAGGGCATGGGAGAAGCCATTGCCCACCCGCGCTTCGAGCCCCTGATGCTGGAGCGGCCGGTGACCTGGAAGTACCGAGGGCAGGTGGTGCCGAAGAACAAGGTGATCACCACCGAGCTGCAGATCACCGAGGTCGGGGAGGACGAAAAGGGTCCCTATGCCATCGCCGAAGGCTGGCTCTGGGTGGACGGGAAGCGGATCTACTCCGCCAAGAACCTGGGAATGCGAATCGTCGCCAGCCCGGCTCCCGACCCGAAGCGGAAACACTCTCGACCTTTGAGCGAAGAGGTCCTCGACCCCACACGCGACACCTGGTTGCTCGATCATCGACCGACCTGGACCCTGCCGGCTCTGCCGATGATGTCGATGGTCGACCGGCTCGTCGAAGCGGCCGCACACCACGCCGGGCGAGGAGTCACCTCGTTGACCGGGGTCCAGGTGCATCGCTGGTTGCCGTTCAGCGGGGCCGCGGTTCGGCTGCGAACCGAGGTGGAAGGTGACGGTGATTCCCGCAAGGTGACGCTGCTCGCGTGGCGCGAAGCGGCTAACCCTTCGCTCTCCCGGTTCGAACCTTTGGCCACCGCAACCGCGGAGCTCGGGCCCACGCCTTCTTCGGTTCCCCTGCTCGCTTCCCTGAGCCTTCTCCGCCCCGCGCCCGACCCCTACACCTCGGGAAGGCTGTTTCATGGCCCCTCCTTCCAGTACCTCACCGAGCTGAAGATGGGGTCGACGGGGTCGACCGCCGTGCTGCACGCGGAGAAGGGAACCGTGCCCTGGGGCACCGTCGGTCAAGGCGTGCTCGATGCGGCAACGCACGGGATTCCTCACGACGCCCTGTCGCAGTGGTCCTCGGAGATTCCTCACGACCACGTCGCCTATCCCTACCGGCTTCGCCAGCTTCACTTCCTGGCGCCGATTCCAAGGTCGGGAGAGCTGCGGTTGGAGACGCGCTTCGCAGGCTTCGAGGGTGACCCGAGATTTCCCGTCCTTGCCGTTCAATTGTTTTCCGGAGTGACCCCGCTGGTGGGTTTCGAGCTCGTCGAAGTGCTGCTCCCGCGTGGGCCCATCGGCGCTGCGCCTCCGGAAGATCGCCGAACCTTCCTCAGCGAGCGGACGCATGTCCCGGGAGTGGCGCTCTCAGACTTTGACGGAAACACCACTCGCTTGAGCAACGAAGGGGTTCGGCAGAGCGATTGGCTCCCGGGCAACGTGGCGCACATCTATGGAGTGGCCCCGGAGCGCCGCGCAGATCTGGTCGCTGAAGTCGCGGTGCGCGATCACCTCGCCCGCCAGGCCCGAGTGCACCCCGCTCGAGTCCTCCCCGAAGACGGCGGAGCACGAACCACCGTGCGACCGCTGCGCCTCCAGCCCATTCGGTTGAACCGCGCCAATGAGGCGGTGGAGGTGACCGATGCGGGCGCGCCCCGGCAGGACCTTGCCGCAGTGAAGGCGTACTGGCGTCAGCGTTTGGGAGTCGGTGAGTGGCTGGTCGAGGACCTCTACTATGGGCTCGTCGAGCGGTTCGTCGGCGATGTCGTGCTGACTGAGCCGGAGGCGTTTTCAAAGGTTCGCGGGCGCAGCTGTCTCTACCTCGCCAACCACCAGGTCGGCATCGAGTCCCTGCTCTTCAGCGTGATTGCATCGGCGCTCTCCGGAACGCCGACGGTGACCCTGGCCAAGGCCGAGCACCGCACCAGCTGGCTGGGGACGTTGATCGCCCACAACTTCGCCTACCCCGGGGTGGTCGACCCCAAGGTGATCACCTTCTTCGATCGCGACGACAAGGAATCGCTGCTCAAGATTGTCGGGGAGCTCGCGGCAGAGATGAAGTCCTCCGGCAAGAGCGCGATGGTCCATGTCGAAGGCACCCGCTCCCTCAACTGCCGACAGCCGGTGATGAAGATGAGCTCGTCGTTCATCGACATGGCGATCTCGGTCGGTGCGCCGATCATTCCAGTACGCTTCACGGGTGGGCTGCCGGTGAATCCGCTCGAGCAGAGGCTGGAGTTTCCGGTGGGATTTGGCCGTCAGGACTACTGGATCGGAAAGCCGCTTCTTCCAGAAGACCTCGCCGCCCTGGCTTTCAAGGATCGAAAGGTGGCAGTGCTCGCCGCGCTCAATGCCCTCGGTCCCGACCTCGCCACCGAGGTGCCGACAACGGCAGACCCGGAGTTTGGTGCGCAAGTTCAACGCTGGATCGAACGGACTGGCGCGGCTCCCGAAGATGCAGTGCTCTTCAGCACCCTCGCCACGCTTTCTGCTCCGGGCAGCGAAGTCCGGGGCCTCCTCGCTGCAGCCGAGGCCGGCGCCCTTCAAGTCGGCGCCACCGGGAAGGAACAGTGGCTGGGCCGCCTGGCGAAGCGGCTCTTCGGGCCGAGGGGCGCCAAGGTGAATGGCCTCTCTTCCTGAGGTAGGCGGACCCCCTCGAAGGTGTGCTCTGACCCGCGTGGCGGCCGTCGACGCTCGACTTCTATACTCGTGCGCCATGGATGGGTTTCTACCGCCACCGACCGGCAACGCCCTCGAGCTGGTGCAGTTGGACCAGGACCACCCGGGTTTCCGGGACCCGGAGTATCGGAAGCGGCGCAACGCGATCGCCCAGCTGGCCCTCGCCCATCGTCCCGGGGACGAGGTCCCCGACGTCGAATACTCGGCGCTCGAGCACTTTGCTTGGCAGACAGCGATCGAGCACCTCGAGCCGCTCCATCAGCGCTACGCGTGCCGGACGTTCCTCGAGCGATGGCCGACCTTGAACCTTCCCCGCGACAGGGTTCCCCAGCTCCGTGAGGTCAACCCCTTCCTCGCCCGCACCACCGGCTTCCGAATGGAGCCCGTCGCCGGATTGGTAGCGGCGAAAGCATTTTTCTCATCGTTGGCGACCGGCGTCTTCCTGTCGACTCAATACATTCGTCACCACAGCGCCCCGCTCTACACGCCTGAGCCGGACGTGGTTCACGAGCTGGTGGGACACGTTGCCTTGCTGTCGGACCCTTCGTTCGCTCGCGTCAACCGCCTCTTCGGCGAGGTCGCTGCCACTGCCGATGTTCGGACGACCGAGCAGCTGATCCGCGTCTACTGGTATGCGCTGGAATTCGGGGTGACCCGCGAGCAGGGACAGCTTCGAGTCGTCGGCGCCGGGCTCCTCTCTTCGTTCGGCGAGCTGGGTCGCCTCGAGTCCGGGGCCGAGCTGCGCCCTTTCAACCTGGAAGAGATTGCCCGCACCCCCTACGACCCCACGTGTTACCAGAAGGTGCTCTTCGTCGCGGACGGCACCGGCCCACTGTTGTCCGGGCTGACGAACTGGTTGAACGCGCTCGCTCGTCACTCCCGCTAGCTGAGGCGAAAGCTCAAACGGCATGCGCGATGAAAGCCATTGGTACCAGCTCACCGAAGCAGTCGAGCAATCCAAGAAGCGGGCGCACGCCCTTCTGAAAATTTCTGCGCCCTGGCTTCTCGAGCAGCTGGCAAAGGTTCGCCACTCTCCTGAGCTCGCCCCCGCGTGGGGTCGAAGCTACAACCGAGATGAGAACGCCCCCTCGCCCATCGTTGCCTTCCCGATCCTCCGCCTGTTGAAGCGGATCACCGGGTTGCCCGCAACAGATCTCCAGGCGCATGCGGGCCTGCTTCATACTTACGGATACCTGTTCTCGAACCTCGAAACCCCCTACGGGCGCAAGCGAGCGCGGTGGCTCAACCCAGATTTGGAGCGCGCGCTCAGACTCCCCCCGGGGACTCTCGGGCCTCGACCCCCCTCGGGAACGCTGCTCGGAAACCTCACCGTCGTCCTCCGGCAGCTCCTCGGGTTGAGTGCCATCTCACCAGAGCTCGCCGTGCCTCTGCGCCGCTGGAAAGGGCCACCGAAGCATCCGCGAATCATCGAGAAGGTGGGCGACCGCGAGCTGTGGACAGATTTCATCCCGCTGCGCAAAGCCCGCACTCCGGCGACGCCTTGCCTCCTGATCTATGCCAGTGCGGCATGCGGCGAAGTGACCTTGCTCACAGCGTTTCCGGTCTCTGCCGAGCGAACCCTTCAGGAGCTGGCACCGGAGCGCTTCGGGTCGAACCAGGCGATCGAAACGCGCTTCAATGCCTGCATCAAGGGCCTTCGCCGAGGTACTTCCCAGCGGGGAAGTCGGCGGCGCGTCACTTCACCCTGAAACGTCACCCCTCGGCGTTGGCGAACAGCAGATAGTCGTCTTCGCTCATCAGCTCTTCGGCCAGAGGCCCCTCCAGCTCAGCCGAGAGGCTGCCCGTCATCAGGTCGAAGTCGCCAACGACCAGGGCTGCCGGTGCGCGCAACGAGCAGCCCAGCCTCGAAGACGCGAAGACCCCCACGGGCGCATGGGCTTCGAGCAGCGTCCCCGCCGGCACAAAGGTCAGCTTCGCCTCTGGCCCCAGCTCCGAAGCCAACCAGTGCGATGGGCGCAACACCGCGCGCCCATTCCTGAGCACCACTTCCAGATGGTCGCGCGTATAGCCTCGCTCCATCAGTAGGCCCGAGCAGGAGGGGTTCGGTAGTGATCGTACAGACGGGTGCCCGGCTTGTTCCGGCTCTGCTCCAGCTCATCGAGGAATTTGATGAACTCGTCCTTCGATCGATAGAACCTAGCCGTGAAGGCCCGCTCGAAGCTGGCGGGCTGACGAAACTTGCCCTCGCCTTGTACCGGGACCTTTCCGTAGTTCTCGCGGGCGGCGACCTCGAGAAAGGGCCTCATCGCCGAGATCAGCACGGACGGAGGAAGTTCATCCAGGCGCTGAAGCTGTTCCCGCACCTGTTGGACATCGATGTCTGCCTTTCCGGTCAGGTAGGCTTCCCACAACGGCCCATAGAACGTGTACATCGAGTCGTAGTAGCGGGGCGCCCACCCGACGGGTCCCTTGAAATCGAAGGGCATCCCCGTCCATTCGCAGTCGGCCAGCGCGGCATCTTTTTGCCAGTGGTCCTTCAAGGCTCGCTGCACCCACTGGGGCGTCCGGCTGATGAATGCATTATCGAGATCAATGTGCAGGACGTCTGCCCCCGCTGCTACACCGCGCGGCACCTGGAATTGCTTCCACCAGGCATCCTGGTTTCCGATCAGCTCATTGAGCCAGCGGGTGCCGAGCAGATACGACATCACCTTGGGAGTGGCCTGCGCGTAGTCGTAATTTTCGGCCAAGGTCAGATTCGCAACCCAGGGAATCAACACCCCGTGTCCGGCCGCCTTGCAGTCGAGTCGCAGTTGGTAAGGCGTCGCGATCGGCGTCGGCAAGCCGGCAATATTGGACAGCAGGGTGACGAAGCCGACCTTGGCAGCCACTTCGGGCGACAGTCGCTTGAAGAGGAACTGGCGGCGGGCTCCATCGGGACCTTCGCCAATCACGCGGGCCTTGTCGGTGATGCCGTCCTCGCCGGGAACCTGCTCCTCGCCGAGCCTGAAGGCGCAGGTAGCGATGAAGCGGTGGTCCTCATTCACCGATTGCTGCAGGTCCGCGAGCAGCTGACGCACCCTCTCTGGGAGTGCCTCCTCCTTGACCCATTCCAGAAGATGGGGCGCGCCCTGGGGCACGGCGGACTTCAGGGCTTCGAACGAAAGGCTGCTTCGTGCTCGATTGACCAGGCGCGCCGCGGCCGGCTCGCTCGAAGCGCGCAAGGCCAGCTCTGCCTCCAACCCTCGAACCACGGACGGGGGAACCCGTCCGAGAATGGGGGCCAAATTCCCCTGGTCGAGTGCCTGCCGTATTTCTGTACTCGAGATCCGGGTTTGAGCTGGCGGAAGGACGCCGGCGGCGCGATCGACTCCTTCAAGAGGATGACCTTCTCGTGGAACCGTCAGCAACTCCATTCCCTGCTCGACGGTGTCGAAGTGCGGCCAATGGGCAGACTCGATCAACGAGTCGCTCCCGAGCACATAGCTGAACCGTGCCTCGGGATAGGCGCCGAGCAGCGCCTTCGCCAGCTCCGCAGGGCTGCCCCCGGCGCGCGCCGAGACGGTGGAGGCGTAGACCGTGTCGCTCATCCCGCGCTCCGCGATCGCCTCACTGAGCTGGGCCACCCTTCGCTCGAACGAGGCTTTCAAGAATGGCTTCCGCGGATATTCGTGAGTCGGAACAACCACCACCTGGTCGAAGCGGGGCTGTCCCGAAGCGTCGCAGGCATTCGCCGCTCCGGCGATGAGCTCCAGGTGTCCATTGTGAACCCAGTCGAAGCTCCCCTGAATCACCGCGATGCGCGGTTTGGGCTTCGCGGCGATGAGCAGGTCCAGCTGCGGCTCGAGGCCCGTCGCCCTTCCGCCCAATGCTTCCGCAGCTCGGGTCCGGGACCCCTCCATCCCGTCCGGCGAGGTGGGCGGACTCGCCTTCGAAGGCGGGTGCGTCGCGGTGACCGAAGCGATCGGCTGCGGAGCAGTTCCTCGCTGAGGGACCGTTACCGATGGGGGCGGCTTGGGACCCGGGCCGGCAGGACGCATCGTTCAATGCTAGCGCTGCGAAATTGGAAAGCGAGAGAGGCATTTCGCCTACGTTCGCCTACTCGGACGCATATGTCTGTTTTGATGAACGCGGCGCAAGACTCTCGGGTCTTCCTCGGTGCAGCGGGTTTGCAGCGGCCCAGCCCTCAAGCGGCGACGGCTGCCCTCGGAGCAATGGCTCCTGCCAGCGCGGTGGGCCGGGTAGCGCGCCACA
>JAYUUC010000079.1:0-20052 GCA_043755105.1 Myxococcales bacterium
GCGAGCAGCAGCGCGCGAAGGCGCTCGACGTCTGCAAGCCCTAGCGGCCCGAGGGGAAGTTCCATGGCGAACGCCCGACCGTAACTCCAAAACCGCAGGGAAGCCGCTTTCCGGAAGCGGTTTCTACAGTAGCCATTCCCCTCGCAAAGCCGCCTCGTCCACGGTCACTGGCCCGCGGTTCAGCCTCTCGAGCGAGAAGCGCGCCACCAGCTCGGAGGCGCGGACCGGGGCTCCGTCGGAGAGGCCACTCCAGCGCGCGAGCAGGCCGAGGACCTTCTCCGCGGGGAAGTGGGCCTCGCGCAACCAGCCGATCGACGTCGACCCTTCGCGCTTGGCCAGTCGCTTTCCATCCGTGCCGAGCAACAGCGGCACGTGGGTGTAGCGAGGAGAAGGAAGGCCGAGGGTTCGCGCGAGTTGCAGCTGGCGAGCAGTCGACCCGAGCAGGTCATCGCCGCGGAGCACGTCCGTCACCCCGCTGGCCGCATCGTCCACCACCACGGCGAGCTGATAGCTGGACACACCGTCGTTGCGGCGGACCACGAAGTCCCCCACTTCCGCCGCGACGTCCTGAACCTGGGGGCCGAGGAGTCGGTCGACGAAGGACGTCGGACCCGATTGGCTGCGAAATCGGAGTGCCGGGGTTCGTCCAGCGGAGCGGGCGGTGGCCTCCTCGGCAGACAGCCGAGCGCAGGTGCCGGGGTAACGAGGCCCTTCGTCCAGCGGGCCGTGGGGCGCAGAGGCAGCGCGCGCAATCTCCGCACGGGTACAAAAACAGGGATAGACCTGACCGGAAGCTCGAAGCCTTTCCAGCGAGGCCGCGTACACGGTCCCGCGCTCGCTCTGCACCAGCGGGGCCTCATCCCAATCGAGGCCGAGGTACTCGAGGTCGCGATAGAGATCGTCGAGAAGCGACGGTCGGAACCGCGAGCGATCGAGGTCTTCGATGCGCAGTAAAAACTGTCCGCACTCTGCGCGGGCTTGAAGCCAACCGAGCAGAGCGGAACGGGCATTGCCGAGATGAAGCCGGCCGGTCGGGCTCGGCGCGAAACGCCCGCGCAAACCAGTGGCTCCGTTTACGGCGTCTTCTTTAGAGGAACGCGACGTTTCTCCACCGGCGCTGCACCGGTGTCGCTCCTCGCCGGTTCGGCGGCCCCTTCCTCCTGGGCGGCTTCCTTGGCCTGGGCGCCGTACTGGACCTCGGCGACCTTGCTGCTTCCGGAAAGAGCGGTGAGAGAGACTGCGCTGGGAATCCTCACCACCTCTCCGGCCTTGGCGCCCTTCTCCTTCATCGAGGTGGCGAGGTTGAACAGCTCCATCCCGGCGGAAAGCAGCTCGACGTCGAAGCTCGCACGCTGCAGCCGGCGCACCTCGCCGGTCGCCGCAGAGAAGAGGAAGCTGTCGAGGGTGAGGCCCTTGCTGTCGGAGGAGAGCGCACCGAGCAGCAACAGGTCGCTCTGCGCGGCGGCGGCGTGCTCCTTGGCGGCGGCGACCAGCTCGGCGTCGATCCGGTTTTGCGACAGCGCGGCGAGGATCTTCGATTCTGGATCTCGGGTGGGCATCTGCCCCGCGACCTTGACCGACTTGCCTCCGGCAATCTCCACCAGCCCCCCGGCCGTGCCAGAAGGCATCGTCACCCGCCAGAAGTGGAGCCCGGCGGGAATCGAGCGAACCTGCAGTGGCGAGCTGCCCACCGCGACCCCGTCCAGCCACACCGCGGCGCCCGCGGGGGTCGACTCCACCAGCAGGGCTCCCTTGGGCGCGGCGTCGAGCGACTTCCGCGTCTCTTGAACCACCCGGGTGAATCCCGGCGAAGAGGCGGCGAGGGGAAGCGCGCGGCCTGGAGCGAGGTTCAGCGCATGGGTGAGGTTCTTCGCGCCTTCCTCGTCGCGGCCGGTGTTGTAGTCGATCGCCGCGAGCAAGGCGTACGCATCGGCGAGCTCGCCCACATCGCTGATCCCCGCGGCCGAGGTCTTGTACTGAGCAAGTGCCTGGGTGAGCGACTCCTCGGCGAGACGGAACTTGCGCTTCTTTCGGTGGTTGCTCGCCTCCTCGACCAGTTTACGCGCGTGAACGAGTCCCTCCTGCGCAGGGTCCGCGACGGTGCCCTTCCTGGGATCCACCAGAGTGAGCCCTTCGGTGTTGCGGATCTCGGTGGCGAGCATGCCCGACGCCTTGGTGCCCGCGCGCTGGGGGACGCTGCCGGAAAGTGCAGCGAAAGGCACCACCACCAGCTTCGGCGGGGCGGCTGGCTCGGCGGCGACGGTGAACGCCAGGAGGAGGACTGCAGGGAGGGCGAGGGCGGAAGAAAGGCTCATTCTGCGAGGGAGACTACCGTAATCGAGGAGGAGAGTGGGCCCTGCTCCCACCTTGCGAGCCCTGGTCTGATGCGCACCTTCTCGCCGGCAGCGGGTGGAGACGGATCTCGAGCGGGGGTGGGCGATGGGGCGACGGGGAGAAGGATGGATTTTGCTGGCGGAAGACGACCGCGACCAAAGTGAGGTCCTCGCCGAGTTTCTCGCTTACGAGGGTTATCAGGTGACGGTGGCCTCGACGCCGGACGAGGTGCTCAAGGCGCTGCCGCTGTCGCCGGACCTGGTGCTGCTCGACGTCAACGGCGTGGCCACACCGGCGGTGATTCGCGCGCTCGCCCAGCCGCTTCACCGCCCGGCGCTGGTGCTGGTCTCGGCGGATTTCCGGATCGCCGAGCTGGCGATGGCGTTCGGCGCCGACGCGCACCTCGAGAAGCCCTACGACCTGGCCGCACTGGTGAGGACCATCACCTCGGCACTCTCGAGTCGAATTCATCGCGGTCGGGATGCGAGTGAGGCGATGCTCTCGCCCTGAAGGGCGCCGCGCTTGACCGAGGGGCCCGCTTTCCTTGAGGGTGTAAGGGCGATGCGCTTTCTCCACTGCTCGGATGTCCACATCACCCAGGAGTACTTCAACGTCCCGGTGCGGAAGCTGGGATGGCGCCGCGCGATTGCGCTCGCCGAGCTCAGCGTGGGAGGAAGAGCGAAGGCCTACGCCCAGGCGAAGCAGACGCTCTCGCGCATCGTCAGCGAGGTGGGGGCGCGCGGGGTGGATCATCTGATCTGCTCCGGCGACCTCACCGCCTACGCCACCGAAGCCGAGTTTCAGGGCGCGCGCGAGGCGTTGAACCCGCTGGCGACCGACAAGCGGCTGTGCACCGTCATCCCGGGCAACCACGACACCTACACTCCCGGAGCCGTGGCCGATGGGCGGTTCGAGCGCTACTTCGGGCACTTGATCGAGAGCGACCTGCCCGAGTTCTGCCGCGAAGGTCCGTATCCATTCGTGCGCTTGCTGGGTGAAGAGGTGGCGGTGATTGGACTCCGCTCGGCCCGGGTTCCGCTAATGCCGGGCTTTTCGTTTGGAGAGATTCGGGCTCCGCAGCTCGCGGGGCTGCGCGAGCTGGTGCGAGATTCGAGGTTGGCGGGAAGGGCGGTGCTGGTGGTGGTGCACCACGCGCCGTTGAATCCCGCGGGCCGGCCGGACAAGCCGCTTCACGGCCTGCGCGACGCAAAAGCGCTGTTCGAGCTGTTGCCGGGGCCGCGGTTCGCGGTGCTCCACGGGCACATCCACCGCCGATACACTCACCCGGCGACAGCGACAACGCCGCACACCTTTGGCGCAGGTTCCTCCACCCAGGCTGGACACGAGGGGTACTGGGTGATCGAAACCGGCGACGGGGTGGTCAAAGGGGGCACCCTGCACCTGCTGCCGGGCGCGGGCCCTTTAGCGGCGCACGTCGGCTGAGCAACAGGGAGTGGTCCTTCAGGCCCGCAGCGTCCGTCCGGTGTAGCGGCGAATGAAGTGAACCCAGCGCCGAGGGTCGATCTCCACTTGCCATTCGGTGTTGGGGACGAACGGGATTCGTTCCTTGAGGAAGAGCTCGAGGTGGGACGCGGCCTTCATCGGGCTCAATCCGGGAGCGCGGAAGCCGACCCGCAGATAGACCTCGAGGGACGGGGTGATGTCGACCGACGCGCAGATCTTCAGCTTGCCGACCCGGCGCTGGTACTCGGCGTTCTCGCCCGGGCGGGAGGACGGGTCCTGATGGAGCGCCTCGAGGTAGACCCAATTGAAAGGATCGAGAATGAAGCCGAGCAGCTCGCCACCGGCTTCTTCGACAGTCGTATGCTGATTGATCGCTAGCATCGAACACCTCCGAGCGGCGGTGGAGCTGGACCAAAGGATTCGACATCCGTGGTCATCGACGCAAGGGGTACGACCTGCCCGCTTGAGTGGGTGGGGCGCTGAAATCGACCCGCTTTCGCGCAGTACACCTTGACCTCAGTGCGGCCCTTCAGTGCGAGCCTCGACATCAGGTTGACCCCGAGTCTTATCCGGCAAGTCGTACCCTGGAGCCTTGCACCAAAGATTGGGCGAGCGCTGTGGCGTTGCGAATGCAGTCGTTCACGCCGACGCCGCGGTAGGCATTGCCGCTGAGATGCAGGCCCGGCCAGCGCGCGAGGGCGGTGTCGAGCTGGGACAGCTTGTCGGCATGACCGACTTCGTACTGAGGAATCCCGCGGGGCCAGCGGTAGAGCTTCCGGAAGGTGGGAGCGGCGCGAATGCCGAGGGTGAGCTGGAGCTCATCGGCGGCGAGCTGGAGGAGGGCGTCGTCGTCTTCAGAAACGACGTCGGGGCGAAGCATGCCGCCCATCAGACAGGTGAAGAGGGCGAGGTCGGCAGGCGCGCGCCAGGGAAAGATGTCGGAGATGAAGAGGGTGCCGACCAGGGCCCGGCGCTGGGAAGTGGGGACGACGAAGCCGAAACCGGACGGGTGGGGAGGGACCTGAGAGCGGGGAAAGCCGAGGTGGACCGCGGCGATGGGCGCGTAGCGGAACGATTGCAGCAGAGCGCTGAGCGAAGGATCGAACCCGGTGAGCAAGGCGGCAGCGAAGGCTGGCACGGTGAGGACCACGGTGGTGGCTTCCATCTGTCGGGCGGGAGCGCCCTCGGCGAGCTCCAGGGTCCATCCCTGCGGAGTGCGGCGGAGGGAACTGACCGAGGAACGCGTCCACAGGTTGTCGTTGAGGGAAGCGGCAAGCGCGCGGGGCAGGGTCTGCATTCCGCCTTCGAAGGTGCTGAGCTTGCCGGTCAACGTGGGGTCCCGAACCTGCTTTCGGCGCTGCCACTGCCGCCGCACCATGCCGAGGAGGAGGCTGCGGTGCTCGCGGTCGAGTTCGGCAAGAAGGGGAAAGGCGGAGGCAGTGCTGAGCCGTTCCGAGTCGCCTGCGTAAACCCCGGTCTGAAAACCATCGAGGAACCGAGCGCCGTCGGTGCCGAAGTGGCGACGGGCGAACTGGGAGAGGGGCTCGTCGACGTCGGAAGGCCCGCGGCGAGTGAAGGGCTCGAGGGCGAGTCGAAGCTTGGCAGAGCCCGAAAGCAGGCGAGACCGGAAAAATGCCGGAAGAGAGGAGGGAACGGTCTGAAGGGAGCCATCAAGAAATACTGCCCGCTCCCGAGACGCAGGCTCGGCCTCGCGCAGCTTCGCTTCCAGTCCGAGAGCTGAAATCAACGAACGGGTCGCGGGCTCTCGATCCAGAAAACCATTGGGACCGCCCTCGGTGACAACGCCGGCACCGAGGTCGCTGCGAATATTTCCGCCCGCCTCCAGACCCGCCTCGACAACGCGCACCTGCTGGCCCAGGGCCCGCAGCTGGTGCCCCAACGCCAACCCGGAAATTCCACCACCGACAATCGCAATCACGGGAACAAGTTAGCGCGCAACCGCATCTTCGCAATGCGGTTCCTTGGTTCCGACCAAGGAGAGGAGCCCAGGGGTCCAGGCTCGCGTCAAGCGATCTGAAGATTCGGGTGCTTCGACGCTATTACGACCAGTGACCCATCTGCGCTGAGTGACCATGAGCCAATAAATATGCCTGGCCCTCGCTCTGCTGGCCTGATGATGACTGGAAGAGAGGTCATGGTCAGAGCTCAGCACCCTCCTCTTCTGGTCGAGTGCGGCTAAAGGCGCGGCCGAAACCGACTCAAATCAATGTTGACACATAACGCTAATTTTACTAAAAAAAATTACCACGGTCTGTTCAAATTCATGAATCTCTTCGCATCCTCTTCGGAAAAAAACTTTCTCGGCCACATCCGAAAGGACAGTGAACTGCTCAGGCTCACGGCCGAGTACGGCTGGGAAAATTCACCCGTTGGGCCCATCGACCGTTGGCCTCAGAGTCTGAAGAATGCCGTCAGCCTGATTCTTCAGAACGGCATGCCCATGTATCTAATCTGGGGCAAGGAGCTGACGCAGTTCTACAATGACGGATACATCCCGATTCTCGGAACCAGCAAGCATCCGTTCGCGCTGGGACACAGCGGCAGGGAAACATGGTCTGAAATATGGCAAACGATCTGGCCGATGTGGGACCGAATTCTTGCAACCGGTGAGTCATTCGCCGGGAATAACTTCAAGCTTCCCATCGAGAGAAGCGGCAGGCTCGTCGAGAGCTACTTCTCCTACTCCTACAGCCCGATCTGTGACGACGAGGGAAAGATCGCGGGTATCTTCGTTGCCGCTTCCGAGCTGACCGAAGATGTTGCGTTGAAGCTGGCGCTGCAAGCTGCGCATCAAGAGTCTGAGCTGGCGAGGAAGAAGCTTCATAACTTCTTCATGCAGGCGCCTGTCCCGATGTGCATCTTCGAGGGTCCAGAGCATCGCTATGCCTTGGTGAACCCCCCGTATGAAAGCTTCAGTGGCAGGGCGGTGACTGTCGGAAAGACCATTCTTGAAGTCTTCACGACCGAAGAGGTCTCGCAGTTCGTACCCATCCTGGATGCCGTGTACGAAACCGGAAATCCTTACACGGGTACGCACCAAGTTTATCTGCCGGACGCAAAGGGCGTCATTCAGGAGAACTGGATCAACATCGGATACCACCCCTATCGCGTTCTCGACGGCAGAATTCAGGGCATCTTGGCCGTCGCACAGGACTTGACCAAGGAAGTTCGCGCGAGGAAAGAGGCAGAAGAGATCCGGAGGAATCTGCAGATTGCGCTCGAGCGCGGCAACATGGGGATCTGGCAGATCGATCTGAAAACAAATATCGTCTCGTTTTCGGCCGAAGCGATGGCGTTGTTCTTGATAGATTCAAATGAAGTAAACGTACCCAGTCTGATTGGCAGCCTGATGCATCCAGACGATGTGGATGAGGTCAACAGGGTATTGACGGATGCGATCAGTGCCCGGAAGCCCTATTTCCACGAGTACAGAATTATTCGAACGGATGGCCAGGTGCGATGGCTGTCGGCCAAGGGGGATGTGGTTCTCGATGGCGCCGGCGAGGCCAGATACTATTCAGGAGCCGTCCAGGACATCACCGATCGAAAGCTTGTAGAGCAAACGGTGCTGGAGATTAGCTTTCAAGCAGAAACGGATCGGAAGACGCTTCAAGAAGTCTTCATGCAGAGCTCGGCTGCGATCGCGATTTGCCAGGGAATCGATTTCGTCTTCGAGCTGGTCAACCTCCCGTATCAGAACATCGTGGCGAGAACCGAGTCTCACTTGATCGGGAAGGGCATTGCCGAAGCCTTGCCCGAGCTCGAGAAAAACGTGCTCGAATCATTTCAGAGTGTTTTCAAGACGGGAATGCCATTCGTCTTCACCGAGCTTCCGGCGACGATTGTTCACGGAGGCGTTCCCAGGCTTGGTTACTATAATTTGACGGTCAACCCCGTCTACAACTCGTCGAGAGTCGTAACCCGGGCGGTGATCATCGGGTACGATGTCACCGAGCAAGTGAACGCCCGCAAAACGGCGGAGGGGCTGACTGCCAGGTTGCGAGATGCTCTTATGGCTCGCGATGAATTCCTTTCAATCGCTTCTCATGAGCTCAAAACTCCAATCACCTCCCTGAAGATGCAGCTCCAGATGATTCAGCGACAGATAAGGCCCGGTGAAGGGAAAATGCCCGCACCTGAAAAGTTGACCAAGGCCCTGGATATCTCCAACAACCAGATTGATCGAATGGTCGGTCTCATTGAAGACATGCTCGATGTCGCAAAAGTACGAGCAGGCAAGATGACTCTCCGGATGGAGCCAGTCGCGCTCTCGACTCTTTTCAAGGAGATCGAGGAGCGATTCGCCGATCAGTTCTCGGCGGTTGAAATTCGCTTCAGTGTCGATGTGTCTGAGGACATCGTTGGTGGCTGGGATAGAGTCAGGTTGGAACAGGTGCTGGTCAATCTGGCTTCAAACGCAATAAAATACGCCCCTGGGGCTACGGTCCACCTCGCTGCGACGACGCAGGACGGTGTCGTCGAGATCTCTTTTCGAGATTCAGGTCCCGGTATTCCGGAGGACAAGCTAGATTTGGTCTTCGATCGTTTCGAACGCGCTGTGTCTTCGCGCAATATCAGTGGTCTTGGCCTGGGGCTGTATATCTCGAAGCAGATTGTCGAGGCCCATGGGGGTACGATTCGGGTAGAGAGTGAATTCGGGCACGGGACCACCTTTGTTATTCAATTGCCCGTGAAGCACGCGAGGTCGACTGACCGGGGAACTGGAATGTATTCGGGGGAGGGATGAAGACCGTCATCACGGGCGCCAACCGGGGGATCGGTCTCGAGCTCACCCGACAGCTGCTGCTCCGGGGCGACACCGTCCACGCAGGGGCCCGCGTTCCCGAGGAGGCGACCGAGCTGAAGGCTCTCGCTGCGTGCTACCCTCGGGGCCTCCGGGTGAATGCTTGCGATGTTGCCCTCGAAGCCAGCGTCGTCGCCTTCGCCGAGGCCGTCGGTTTCCAGCCCATCGACCTGCTCATCAACAATGCTGGCCTCGGGGGGCAGGGCAACGGACTGGGGTCGCTGGACTTTGACCACATCACCCGCTGTTTCCAGGTCAACGCCCTCGGAGCCTTGCGAATGGTCGCGGCGCTCCTCCCGGTGCTCAAGGCCGATGGAGGCGCCACCGTCCTCAACATCACCTCCCGGCTCGGCTCGATTGGCTCCAACGACTCCGGAGGCGCCTATGGCTACCGGATGTCCAAGGCCGCTCTCAACATGGCCACCCGGTCGCTCGCCCTCGACCTTGCCGCCGACCACATCTTCGTCGTCGCGGCGCACCCCGGTTGGGTCCAGACGGACATGGGGGGTCCCCAGGCGCCGCTCTCTGTTGCCGATTCCGCGAAGGCGCTCCTCGGGCTGATCAAGACCTTCACCGCCAAGGACAGCGGCTGCTTCTTCAACTACGACGGTGACTCCATTTCCTGGTGAGTGGGCGAAAGCCGCGTTCACCTTCGCGGAGGTTCCGAGGTTCTTCCACCCGTCGAGTCCGCCATCGCCACCCGCCCGGTATTGACGGTGAAGTCGCTCCACCCTCCCGTCCTCGACCCTCAGGGATAGAGCAGACTCACCTTCCAGCCGTCTCCCGCGCGCACGTAGCTCGTGCGCTCGTGGAGCCGGTTCTCGCGGTTGACCCAGAACTCGAACCGGTCGGGCACGACCCGAAACCCGGACCAGTGCGGCGGGCGGGGAATCGGCTGGTCGCGGTAACGCTCCTCCAGCTCTGCCATCCGCTTCTCGAGCAGCTCCCGGGACGGCAGCGGCCGGCTCTGATCCGAGGCCCATGCTCCCAGCTGCGACAGTCTCGCCCGGCTGGCGAAGTAGGCATCGGCCTCAGCGGGCGTCACCCGTTCCACTGCTCCTTCGATTCGCACTTGCTGGTCGAGCTCCTGCCAGTAGAAGCAGAGGGCGCTGAACGGATGGGCGAGCAGCTCCTGTCCCTTCCGGCTTTGCTGGTTGGTGTAAAAGACAAATCCCCGCGCATCGAAGTCCTTGAGCAGCACCACCCGCGCGGAAGGCCGGCCGTCCTCTCCCACGCTCGCCACCACCATCGCGTTGGGGTCGCGCGGATGCAGCCGGGTAGCCTCGGCGAACACCGCGGCGAAGTGGGCGAAGGGATTGCGAACAGTCTTTTCAAGGGGCTCGACCATTGGCGCACCTTCGCCCAGCCGGCCCTTGGCCTTCAAGTGCGCTGGAGTGTTCGGCACCGTCCTCCGCAACGCCTTCTTCTGCACGTGCGCAGCCAGGGTTGAGGCATTCTCCCGCGCGGCATGAGAATCCTGTACCTCACCTCCGAGCTCGCGCCGTTCTCCAAGACCGGCGGCTTGGCCGACGTCGCTTCCGCACTGCCTGCGGCGCTCGCGCTCGATGGCCACGAGGTGGTGGTGATGACCCCGCTCTACGGCTCAGTCCCGCGGAGCGGCCTGCAGCCCACCGGAATCGGCTTCACCCTCCAGTTTCCCTTCGGAGCCGTCACCGCCCGTCTCCATCGCCGTCCGCTCTCTGCCCACCACCACGGCCTCTTCATCGAGCAACCGGGCCTGTTCGACCGCTCCGGGCTCTATCAGGACGGTCAGGTCGACTACACGGACAACGCTCACCGCTTCGCCTTCTTCGGAGCTGCCGCGCTCACCGCTTGCCAGCAGCTCGACTTCATTCCAGACATTGTCCACCTCAATGATTGGCAATGCGGCCTCGCCGCGCTCGCCCTTGCCCGCGGGTACCGGAGCACCGCCCTGGCCCGCACTCGCTCGGTGTTCACCATCCACAACCTCGCGTATCAAGGCGTCTTCCCCAAGGCGGTGATGGGCGAGCTGGGGCTGCCGTGGAACGCATTCACCCCTGACGGTCTGGAGTTCTACGACCAGGTCAGCTTCCTCAAGGCCGGGCTCACCTACTCCGACGCGCTCACCACCGTCTCACCTACTTATGCGCGCGAGATCCTCACTCCTGAGGGTGGATACGGGCTCGACGGAGTCCTTCGACAGCGAGCGACGGTCCTTCACGGCGTCCTCAATGGCATCGACGCTACAGAGTGGAATCCCGCAACGGATCCACACCTCGCGGCCCGGTTCTCCAGTGCAGCGCCGGCAGGTAAACGGCCTTGCAAGGACGCCTTGTTCGAACACTTCTCCCTCGACCGCGCGGTGGGCGGTGAGCCGCCACCGCTCTTCGGCATCATCAGTCGGCTCGCCGGACAGAAGGGCATCGACCTGCTCCTCGCGGCGCTGCCGAGATTGTTCGAACAGGGCGCGCGCGCCGTGGTGCTCGGTAACGGCGAAGTCCGGCTCGAGGAGGCATTTCGCGCGCTCCGCGACCGCTTCCCCCGGCATCTCGGCCTCAAGCTCGGCTTCGACTCCGCCCTTGCGCATCAGATCGAAGCCGGCTGCGACTTCTTCCTGATGCCTTCGCTCTACGAGCCCTGCGGCCTGAACCAGCTCTACAGCCTTCGCTACGGAACGGTGCCCGTGGTGCGTGCCACCGGAGGACTCGAGGACACCGTGGTCGACCTTTCCCTGGAAAGAGGCACCGGCATCAAGTTCGATGCCTTTTCCGTCGCCGACCTGAACGGAGCGATCGATCGCGCGCTCGAGCTCTACCGCGCCCCGGCTCAACTCGAAGCGGTGAGACGGCGAGGAATGGAGGCCGATTTTTCATGGACCTCCTCGGCGAAGCAGTACGGCAAGCTTTACGACGAGCTGGTCAGCACGCCTCGAAACTCCTGACCGATGTTCGTTTGCCGCGAAGCCAGAAGTGGGTCTGCTTTCCCGCGGCCCTCAACCCAGATGCTCGCGTCGCTTCGTCATCACCCGCTCGAGGTCGGCCGTTTTCCGCGGGTCGAGGCCAATTTCCTCCACCCGCTTCGCCCATCCTGAAAGCTCGTCGCACAGCTCGTTCAGCATCCGGGTGATGGTCCGCGCGTTGACCCCGTAGCGCTGGCCGAACTCCAGGAAATGTGCCCGCTTCAGGTTATCATCCCGTCCATCGAGCTTGAGCGCCATGCGACGGTCGCCGTACGGGAGCGTCGAGAGGACGTCGTAGGCCGGGGAAAATCGGAGGCTGCCCTCAGGTCCGGTCGCCACGACGCTGATATTCTTCCCATGAAGGTCCCCGTTGCCGATGAGGTAGGAAAAGGCGACGAGCCTCAGGAATCGAGCCAGCTCGGGAATCGGGGCTCCGCACACTTCTTGAAGCGCTTCCGCAATCTCCGAGCACTTCAGCCGGTACTTGTCGGCGGGGTATCGGTCGAGGAGCTGGCAGGCATCTTCTTGATGTATGCGCACCAGCTGCTTCCGTTGCTTCGCCCATCGACGGTCGAATCTCTCCACCAGAAGGCCCGAGTTGCCTTCGCGGTCCTTCACCAGAGAGCTCCTCGCGGTTTCCAATCCGCAGGCCGCGGCCATCTTCATGAAGAAGGCTTCGTTCTCGATCAGTCCGGGCTTTCCAGACGGATTGAGCTTCAGGATGCAGGCGGTACGGCCGAGCGGCTTGAGGGGGAAGGAGAGAATGGAGGCTGAAACCTTCTCCTGAACTCCTGGAACCACCGGATCGCCTCGCCTCTCTCGCGTTCGTCGAAGGCTCTGCTCGAAGAGGTCCTGAAAGAGGGCCGAGCTGAATTCGAGCCGTTCGACCGACGGCTTCTCCCCATCGGGCTCCTCCCCGTCTGGAACGACGGCCAGGTCCCCGACGGTGTCCGGCCCGGCCGCGATCAGCAGGGTCAGCAGATCATCTTCTGAAGTCTTCGTGCCCTGAACCAAAGCTTTGAGCCGCATTCCTTCGGGCAAGAGACCGGCGAAATAGGAATGCAGGTTGCTTCCGAAGGTCTCCTTCCGTCGGGCTGCATAGGGAAGGTGGGCGCAGATTCCTCCGGGCTCGGCGGAATGCTGGAGATAGAACGCCTCGGCGTACTCGAAGACGGAGCCCTGTTGAGTCCGGGAGAGAATTCCGACCCGTTCCTCGCCGCGCCAGACCGCGGCGGTCTGAACCTCGATGGGTCGCTTCACCCGCTGCCCCGCAGAACCGTGAGCTTCCCTTTCCCGGGTTGAAGGACGAACTCCAGGCCGAGCACCTCGAGGACGGCGAGGACCTTGTCCAATCGCAAGGTGGACTTGTCGCCTTTCTCCAGCTCGTAGAGGAAGACGGGGCCGCAGCCGGCAAGGTCGCTCACTTCGATCTGGGAAAGCTTCAGTTGGCGTCGTTGGTTCCGAACCTGCCCCGATAGGCCCTGGAGCCACGGGGGGGAAGCCTGTCCTTTCGATCGCGTGGATTTACTATGGGATTTACCCGCCATCGGCGCTCCCGGTGCCAAAATACATCCGCTCGAATGGATTTAACCACGAGTCATCACCGATGACACCTTCCCATGGTTGAATTCCACGCAAAAGCATGGAATCTCAACGTCCGAATTCCAGCCGCAACTCGACTAAACTGCTCGAAGGAAACCCAACAGCAGCACCTTCCAGTTCCCGGCTGGGGTCACCGTGAGACTTTGCACATGAGTCGACTGACGACGGTCCTCTGCCTGGCTCCGGCCCTCCTCCTCTTCTTCGGCGGCTGCGTCACCGCGGGTCGAGCGCGCGACGTTGAGCTGAAATCGATGGCCGCCTCGTTCACTTCCGACCGCGGGGTGTTCAAGCTGAGTCTGGACGTCGAGAACCCTCAGCGCGACGAGGCCGAGCTTCGCGGAGTCTCGTGGGAAGTCTGGCTCAACGGCCGCTGGTTCGCCTCGGGCACCCAGGCGCTGGCCATTCCCCTCGCTGCCCTCGAGCGCCGCACCGTCGAGCTCGCGCTTCCGGTCGCCTTCCGACGCGTCACCATCCTCCCCGGCCCCACGTCGCTGGAGATGGCGGTGCGCGGAAAGCTGCGACTGGAAAAGGGGAGGAACGTGCGCGTGCTGCCCTTCGAAAGCAGTAGCAGGATCGTCGCCGACGGCGCCCCCGAGCGCGAGGACCTCCAGCGAGAGGAGTAGCGCGTCCTTTCAGGGAGCGTGTTGCTCACACCAGGCAATCACTTCACCGCTCAGGTCCCGGCCTTCGAGTTGCTCGATTTCCTGAATCCCGGTGGGCGAAGTGACATTGACCTCGGTGAGCTTGCCGCCGATGACATCGATGCCCACGAACACCAGGCCGTCCTCGCGCAGCGAGGGGCCGAGCGCGGCGATGATCTTCTCGTCTTCCTCAGTGAGCACCGTCTTCCTCGCGCTGCCGCCGAGGTGAAGGTTGTTGCGCTCCTCGCCCTCGCCGTGCACCCGCAGCACCGCTCCCAGAAAGGAACCCTCGAGAAGAAGAATGCGCTTGTCGCCTTCCGTCGCCGCCGGAAGGTAGGCCTGGGCCACGGTCCGATGGCCTCCGGAGGTGGCGGTTTCAATCACCGCGGTCAGCCCCCGCATTCCCTCTTCGGCGAAGAGGATTCCTTCTCCGCCGCGGCCGTCGATCGGCTTCAGCACCACCGCCTGGTATTGCCGGACGAACTCCCGCAGCCGCTTCCGGTTCGAGGTCACCAGCGTCGGCGGGCCGAGCGCCGCGAAGCGCTGGGCGTAGAGCTTCTCGTTCGCCCCGCGCACCCCGGTGGGATGGTTGACCACCTGGGTCCTCATCGGGTCGACGCGATCGAGAATCCAGGTGGCCTCGAGGTAGCGGGAATCGAACGGTGGGTCGGTGCGCAGCCAGACCGTCTGGAAGTGCTCGAGCGGAAGTTCCCGTTCCTCGCCTTCCCAGCGCCACACCCCCGGTGCGGGAGGAACCTGCACTTCCCGAGCGACCACCCGAGGCAACCCGCCTTCGAGCGCCAAGGCCGACGCCGCCGCATACCAGACGCGGTGACCCCGCATGCCCGCCGAGCGCATCAGAGCGTAGGTGGTGTCCAGCGCGGGCTGAACCTGATCCAGCGGATCCATCAGAAAGAGAAAGTGCAAGCGCTTGAAACCCTAGGCTTCTCAGGGGGCTCAGGCAACTCTCCGCGACGAGCATCCGATGATGTTGAAGGACCCGAGGTTTTGCCCCGGTAAGGCAGGGTCGCCTGGACGGAGAAGCCGATGATTCCTCTGATTTTCTGGCGGTACTTCAGTGCGCCGGCGGCCGCGACGCCGAAGCCTGCTACGCAGCTCGTCCCCAAGGCCCCCGCTTCGAAGGGAACCGACTCCCAGCAGCCCTGCGACCCGGCCCCCGACAAATTTTCTCATCTGGTCGACCGGAAGAATGGCGGCGCTTACTACCGAAAGGTGACGTCCAGCACCGATAGAGGAAACAGGGGCATTCATGGCACCGGCCTATTGCCTACCCCTCACTTCGATCCTTCACGGTACAAAGTCGCCGGTGCCGGCCAGCCGCTGCACACTTCGGGACCGCTCGACCGGCCGAGCGTCTACATGGGCGGCCATGTCGGTCTCCAAGAAGTCGACGCCGGGTTGACCTGGGACCGGGTTTACGACGCCAAGGGCAGACCCACCCTCACCGATTCCGCGTCCGGAACCGATGGCGGCGACCCTAAACACCGGTTCGTTGTCATCCCCGCCCAGAACGGAAAGCCTCAACAAATCATCAGCGGCGAGCTCGACAAGAACGGCAAGAACATCGTCGTCGCCCAGGGCCTGGATTGCTTGGCGAAGATGGTAGAGCTGCGTCCCGACTTCGCCTTCCGTCCGTTCTGGCGCACCACCACACCCGGAGGCGAGGGCAATATCTGGCATAACCCCCCGAAGGACTCGCCCAGCAACATGTATTTCTACCCCGGGGACCGCTTCAGCATGCAGGTGAGCGTCGGGGGTCGGGACAAGGTCAGGCTTGACATCACTCGCCATGGCGACGTGGAAGACCGCTTTTCCCAGAAGTTCGTTCAGCCCGGCTTCGGCAGAGGCCAGCCCCAATCGTTCAAGCGGGTCAATTCGATTGACCAGGTCGGGGGTGAAAGGGGCTCGGTGATGCCCACGCGAACTTCTGCCGAAGGTGCCTCGTGGGACGAGGTCACTCTGCTGCGGCTGACCGGGAAGGATCTCCCGATGACAGGGGCCTCGTTCCTCGAAATCGGCGGCTTCGACACCCAGGACCACTACGAGAAGGTGTTCAACCGCAGTTTACCCAACAAGAACGGTGGGGAGCGGCTGAACATCTACCCGAACCGGAATCTCTGAGTCCGGAAGTCCGGCCGACCACCAAGCTGGTCGACCACCCGCTTTCCGAGAGTGGCTGCGACCCTCAACGGATCTGTGGGCAGATCATCAGCTGCGTCGACGGCCAGAGTTACCCGACCCAATGCGGTCCCGCCAACTGCGATGCACCCATTGGCCATTGTCTTGGCCACTTGGGCGATGCCGGCACCGGCTGCCCTGAGCCGGGCGCTCGGGCCCTGAAGTTCTCACCCTCAGCTTCGAACCCTGGAACGTAAACCAGAGCACCGGGCCCGAAGGCGGGGCGCCATCGACACTGGGTAGAAAAGCCATTGCCTCTTATAACTTTGGTCGAGGGTCCGCGGAGTCCAGGGTCGACTTTTCGACACGTGCTACCCGCTCGAGGGCACTGGCCGAATCCCGGGCGATGCTTATCCTTCCGGCCTTCACAAACCCACAGAGAGGACGAACCCATGGCCCTGATCAACGCTTCGATCGAGACTTCAATCGAGCAGCTGAACTCGTTTCTTCGCGGCGAAATCTCCGCGGTCGAGACCTACCGCCAGGCGCTGGACCGGTTGAAAACCTTCCGGGCTCGGGGCGTCCTCGAGGACTGCCAGCGCTCGCACCAGACGCGAGTCGAACTGCTCAAGCGCCGAATCACCACCCTCGGAGGCCAGCCCGCCGAAGGCTCTGGCGCCTGGGGAATCTTTGCCAAGGCCGTCGAAGGGGGCGCCGCGGTGCTCGGCGAGAAGGCAGCGATCGCCGCGCTCGAAGAGGGCGAGGACCACGGGATGAAGGACTTTCAGGCCGACATGGGCAAGCTCGATCCCGCGGTCCGTACCCTGGTCGAAGACGAGCTTCTTCCCGAGCAGCGCCGGACCCACGACAGCGTGAGTTCGCTGAAGAAGACCCTCAATTAGCGGCGGGTTGAACGCAGCCGCTACCAGACGTAGCGGAGCACGAACTGTCCGTAGACCTCCGAGGGGGACCCGGATTTTGCCGGGTTTCCCGCGGCGTCTTGGCCGGTCACCGACTCCATGTTGAGCTGGGTGACGCCGCCGACGCCGAGAAGCAGATTGCGACGCCCGGTGTAATAGATTCCCGCGCTCACGCGGTGAGACATCGTCGAGGTCGCCTCGCCCAGCGGTGGAGCGGCATTGTCGACTTGAGCCCGATACTCCGCCATCGCCCCCAGCGGGAATCCGGCCGGTTGACCATCGATGTCCACGCCGATCGCGCCCATGAAGGACGTCACCGCGGTGGTCTGGTCGACGTTCGCGTTCGAAGCGGCCACGAAGGGAGAAGACGTCTCGCGCGAGCTGCGACCTTCCACTGCGGCCTGGAGTCCGATGAACCGGCCCAGCGCCTGGCCCAGGTGCAACGAACCCCCAAACGTATCGTTCGCCTTCGGGGTGAGGATGTACTTGCCCACGTTCCCGTTCACCACGTCTCCCAGAGAGCTGGAACCGCTCAGCAGTGCATTCACCAGCGGCAGCACCTTGAGGTCCCGGCCGGTGCCAGCGCCTCCAAAGACACGCGCGGAAAGCTGAGTGCCCGTGGTTTCGATGCGCGCAATCCGCACGATGCCTCCGCCCTCACCGCGAAACGAGAACGAGCCCCCCACCACCAACAGGGAAGGAACATTGATGCCGGTGAGCACCTGTCCTTCGGCGGTCCCGTAGAGGCCGAGCCAGGAGAGCAGTCTGAGGCCAAGGTCGAAGTTCTGCACCAGGCCGCTGGCGCTGAGGTCAAACGTGCCCACCGACCCGAGTGGCAGTTGGGGGATGTTGGTGACCGCGACGCCCTGACGAACGCCGAAATGCGACGTGTTGAAGGCCCCTTCCTGGAGGATGGGATAGAGGAAGGTGTGTCCCTTGAGGGTGCGATCTCCGAACTCGGGCGTCTCCTCCGACCCCAATCCCTGCCCACGGGCCTCCTGCGCTCCAGCGACGTTCGCCATCGCAAGGGTGACCGCAGCAAAGGCTAGCAAGGTCTTCGGATACGGTTGCATCGGAGGTCCGTTGGAAAAGAGTGGCAGCGGGGGTGGCCTACTCTACAGACCTGCCCATCACAACCCTTCAGCGGACTCGAGTGTTTCGACCCCCGCGGCCGGGGTGACGCCCGGTTTGTTCCGCGGGGTCTTTTCGGGTGCTCCGCTGACCGATGAACAAGGTATGGGTCTTACCGGCGCGGGTCTGCGACTGGGTCTGGACCGCGAAGCCGGCCAACTTCAGCCGATCGGTGAACTTCGGGTCCGGTCCCGCCGACCAGACCACCAGCATCCCGCCGGGGCGCAGTGCTCCCGCGGCCGAGCCCAGCCCGCGCGGGCCATAGAGCGACGCATTGCCCGGCCGGGTGAGAGCCACCGGGCCGTTGTCCACATCGAGCAGAATCGCGTCCAGCTCCTTGCTCTTCCGCTCCATCGAGAGAAGCACGTCGGCCACTTCGACCGTCACCCGCGGGTCCTTCAGGGGCGCTCCCGCCACCTCGGCCGCAGGCCCCTGGTTCCACTCCACCACCGCCTTCGAAATCTCGGCCACCACCACTTCCGCATCGGAAGGCAGCAGCTCGAGCGCCGCCTGCAAGGTGAAGCCGAGCCCGAGACCGCCGATCAGAATCCGCGGCTTCGCCTTCCCCACCAGAGGCTCGCACCCGGCCCGCGCGAGGGCCTTCTCCGATTCGCTCGAACGGCTGGACATCAAGGTGCGGCCGTCGATGCGAATCACCAGCTCGCCGTCCCGCTCATCGAGGGTGAGCGCGCCGCCATCAGGAGCCTTCGCTGTCGCCAACCTTCGCCACGGCTTCAATTCTGCTCCGTGGGCAAGGAGGGCTTCTCCGCCGGCGGAGGCTTTGCCTTCAGCAGCCGGATTCGATCCAGACGCGGCCCTTCCTTGCTGTGGACCACGAACTGGTAGCCATCGACGTTGAACTTTTCCCCCACGTCCGGGAGGTTGCCGGAGAGCGAGCTGAGAAAACCGGCGAGGGTGTCGTACTCGCCTTCAGGCAGTGGCAACCCAAAGGTCTCGCTGAAGTCGGTGGTGTGCATCGCCGCGTCGACCAGGAACGAGCCGTCGGCCTGCTTCTCGACCTGGCGCTGCTCGACGTCGAACTCGTCTCCGATGTCGCCCACTATCTCGCGAAGAATGTCCTCGAGGGTGACGATGCCCATGAACCCGCCGTACTCGTCGACCACCACCGCGAGGTGAATCTTCTGCCGCTGCATGTCCCGCAGCAGGTCGCCGATCTTCTTCACCCAGGGCACGTACTGCACCGGCCGGATGATGTCCGAGAGGACGATTAGCTCGGGGTGCTGCATCATCGGAATCAGATCGCGCACGTGGAGGATGCCGACGATGTGGTCGGCGTCATCTCGGTAGACCGGCATTCGCGAGTGGTTCTGCTCGGAGAGGACCTTGAGGATCTCTGCCGGCTCGGTGGTGATGTCCACCGCGACCACTTCGGTCCGCGGCACCATCACGTCCCGACAGGTCTTGTCGGTCATCTCGAAGATCGAACGGATCAGCGCTGGCGCCCCCTGATCGACGTCGTGGCTGGCGGCCTGGGCAGCGAGCAGCTTTTCGAGCTCTTCCAGCGGCGGGGGCGGCGCCTCGAACCGCACCCGCGTGCCGAAAGGCTTCAGCAGCACGTTGAGCATCAACACCATCAGGCGAAGAAAAGGGTAGAGGGTGGTCACCAGCACCGACACGAAGCCGGACAGGCGCAGCGCCCAGCGCTCGGGGCTCGCCGAAGCGCCCGCGCGGAAGGTCACATCGAGAATGCTGGCGAGGATGCCGACGAACAGCGCGCTTGCCAGGGGGGTCGTCCACCCCAGCCAGACCGAGTCCCCGAAGCGGGTGAAGTCGAGCAACCTCGGAGGCACCAGCGTCCCCACCGCCGCGGCGAGGAAGCCGAACAGAATCATGCCAAATCGAAGCGAAGCCGCCGTGGCTTCCCGCTCGGTCTTGTGGCGCAGCACGCGCCGGCCACGTCGGGGGTCGTCGGCCACGAGCTCCTGGGCTCGCAGATCCGACGTGCTGTAGAGCGCCGACTCGGCTGCTCCCAGCAAGCCCCGCAAGACGAGGAGGAACACACAGAAGGCCCACATGGCCCAGATTGGCATACCC
>JAYUUC010000080.1:0-2398 GCA_043755105.1 Myxococcales bacterium
AGTTCCAGGAGCGCACCCTGGCCGCGGAGGCCACGATGGAGAACCTCCAGACCGGATCGAAGACCACGATGCAGGTGCTGCGGCTGGAGGAAGCGAAGCTCGGAGACGACGCCTACACTGAACGGGCGCTGGAGCGAGGGTGAGCGCACACCGGGTGGCTGCCCGGAACTTGTTCGTCGCGGCGCTCGTGGGGCTGGGCGTCCCCGCCAAGGGACAAGACCGGGAAGGACGGCAGCACCCGCCGACGCACGCAGACGGCGGCTCGGGTAAGACGGAAGGCCGTTCCTTCTTTGATGAGCTCGCTTCGCCTGAAGGGCCCGGGACAGCTGAGCTGCGTTCGGATATTTCCGGCCTGGACGGGGGACCCTCGGGGCCCCTCGCGGAAGAAGTACCGCCGATCGAGTCCTTCGAAAATCCCGTCTCGCCGTCGCCCTCGTCCGCGGCCGTCGAGCGACCCCCTCCGCCTCAGGAGTCGTTCCCGACTGTCAGCGCTTCGGTGAGCGCACGACCGTTTGGCTACCTGCGGGCGCAGCTCGGCGGCGATACCCGCTGGGACTCTCCTCGCGGCGATTCCCTCGCAGAGAATGTCGTCGACCTCAAGGCGCGGGCGCAGCTCGGCGCCGACATCAAAGTTTCAGATTCGGTGCGTTTACAGGTGGAAGGACGGCTGCGCTGGCGTGCCGTGGCCGAGGCAGGCTTCGACCGCACCAAGGCCGATGCCGAGCTCTCGCTGGGAGAGGCGTTCGTCGATTGGTACTCGCCCGGCCTCGACCTCCGTGTGGGCCAGCAGGTGTTTGCCTTTGGCGCCAATGCTGCGCTGGCCCCGGCCGATGCGCTCAACCCCCGGGATCTTCGCGAGGGCTTGCTCCAGGGCGAAATCGAGGATGCCAAGCTGCCTGTCCCGGGAGTCCGGGCTTTGGGTGAGCTGGGGAAGATTGAGGTCACCGTCGTCTATGTGCCCTTCTTCATCCCTTCTCGGTTCAACCTCCTGGGCCAGGATGAGGCGCTGATTCAGCCCGGGTTGGGGGTGGCGGTGCCGCGACGGCCCGATCGGTCGGTCGAGGACGAGCAGCTTCCGGCGTTGCTCCAGACCGAGCGTCCAAAGGCTTTCCCTTGGCTCGGAGACCTCGGTCTGCGGGCTCGGCATCGGGTGGGAAAAACGCAGCTCGGGCTCTCCTGGGTGTGGATCAACGAGAAGCTGCCTCAGGTGAACATCGACCCCGAGCTGGCGGCGGTGCTATCCGCTTCGTCAAGCGGCAAACCGGTCAATGCCGCTCAGGCACTCTCGGTGCAGAACCGGTACCTCGCCGGTGAGACGCTGTTCCGGGGCCACTACGACCGTCAGCACATCCTCTCTGCGGAAGCGACCGCGTTGGTCGGGGGCTCGCAGCTCGACCTCGACCTCTCGTACTCGCCGCGACAGACCTTCGTTGACTCGTCGCTCGAACCGGTCTCGAAGGCGTCGGTGACCTGGGTACTAGGGCTCAGCCAGGCGTCGGAGGGGCGACTCACCTACGCCTTGAGCTACCTGGGCCTGGCCATTCCTGACGTCGCCGCCGAGCGGACCTTGTTCCTGGTCGAACCTGGAACCGCAAGGGGAGCGGCCCGAACGGCCTGGTTCCATCTGTTCCTCGGCACGCTCGGCTACACCTTCCTGGAGAAGGACCTCGAGGTCTCGGTCAGGGCAGCGTTCGAGCCGATCCAGGGTTCGTTTGCCTTGGCGCCGCGGGTCTCTTACCGGGGCATTCGCGCCTGGACCTTCTGGCTCGGCGCCGAGGTCTACCAGGGCGCGGCCTACAGCCCGTTCGGTTACTTCGGCCGCAACGACCAGCTGCTCGCGGGGATTCAGCGCGACCTTTTCTAACTGTCTGCGTCAGCTCTCCGCCCCCGGACTCACCGAGACCGACATCAGCGCCCCTCGTCGGTGCTCCTCGCACCCTGACCATGAGCTCTTTCGCCTTGCCCAGTCGAGAGGCGATACGCTGCTCTTGCTTCCCTTTGGCAATGGGCGTTCGAGGCCTCAGGGGCCGCACGGTTGGAGGGCCTGGTCCCACGTGATTTCTTCAATGGGCTACCGATGGACGATGCTTCTGGCACTCTGCCTCGTTGGCTGCGAACGACAGCAGCGAACCGACTCGGGAATTGAAGTTTCGACCTCGCAGCCAGGGGCGAAACGCCCCTCTCCACCGGGCACGGAGGTTGACCTTCAGGCAGTCGTCGCCACGGTGCGGCGATCTTTCCACCGTCAGTCGGGCGGATTCGAAAGCAACCAGCCGTCGCTGAGGGTTCACGCCAATTCGACCGGACAGCTGACTCTGGTCGCGCCGCAAAGCGGGCGGCCCGGTGGTGCAGCCCTCACCCTTGAAACCGTCGGCATCAAGCGCGAAGGGAAAACCGT
>JAYUUC010000081.1:0-2395 GCA_043755105.1 Myxococcales bacterium
CGCTCGACCGGCGGGGCGATGCCCTGGTACTTCTGCCGAAGCTCCCACCACGCAGCGTTGTAGCGGCTGGGAGGAACCTTGCCGGCGAAGACGTCCCAGCGCCACTGGTCGATCATGCGCCCGAAGGGAAGGAAGGCCACCTTGTCGAGAGCCACCCGCATCTGCTCGTTGATCACCTGCTTGTCGCCCCCTCCTGCAGCGCCGGCCTTGGCCTTGGCGTTCGCCGGGTAGAGGCCAATCTTCTTCAGGTACTCGGGGGTGATGGACAGCGTCAGCGCGTCGCCGATCGCCTCGTGGAAGCCATCATTGGCGCCCGCCTGATAGAGGGCGGGGAGCTTGTAGTAATAGTGGAAGTAGTAGTCGTGCCCGAGCTCGTGGTGGACCGTGGTGAGGTCCTCCTCCTTGCTCTGGATGCACATCTTGATGCGAAGGTCGTTGTTGTACTGCGGGTCCCAGGCGCTGGCGTGGCAGACCACTTCCCGATCGGCCGGCTTGACGAACATCGAGCGTTCCCAGAACGTCGCCGGGAGCGGGTCGAGGCCGAGCGAGGTGAAGAACGACTCGCCAAGCTTGACGATCCGCTTGGCGTCGTACTTCTGGGCCTTCAGCGCAGCGGTGATGTCCGGCGAGCCGAGGCCCTTGTAGGGCTCGACGAGGGGGAAGAGGTTGCCCCACTCCTGGGCCCACATGTTTCCGAGCAGCTGCGCGGGAATCGGCCCGGTGGGGCTGACCTTGTTGCCGTACTTCTTCACCAGCGCCTGCCGCACGTAGCAGTGGAGGTCGTCGTAGAGCGGCTTCACCTGCTGCCAGAGTCGGTCGGTCTCCTTCTCGAAGTCCGCGGGAGGCATGTCGTAGCCCGAGCGCCAGAGGTCTCCCAGGTTCTGGAACCCGATCTCGCGGGCACCTTCGTTCGAGAGCGCCACCAGCCGCTCGTACATCGGGCGCATCGGGCGAGAAATGGTGTGCCAGCCGACCCACGCGTCGGTGATCTGCGCGTAAGTGCTCTTGGGAGATTCGATGATCTCCGAGAGCTGCTGCAGGTCCTTGCAGTGCTTCTTGTCTTCCGCGGCGTTCTTGCCGGGGGTGTAGTCCTTGCCGCACCACTTGCCCTTGCCGTACATCGCGTCGAGCTGGCTGGAGAGCGTGGACAGCTCGTTCCGCTTCACCGGGTTGCTCGGAGCGGGAAGCGCAGAACCGGTCCGCAGCAGATAGAAGTATCGCTCGGTGTCGGGGTCGAGCTTGAGCCCCTTGAAACGCATCGAGTCCTTGATCGCCTTCGAGGTGAAGGCCATCAGATCATCGGTGGCCGCGGCGGAGTTCCGCTCGGTGTCATCGGTGATGTAGGTGGCTTTGATCCAGTCCGCGGTCTGCGATCGCACCGAGAGCTGCTTGTACTCGTCGTTGAGACGCGCTGCGAAGGCCTTGGCCTCGGCCGGCGTGGCAGCAGGGGCTGCGGGCGGGCTGACGGTCGGGGCCGGGGTTGCTGGGTTGGCGGCAAACGCCGAGGCCGAACAGCAGACCGCGGTGGTGAGGGCAGCAAGTCTCAAAGAGGAGAGCGTCATGGGCGCGGGACTTATGGCAGCCCCGAAAAATACCCAACCCCAAAGTGAAGTCCGCGAAGACGCTTCAGCCGGACGTCGGCCGCAGGACGGTGGCGACTGCTCCGACGATCTCCTCCTCCGTCGGGAAGCCCGCGCGCGAACGCTGCGAGACCACCTTGCCGTCCACCGAGATGGTGAACACGCCTGAGCCCCCGGGTTGCAGGGTGGCTTCGAGTCCAAGCGCAGACTTGATTGCGGCCGCCGCACGGACGGCCCGGGGCAAATACCCTCAGGCGTTGCAGTAGAGAATCGTGATCATCGGGTAAGTCTATAACGAGCGGAGCAGATCGATGCCGAGCTTGATCACCAGGGCCGCCACCACCCCGATAACGACCCTGCGGATCCGTTCTGCGCCTCCCCGGATGGCGAGCTGTGCGCCCACGTAACCCCCGAGGAACTGCGCGGCCGCCATCGGCAGCGCGATGGAGAAGAGAATCAGCCCTCGACTGCCGAAGAGCACCACTGCCGCCAGGTTGGAGGCGAAGTAGACCCCCTTCGCATCGGCGGTGGCGCGGGGGAGCGTGGCACCGAGCAGTCCGACGAAGGCGAGGAGCAAGAAGGTGCCGGTGCCTGGACCGAAGAAGCCGTCGTAGCCACCGAGGGTGAAGGCGATCGCCACTGCCACCGCCCTTCCCCGCGGTCCCACAAACCGGGGAGGGGGCGTGCCGGCCTGGGGCCTTCGGATCGCCAGCACTCCTCCCGCGAGAAGCAGGAGCACGAGGACGAGCGGACGGAGCACCGCCGGGTCCAGCCTGAGCAGCAGGGCCGCTCCCCCCAATGAGCCGGCGAAGGCG
>JAYUUC010000082.1:0-2394 GCA_043755105.1 Myxococcales bacterium
GGCGCAGGGAGCACTTCCCCGGGAGCGCTCTCGAGCTGGCGGATGGCTTCGCGCGGAAGGCGGCTGCGATGAAGAAGGGCGTCTCGCGGTATTTCACCCAGCGGAAGGGCGCGACCGAGCATCTCCCGGTCGACGTCGAACCGCTCGGCCCTGGCCTGTTCCGGGTCACGGTCGACGGCCAGCCCCACGAGGTCGATGCCCTCACCCTGAACCACGGCGCGATCTCGCTGCTGGTCGGCGGCGAGTCTTACAACGTCGAGCTCGAAGACTCGGGCAATGAGGTCGCGGTGCTGGTCCGCGGCCAGCTCACTCGCCTCGAGGTCGCGGATGAGCGGACCTTGCGGATGCGCGAGGCCGCCGCCGGGTTCGCGGTCGAGGGGCGCCAGGTCGTCACCGCCCCGATGCCGGGCAAAGTGGTGAAGGTGCTGGTGAAGCAGGGCGAAGCGGTCAGCGCCGGACAGGGCCTGGTGGTGATCGAAGCGATGAAGATGGAGAACGAGCTGAAGAGCGCCAGCGCGGGCACGGTGGTCGAGCTGCTGGTTCAAGAGGGCGCGGTGGTCGAGAACAACGCCAAGCTGCTCGTGGTGGAGTAGCTGCCGATGGCCAAGCCCACCGCGTCGCTGGCAGCGCTCCTCCCCGGTCCGGGCGAGCCGGTCCTCGATGCTGACCAGATTCTCGGCCGCTTTGTCAGCTGGGCCGCGGACAGCGGCTACGAGCTCTACCCCGCGCAAGAGGAGGCGATCCTCGAGCTGCTCTCGGGCAAGCACCTGGTGCTCGCCACTCCCACCGGTTCAGGAAAATCGCTCGTCGCCACCGCGCTGCATTTCAAGGCGATGGCGGAGGGGAAAGTCTCCTTCTATACCTGCCCGATCAAGGCGCTGGTGAACGAGAAGTTCTTCTCGCTCTGCGAGGCCTTCGGGCCTGACCAGGTGGGAATGCTCACCGGCGACGCCACCATCAACCGCGAGGCGAAGATCATCTGCTGCACCGCCGAGGTGCTCGCCAACCTCGCGCTCCGCGACGCGGGCGAGGTGGCCTATGTGGTGATGGACGAGTTCCATTACTACGCCGACAAGGAGCGCGGCGTGGCCTGGCAGCTGCCGTTGCTGGCGATGCCCGGAGCGACCTTCCTCTTGATGTCCGCCACCCTGGGCGACCTCACGCCGATCAAGCGCAGCCTCGAGGCGCTCACCGGTCGAGAGGTCGCCGAGGTGAAGAGCGCTGTCCGCCCGGTGCCGCTCGATTTCGAATACGCGGAGACGCCGCTCCACGAGACGGTGGAGGCGCTGCTCCAGACCGGGAAGTACCCCATCTACCTGGTCAACTTCACCCAGCGGGCCGCCGCCGAGCAGGCGCAAAATCTGATGTCCTTGAACTTCTGCACCAAGGAAGAGAAGGACGCTATTCGCGACGCAATGGAAGGGATGAAGTTCGACACCCCTTACGGCAAGGACTTTCAGCGCTTTCTTCGCCACGGTGTCGGGTTGCACCACGCCGGCCTGCTCCCCAAGTACCGACTGCTGGTGGAGAAGCTCGCCCAGGCCGGGCACCTCAAGGTGATTAGCGGCACCGACACCCTCGGCGTCGGGGTGAACATTCCGATTCGCACCGTCCTCTTCACCCAGCTGTGCAAGTTCGACGGAGAAAAAGTCGGCGTGCTCACCGTGCGCGACTTCCGGCAGATCGCCGGCAGGGCTGGGCGTAAGGGCTTCGACACCCTGGGCAGCGTGGTGGTCCAGGCCCCCGAGCATGCGATCGAGAACCTCCGGCTGGAGAAGAAGAAGGCCGCCGGGAAGAAGGTGGTGAAGCAGCAGCCGCCGCAGAAGGGCTACGCCCACTGGGACCGGAGCACCTTCGAGAAGATGCTCACCCGCGAGCCCGAGCCGCTCGAGTCCCGGTTCGCGGTCTCCCACGGGATGGTGCTCAACCTGCTCCAGAGCGACGCCGAGCATCAGCGCGGCGGGTACCGTCGGTTGATCGAGCTGATCGGCCGCTCCCACGGCAATGACCACGTCCGAAGGCTGCATCTGAAATCGGCGGCGGTCGGTTTCCGAGCGCTCCGGCAAGCCAAGGTGATCGAGCTGGTTCGCCGCACGCCCCAGCAACCTGCCCACGTGGTGGTGAACACCGACCTGCAGCGCGACTTCTCGCTTCACCACACCCTCTCGATGTACCTGCTCGAGGTGCTCCCCCAGCTCGAGCTCGCCTCTCCTTCCTACGCGCTCGACCTGCTCTCGATGGTGGAGTCGATCCTCGAGAACCCTCAGGCGGTGCTCTACGCGCAGCTCGACCGGCTCAAGGGCGAGAAGGTCGCGGAGATGAAGGCCCAGGGCATTGAATACGACGAGCGCATGGCGGAGCTGGAGAAGCTGGAGTGGCCCAAGCCCCAGCGCG
>JAYUUC010000083.1:0-7122 GCA_043755105.1 Myxococcales bacterium
GGACTTGAACACCCGGTGCAGGGAGACAATCAGCTCCACCGCTCCAAGGGACGCGCCGAGGTGGCCGCCGACGCTTCCGCAGATGGAGATGATTTCCTCCCGGAGCTCGGCGCACACCTGCGGCAGCCGATCTTCGGGGAGAGCGCGAAGCTGCGCAGGAGTAGCGATGTCATCGAGCAGGCGTGTCATCGGGAGGGCCGCAGAAGACCCGAGAGCGCATATGCCAGCGTGGGAGCGGGAGGGCAACCCATACGCCCCCGACCCGCGGGTTGACTTCGTCCGACCCCCGGGCCAAGAGCGCTGGAAGGACCCCCGCCATGAAGCACTTCCCGTCGGAGTTTGAAGAGCTACTCACCGCGCGTGGGCGTCGGGTCCTCGCGGGAAAAGATGCCGAGCTCTGTGGGGCACTCGCCCATCCCGAGCGTCGCTTCCTTGCTGCCTCCGGCCTGATTTCAAAGCAGAAAGCTGCCAGCTGCCGGAAGCTGCTCCAATCGGCGCTCGGAGCGCATCTGGTGCTGATGGAGGAGATCATCCCGCCTGGAAGCATCTGGGACATGACCGAGGACTACGGCGAGCGGCTCCCCAAGGTCGTTCGGGTGCAGACCGCGCTCCTCGAGAACCGGCGCGAGCGGGGCCACCGCGCCGCCGAAGAAGTAGGGCTGAATTCAATGCTCAAGTCAGAGAGCTTCCGGGCCTTCGCTGAAGCGCTCTCCGGCCGGAAGCTGCGCCCGCGCTGGGGAACTCAAGTCCTCTGCTACGGCCCCGGCGACTACAGCGGGCCCCACAACGACCATCACCCCGAAGAGAAGCTCGCTCGAAAGGGCTACCTCGACGTCCACCTCAGCTTCACGGCTCCGTCGGTGCAGCACCACTACCTGGTCTACGCCAAGGGCGGTCACTTCGGAGAGCTGGAGGAAGTCAGCCGCGACGGACTCGTCACCGCCTACCGGCTCCCCTTCTGGCACTACACCACCCCGCTGGTAGCGAAGCCTGGCCGAGAATCGACCGCGCAACGCTGGGTGATGCTGGGAACGTTTCTGTTTGCCTGAGCCCCAGGAGTTCTTCCGAGCGGGACGGTCAATCTTGGGCGAGTACCCTCAACTACTGCACTCGCTCGATCGAATAATGAGCCAACGCCGCCAGGGGCCCGGGCACCGGCTCGAGCTCACTCAAGGATTCGATCGCCTTCGCCACGCAACCCTTCGCCATCACCCGCGACGCTTCCAGCCCCACCACCGTCGGAAAGGTATGCCTTCCCGCAGCAGCATCGGCCCCGGTGGGTTTACCCAACGCCTCGGCGCTGCTGGTCACGTCGAGCAGGTCGTCAGCAATCTGAAACGCCAATCCCACCGCTTCTCCGTAGGTGCTGGCCTGCTCCAGCATCGAGGCTGAGCCGCCGGCGGCAATCACTCCCATCCGGCAGGCGGCGCGGATCAACGCTCCGGTCTTCAACCCGTGCAGACGCACCAGGTAGGCCTGCTCGGCGGGGCGATCGTCGGCGATGTCCAGCACCTGTCCTCCGACCATTCCTCCTGCGCCAGAGCCCAGCGCCAGCTCGCGGCAGAGCAGCGCCCTCGCGGGCTCCCCCGGCCCTTCTTCCCCCGCCAGCAAGCTGAACGCTTCGGTGAGCAGCGCATCGCCAGCGAGAATGGCCATCGCCTCGCCGAAGACCTTGTGGCTGGTCGGGCGACCGCGCCGCAGGTCGTCGTCGTCCATCGCCGGCAGGTCATCGTGAATCAGCGAGTAGGTGTGGATGTACTCCGCTGCACAGGCGGCATCGGCTGCAGGCCCCTCATCGGATACCTGCTTCCGGGCCACGCTTTCAGCAAACGCGAGACATAAAATCGGCCGCAGCCGCTTGCCACCGTCCACGAGCGAGTAGCGCATCGCCTCGATCAGCCGCGGCGGCGCGTGGTTCTGCAGCCGTTGCAACCTGGAGACGAGCAGCGCTTCCACCCGTTCCTTCTGTGCAGCCAGGTACGAAGCGAGAGCGAACGAGGGCAAGACGGAAGGACTCAAGGATGGGAGGCGGCCGGGTCTTTAGGGATGAGCTGACGGAGCCGACTTACCAGATTGGAGATCTCCACCGGCTTGGTGAAGTAAGCCGCCGCTCCCGCATCGAGGCCCCGCTTGATGTCGACCGAGTCCGACCGCGCCGAGATGAACACCACCGGAATGTTGGCGAACTCCTCGTTCTTCCGGACCGCCTTGCACAGCTCGAAGCCGTCGATCCACGACATGTTGACGTCGAGGAGGATGAGATCCGGCTTGTCGACATGAAGCGTGGAGATCAACCGCAAGCCATTGGCGACCTGGCTGACCTCGAAGCCTTCGATGTCGAGCGCGAGCGCCAGCATCTCGCGGGTCTCGCGGTCGTCGTCGACGATGATGACCTTGGTCTTAGAGGCGTCCACGGGGAACCCACACACATTCTAGAAAGGAATGTCCTCTTCCTCGACTTCGGACGCTGCCGCCGGGGCAGGCGCCCGATCCTGCCGCGAGGAGGCCAGCTCCAGCGGCACCGCACGGTCCTGCCCATCCTCGGAGAGCAACTGCTCGATCCGCTTCTCTGCATCCGTGAGGAGCGTCTCGCCCCGGCGGACCAAACCGATGCCCTCTTCAAAAGCCTTCAAAGAATCTTCGAGCGCGAGCTCGCCCCCTTCGAGGCGCTTGACCACGTCTTCGAGCCGACGAACGACATCGCCATACTTCTCTGCGGTGGGGGCGGATTTGGAATTAGCCACGGGCAGAGCTCAACTTAGGGGAGCCCCTCGTCCGGCGCCAGCCCTGCCTGGTCCGACTGAACAGCAGTACCCTCTCTGGGCTTCACAGCGGTCACCCGAGCGTCCACTTCTTCGCACTCCGCGAGGGTCGCGCAGCTCCCGGGGGCAAACCGAATTGCCAGCTCATCGCCCACCTGCACGTCCGCAGAGCTGCGCACCACTCGGCCATCGGCCCGACGAAAGGTGACCGAGTAGCCTCGCGCCATCACCTTGAGTGGGTTCATCGCCTCCAGCCGGTTGAGCAGTCGGTGATAGCCGCGCTGGTGGTCGGAAAGCAGCTCGCGCTGACGCATCATCAGCCGCGTCCTCAGCGCTTGGACCTGCCGCTTCTGCCGCTGCACTTCGCCGCGGGGAGAGTTGCGCGCAATCGAAAGCTGAGCCCGGGCTATCTGCTCCCGGTCGGTGCGCAGCCGTTCGCGTAGGCTGGCCTGGAGCTGTTCCGAGAGCCGGGCAAGTCGCTGGCGCTGGGCATTCAGCCGGGCCTGAGGTCGCTGTCGGTGGAGCTGGGCTTCGAGCTGCCGGTGTCGCTCTTGAAGCTTGCGAAGCTGTCCCCGCAGCAACCTTCCCAGCTGTTCCGCCTGCTCGGAGAGGTGCATCTGCTTCTGTCCCAGCAGTCGCCGGGGATCCGCCAGCCGGGATCTGGAAGCCATCAACCGCTGGCGCGCGTCGAGCACCCGTCGCTCGGCGGCCTTGTGCAGCCGTCGGGACGACATCGCCAGCCCGAGTTCAAGGTCCCGCAGAACAGGAGCCAACCTTTCTGCTGCAGCACTCGGAGTGGGCGCCCGCAGGTCGGCGACGAAGTCCGCGATGGTGAAGTCCACCTCGTGGCCGATCGCCGAGACCACCGGAACCGGACAGGCGTGGATCGCGCGAGCGACACGCTCCTCGTTGAAGGTCCAGAGGTCCTCCATCGAACCGCCACCGCGGGTGACGACGATCACATCGACGTCGGTGCGGGCGAGCCGCTCCAGCGCCGACACCACCTCGCGTACCGCCGATTCGCCCTGCATTCGCGAGTCGCAGATCAGCACCGGCAGCCGGGGGTGACGCTGATGAAGAATGCGGAGGAAGTCGCTCAGCGCTGCCCCGGACAGGCTGGTGACCACGCCGATTCGCCGAGGGAGGAAGGGAATGTCTCGCACCGGCCGCTTCCGGCGTTCACCGAAGAGGCCTTCTTCCTGAAGCCTATCCTTGAGCTGCTGGAACGCGAGCGCCAGGGCTCCCACACCCTCGGGCTCGACGCGGGTGATGATCAGGCTGTATCGACCCTGAGGCTCGTAGACGTCGATGCTCCCCTCGGCAACCACCGAGAGACCGTCGCGAAGCTTGAACTTCAGCCGCTGTGCCGTGGACGCCCAGATCTTCGCGTCCACACAGGCGTCGACATCCTTGAGACTGAAATAGAGATGCCCGCGAGGGTTGGCGCCACGGAACCCCGAGATCTCTCCTCGAACCATCACCCGGGTGAAGCCCCGCTCCAGCGAACCCTTGATTTGCCGGGTGAGTTCGCCCACGGAGAGTACCCGCGGCGTCGCGTCCTCCGCCGGCGCCCGACGCCACGCCGGAACGGGCGGAGGTCCCGCTGGCAAACTCAATGCCCGAGTCTTCGCGACCTGTTCCGCAGCAGGTCCTGCGCGCAGACCCTCGGGAACCGCAGGCGGGTCACTCTGACCTCCGACAGCCGCAGACGGCTCCGGCGCAACCGACGCAAGATCGGGAGCTGACGATGGACTGAGCGTTCCGCCGGCGTCCGCGAGCGGCGGAGCGGCTCGAGGCGCATCACCCGCAGCGGACGACGAACTTCGCGGTCCATCGCTCCCTTGAAGCGGCGGTGCAAATACCGAGACGAAGCCAGGGAGCATGGTGGGAACAGAACCCTCAGACCTGCCAGGCCCTGCCGCGTCGACGGGAGCGAGGACAGCGCCCTTCCCGCCCGCCGCTCCGGCGGTCATCGCAGGACCCTGTTCGGAAAATTCACCGACTGCGACGCTCGACTCCGGACGCCGCTCCTCTTCAGGTCGAACTTCTGCTTTTGGGGTCGGCGGTGGCACAGCAGGGACGGCGAGCTCGCCGAAGAGGTCTCTCTGGGCTCCCCCCGCGGGCGGGGCACCTGGCTTCTTCATCGTCTATCTCTGCAGCTTCTCTACCCAGTTCTGGGCCTTGATGTGGTTCTCGTCATCCTTCGGCGTCATCTGGACCACTTCCTTGAACTGCTGAAGCGCGTCCTCCGGGCTGCTGTCCTTCAAGGTGTAGGCCTGCATGAACAGCTCTTTTGCCTTGCTCCGCAGCTCGGCGACGATCGACTGCGCGCCCGCATGACCGGGGTCGGCCTTGAGCGTCTTGCGCGCATACTCCACCGCCTTCCCCCACTCTCCCGCCGCCTTGGCCGACGAGGCCTTGCGGTAATGCAGGCTCGCGAGCCGGGTGACCGCGGGCCCGACCAGCCGGCTGCTCTGCCCCCCGGTGATGCGGCCGTCCAGCTCGACGAGTTCGGTCAGCCCTTCGAGCGGAAGCGTCTCGACCTTCTTGTACTTTTCGCTGAACTGGCGAATCTGCTCTGCCTGAGCCCTGCACTGCGGCTTCGACTGGCATTCGGTCGCAAGCGACAGCGCGCCACTCAGGTCCCCATCGCGGAATCGGCTGCTCACCTCCAGCCACGGCTTGGGGGTGGACGGAGCGGCCACATGGACCGGCCGGGTGAGGTCGGCAACGTTGGACTTCGCCTGCTTGTTGAGCTCGAGCGCATCCCGATTGTCCGGAGCGACCACCAGCACGTCATCGGTGAGCTCCACCAGCGACTTCATCCGGGCCAGGTCCTTCGCGCCTCCCGCTTCCAGCAACGCCCGGGCCTCGAGCAGTCGCGCCGCCAACCGGGACTCGAGCTGACCGCGAGCCGACCGCTGGGCTTCCAGCAGGTTGGTGTCCGGCGTCACCGCCTCGAGCTCGTGCGCCGCGGTCCCCAGTCGATTGGCCTCGAGGGCAGCGAGGGCGGCCGTGAGGTGCTGCTGGTTGGGGATCTCCTTCGCCGCACGGTCCAGATAGGCCTTGAGGTCCGGGTACTCGGGGTTGATCTGCGCCAGCTGCTCGAACTTGGCCTTCGCTTCCACCCACTTCCCGTCGCGAACCAGATTTTTTCCCTCCTGGAAGAGGGCGCTGGTGCGGGTATGTGATTCCTGAGCGGCGATCTCTGCCTGGCGCCTTTGATCGGCCTGTTTGTCCCGCTTCTGCTTGATCACCACGGCGCCCACCACGAGCAGGGCCGCCACTCCACAGATCGCCAGCAGCCGGGTCCGGCGACGACGAATGACCTCCGGATCTCGGGTTCGCAGCTGACCGGTGCGCCGAGGAACCGGCCTCGATCGGCTCGCGGCAGGCTCGGCCCCCAGAGTGCTTCGACGCGGGGGAGGAAGCGACTGCCGCAGGGTGGAGTGCTCGCCGTCCACGAAGGTCAGCGCAGTGTCGCCGAGAACGATCCGATCGCCGTTGCGCAGCGGGGTCTCGGACTCGACTGGCTCGCCGTTGATCTGGGTGCCATTCCCCGAGCCCAGGTCTCGCACCGCCCAGCCGCCCGAGGTCCTCCTCACCGAGGCGTGGCGACGGGAAACCGAAGTGTCCGAGAGAAGCACCGCATTTCCGGGCGCGCGGCCAATCACCAGCTCTTCATCCGCGAGGGGAAACTCCTTCCCTGCCTCTGGACCTTCCGCACAGACCAGCTTGTCCTTCGAGCTATTTCGCGCCACCGAAGACGAGGTTCCGCGACGGGCCAGCCGGTTCGAGGGATCAGCGCCTCCCGCGGGAGGGCGTCTGCGGGGAGGAGGCGGAGAGTCCGACGGCATCGACGATCCTTGAACTGAAAGTTTGGCCCACGGGCCGCGTTAGCCGATCACGTTCCCGAACAGAAAAGCGAACACCATCGGGCCGAACAGCACCATGAACACCGTCGGGAAAATGCAGGCAATCAGCGGGAAGAGCATCTTCACCGGGGCTTCCTGAGCCAGCTTCTCCGCCCGCTGGGTCCGGTCGAGCCGCATCTGGGTCGACTGGATCCGGAGCACCTTGCCCAGGCTGGTTCCCATCTTGTCCGCTTGCACCAGCGCCATCACGAAGGTGGTCAGCGACGGCAGGTCGACCCGCGCGACCATCGCCTTCAGCGCTTCCTCGCGGGTCTTGCCGAGCTTGAGCTGCTTCAGCACCAGCTGGAGCTCGTCGCGGAGCGGGCCGACCTTGCCCTTCTCCACCACCTTCGCGAGCGCGGCGGTGAAGTCGAGTCCAGCCTCCACCGAGAGCGTGAGCAGGTCGAGGTTGAACGGCAGCGCGCGGCTGATCTGCAGGTGGCGCT
>JAYUUC010000084.1:0-2390 GCA_043755105.1 Myxococcales bacterium
ATCAGCTTCAGCAGCGTCGACTTGCCGGCGCCGTTGACCCCGAGCACGCACCAGCGCTCGCGACGGCGGACGAGAAAGTCGAGGCCTTCGTAAATCTTCCGTGAACCGTAGCCCTTCACCACCTTGCCCAGCCGGGCCACGTCTTCACCGGAGCGGGGAGGGGGCTTGAAGTCGAACACCAGCTTCTGCTGACGCTTCGGAGGCTCGACCTTCTCGATCTTGTCCAGCTTCTTCACCCGAGACTGCACCTGCGCTGCCTTCGCCGCCTGGGCCTTGAAGCGATCGATGAAGAGCATTTCCTTCGCGAGCATCGCCTGCTGCCGCTCGTACTGGGCCTGCAGCTGCTGCTCGTTGACCGCCCGCTGCTTCTCGTAGAAGTCGTAGTTTCCGGTGTAGGTGGTGAGCTCGCCCGCATCGATCTCCACGATCCGGGTAGCGACCCGGTTCATGAACTCGCGATCGTGCGAGGTCATCAGCAGCGCGCCTTCGTAGGACTTGAGAAAGCCCTCCAGCCAGATCAGCGATTCGAGGTCGAGGTGGTTGGACGGTTCGTCGAGCAGCATTCCATCTGGCCGCATCAACAGAATCCGTGCGAGCGCGACCCGCATCTTCCAGCCGCCCGAGAGCTTGCCGGCGTCGCCGTCCATCATCTCTTGCGAGAAGCCCAGCCCGGAGAGAATTTCCCTCGCCTTGCCCTCGAGCGCGTAGCCGCCGAGCTCGTCGTAGCGCGCCTGGACATCGCCAAACCGGGTCACCAGCTTGTCCATCTCGTCGGCCCGCTCGGGGTCGGCGAGGGCATGCTCGAGTTCCTTCAGCTCGGCGGCCACCAGCGAGACGGGCCCCGCACCGTCCATCGTCTCGGCGACCACGCTCCGGCCGCCCATCTCCCCGACATTCTGGTGGAAGTAGCCCAGGTTCACCCCCCGATCGACCGAGACCTGGCCCTCGTCGGGGTGCTCTTCCTTCATGATCATCCGGAACAGGGTCGACTTGCCCGCCCCGTTGGGTCCGACCAGCCCGACCTTCTCGCCCCGGTGGACGGCGGCCGAGGCGCCGAGAAAGAGGATCTGCTGCCCATGCTGGTAGCCAATGTTGTCTAAGCGGATCACGAAGCCTCCTTTATCGGTACGGAAAGGGTTCGTCGAGCAGGCAAGCAGACATCTACGCTCAGTGTGGCTTGCACCCCCCCCAATCTGCGTTAGGTAGAAGCATGATCCAACACGCGATGACCGAATTCGAGTCCGGCACCGACTTCACCCTCCCGGAAGGCTGCCTGCTGTGTGGCGGAGACCTGGAGATGAGAATCACCGCGTCCGGAGGCGCCCACAGCTTCTGCGGACATTGCCACTGGCTCTCCCACCCGTCGGTTCAGCTGGGCAAGGACGGCCTCACCGTGAGCTACTCTTCTGCCGGGCAGGCCTGAGTCGGCTGCCCGTTCAACCTCGCTCCATGCGCTCCCGGGTGGAAGCGGTGAAGCCCCCCACCGCCTCGCTGCCCATGTCGATCACCGGCCGCCGGACACTGTTGGGGTGTGCGGCCAGGTGGTCGAGTATCTGAGCGTCCGAGAAGCCCTCCACCTCGGAGCGGCGCTTGGGTGCCACCAATTCCGCCGGGCCTCCCAGCTTCGCCGCCACCGCCGCAAGCTCCTCGCGCCCGAGCGGCTGCTTGACGATGTCTCGCTCGTCGAAAAGCGGGTGGTGGTGCGCGAGAAACTCCCGCGCTCGGTTGCAACCCGTTCAGGATTTCTTGGAGTAGAGGACCCAGCGCATACCTGACAGCCTCCTACAAAAGAGCCGCGCCGTCGAGCCAGCAAGGCGAGCGTCGGCCCCCCGGCGCGCGAAGAAATGCTGACCTGTTAGAGTAAGGCCTTCCCGACCGCGCGCGAGGTCTCGTTGTCCGTTCAAGGGTGGCTGATTTCGCTCGCTGCGGTGGCCGCGGTCGCGTCTTGCACGAGCACGGTTCCCTCCGTGTCCTCCTGCAACGATGGGGGAGCGTGTCCTACCGGTCAGCTCTGCGATCCCGTCGCCGGATGCACCCCGGTTGAGCCGATGACCCGCGATGGGAATGGGCCCCGGTGTCTGACCGATCGGGACTGCGCCGCCTCGACTCCTTATTGTGACGTGACCGCAGGCCAGTGCGTGGGCTGTCTCACCAGCGACGGGTGCGGCACCGGGGTCTGCGATCCGGTGACCCGTTCTTGCGAGGCCCAACCAGACTCCTGTCCGACCGCCCGCACCCTCGACCTGTCGCAGGGGCCCCTGACGCTGTTCGGCGACACCAGCCGCCTCGCCGACAATACGCGGGCGGTGTGTGCGCTCCCCGGTTCGACCGGGGCAGATCTGGTGTTCCGGTTCACGCTTGCCATCCCTCAGCGAATCGTGGCCATCGCC
>JAYUUC010000085.1:0-7111 GCA_043755105.1 Myxococcales bacterium
CTTCTTCGGGGGCATCGCAACCCTTTACAACAGCAGCGCTGCAACGAAAGTCAGGTCGACTCTGCACTCCGAGCGATTTCGCCAAGCGCTGGAATGTTCGTGGGGCCTTGGCGGCCCAGCCTCTACGCCACCGCCCGTCGGACCTTCTTCGCGCCCGGGGAAGCGGCGAGGATCTCTTCGCAGATCTGTTCCAGCATCTGAGCGCCCTTGCTCTTCGGCGCATACTCCCAGATGGTCTTTCCGTGGCTCTGGGCCTCGTCGATCTTCACGTTCATCGCCAGCGGCGTCTTCGCGCACTTCCCCGGGAAATGGGTCTGCAGGCGACCGAGAATCTCGTCGGCGAGCGCGGTCTTCCGGTACATCGTCGGCACCACCAGCGACACCCCCAGCCCGGGGCGCTGGTGCTGCTCGGCCGTCTGGCGCACGGTGTCCACCACCTCGGCGCAGCCGTCGAGCGAGAGGTAGCTCAGCGCCACCGGAATCACCACCTCGGTGGCGGCGACGAGGATGTTGGTGGTGGTCAGACCCAGAGAAGGCGGCGCATCGAACACCATGATGTCGAACCCGCTCACTTCGGCGGCGTCGAGCCGGTCGGCAAGTCGGAAAGCCCTCCGCGGGTCGGCGGCCACGGCCACCGGAAAGTCCGCCATCTGCTTGTAGGCCGGCAGCACCCAGAGGGTGTCGATCGCCGTCGGCTGAACCACGTCGTCAAAGCGGACCGACGGATCCACGAGCAGGTGAAACACATTGGGGTCGAGCGTGCGCACGTCGAGCCCCAGCGATTTCCCTGCATGACCCTGGGTGTCGAGGTCGACCAGCAGCACCTTGAGCCCCTTCTTCAAGGCCAGATACGCCGCGACGTTCACCGCCAGGGTGGTCTTCCCGGTGCCGCCCTTCTCGTTGATGAAGGCGAGTCGACGGGCGCTCACTTCTTCCTCGCCGCGAGCAGGGTGTCGAGCTTGCCTTCCACCGAACTGAGCAGCCCTTCCAGGTCCTCGACCTTGGTCTGCAGCTGGTTCAGGTCCGAGGAAGACGGCAGGTTCATCGCACTCAGCGCCGACCTCAGGCTCTTGTCGAGCGTTCCCTTGGCGGCCAGCGAGCGCGAGACCAGGGTCTGCAGCGTGGCGATGAACTTCTCATTGGAAAGCAGCTGCTGGGCCAACTTGCCCACCCGCTCTTCGCCTGTTTCCACCAGCTTCTTCATCAACGGGTTGTCTTTGAGCATGGCCCTTTGAGATTGTTTCGGGGATGCGGGCATGCTGATCCGGGCAACGCGACGTGTCAACCGCCGCGCACCTCCTGAACCCGCTGAACTCGGCGCAGGACCACGGGTTTTCTTCCGCCAGATGCGTTGACAGCTCCCGGAGCCATTCCTACGGTGGGATCGCCGATGGGGCCACTCTCTGACAAGCGGCTCTTGATCGTCACCGGCAAAGGCGGCGTGGGGAAGAGCACGGTCGCCGCGGCCCTGGCGCTGGCCCTCTCCCAGCGCGGGCTGAAGACCCTGGTCTGCGAGCTCAACGTCGAGGAGCGGGTCACCGCCCTGCTCGGCAAGCCCCCCGCTGGCCCGGAAGTGACCGAGATCGCCGACAACCTCTGGGCGGTCGACGTGAGGCCCGCCGAAGCGATGCGCGAGTACGGGCTGATGACCCTGAAGTTCGAGCGCATCTACACCGCCGTCTTCGAAAACCGGTGGGTCCAGTACTTTCTCCGCTTCATCCCCTCACTCCAGGAGATGGTGATGCTGGGGAAGATCCTCTTTCACCTCCGCGAGCAAGAGGCCGACGGCCGCTGGCGCTTCGACCGGGTGGTGATCGACGCTCCCGCCACTGGCCATGCGATCACCTTCTTCAGCGTTCCCCAGGTGATTCTCGACACCGTTCCCGCCGGTCCGATGTCCAAGGAGGCCGCGATCATGCGGGACCTGCTGGTGGACCCCGCGGTCACGGCAGCCGTGCTGGTGTCGCTCCCCGAGGAATTGCCGGTGAACGAGACCCTCGAGCTGTGCGCGGCGTTGAAGGCGAAGGTGAAGATTCACCCCGCCACGGTGGTGCTCAATGGGGTCTACCCTCCGCGCTTCGAGGCGTCGGATCTCGCCGCGCTCGAGAAGGGGTCGCCGCTGGAGCTCCTCGCCGCGGCCCACCGCGAACGGGAGCTTCAGTCGACTCGAGCCGCGGAGCGACTCGTCGAGGGCACCGGGCTGCCGCTGCTCGAGTTTCCCCGCCTCTTTGGTCAGGACTTCGGGCCGGGAGCGATAGCGCAGCTCGCCGGCTTGCTCGCACCCCTGCTGGAGAAGGGCCGATGACCGCCAACCCGCTCGCCCTCGCGCTCGAGCCGTCGGACGTCATCATCTGCGTGGGCTCGGGAGGCGTGGGAAAGACCACCGTCTCGGCCGCCATCGGGCTCTACTCCGCGGCGAAAGGGAAGAGCTCCCTGGTCTGCACCATCGACCCGGCCAAGCGTCTGGCCAATGCGCTCGGTCTCGAGGCGCTCGGCAATGCCGAAGCCCGGATTCCAGAGAGCTCGCTGGCCGCGATCGGCCTCGAAGACGCCGCTCCGATGCACGCGATGATGCTGGACATGAAGCGCAGCTGGGATGAGCTGATCGAACAGCGCGCGGCGCCCGAGACCCGGGCGAAGATTCTCTCCAGCCGCTTTTACCAATCGCTCTCCTCGGCGCTGGCGGGGTCGCAGGAATACATCGCGATGGAGAAGCTGTGGCAGCTGCGGAGCAACCGCGACTACTCGCTGATCGTCCTCGACACCCCGCCCACCGCCCATGCGCTCGACTTCCTCGACGCCCCGGGACGGATCCTCGACTTCCTCGACAACGAGGCCGCCCGGTGGCTGCTCCCCACGGCGCTGAAGGCGGGGAAGACCGGGCTGAAGCTGTTCAACTTCGGCGGCAATTACGTGGCGCGCCAGCTGTCCAAGCTCACCGGAGCCGAGACCCTGCAGGAGCTGGCGGGGTTCATGCTCGCGATGAGCGGCATGAACGACGGCTTCAAGGAACGGGCGAAGCAGACCCGCGCGCTCCTCGCCGCCCGGTCCACCTCGTTCGTGCTGGTGACCACCGCCGCGCATGAACAGCTCGACGAGGCGGTGGCGTTTCACGCGCTGCTCAAGCGTCGCCAGATGAACGTCGCGGCGGTGGTCGTCAACCGGGTTCACCCCGAGGTGGGAGCGGCGCGCTTCCGGGAGCTGTCCACAGTGCCTGCGGGGGTGCGGGCCAAGCTCGAGCGAACACTGGAGGAGAACGCTCTCCTCGCCGGGCAAGATGCCCGCGGCATCACCGAGCTCCGCGAGCGGTGTGCCCCCAGCCCGTTGGTCACCGTTCCGATTTTTCCGCTCGACGTCCACGACCTCGGCAGCCTCTGGCGCACCGCGGGACACCTGTTCGGACAGACGGGACCGCTCGCTGGCCCGTCCGGCCGGGGATGACCGGGTCGAGGGCCGCCCCAGGGACGTTCCCCGAGGGTGGTACAGTCGAGGCAGGTCCGCGGAGGAACCACGGACCGTCGGTGGGAGTCGGTTCATTCACCCGCCGAAAACCGTCTCGAGGAGTCACCTCTGGGAACCCATGCACGCACCCGGCTCCTCCAGGGCCTGCTCTTGCTCCTCGTCACCGGCACCGGAGGTTCGGGCTGCGCGCTGTTCCGCTCCGCCCGTGGGGGTCCGCCGCCGAATACTCTGGAGTTCGACCCGATTCACATCACCGGGGATCTCGCGCTGGAAAAGCTGAACCCCGAAGAGCTGTTTGCCACCGGGTCGTCGGCATTTGCGGCCAACGACTTCAAGCAAGCGGCCCGCTACTTCGGGCGCATTGCCGACTTCTACCGGGACAACGTCCACTGGCGCGCGGCGGTCTACAACGCCGGACTGGCCCACGAGAAGCTGAAGGAATGGGAAGAGGCGTACGGCCGGTTCGGGCTGCTCGCCGACGCCCGGGCGGGCAAGGACGATGCCCTCGACTCTGCTTTTCGCCAGGCCGAGAGCGCCTATCACCTCGAGCGCTTCGAGGAGGCCGCCGCGATGCTCGAGGTGATTTCCTCGCGAGGAGACCTCACGCTCAACAAGCGGCTCGAGGCCCAGGTTCAGAAGGGAATCTGCCAGCTGGAAGCCGGCCACTCCGACGATGCCGAGGCCACCTTGCGGAAGGCGATGGCCAGCTACCTCGACCTCACCGACAAGGATCAGGTCGACGATTACTTCCCTGCCCAGGCCCAGTTCTTTCTCGGAGAGATCTACCGGCTCCACTACGAATCGATCGAACTCGATGCGGACAAAGGCGTGGACACCCTCGCCAAGGACCTCGAGCTCAAGTCCGAGCTGCTGCTCTCGGCCCAGGGTCACTATCTGCGGTCGATCCGGATCGGCAACGGCTACTGGGCGACCGCCGCGGGAGCTCAGATTGGCGGTCTCTACGAGAACCTCTATCAGCACATGGTCGACTCCCGTCCGCCCCGTGAGCTCAACAGCGAGGAAGGCGAGGTCTACCGCCAGGAAGTGCGGAAGAAGATTCGGGTGTTGCTGACCAAGGCGATCTCCATCTACGAACGCACCCTCGAAGCGGCCGAGCGAATCGGCGCCACCAGCCCCTTCATCGAAAAGACTCGCACCAACCTTCAGAAGATGAAGGACCTGCTGGTCGCCGAGGCCAAGGCGGACGAGGAAGAATCTCCTTCCCCGCCTCCGCTCAACAAGCCTGCCCGCGCGTCCAAGGCCAAGAAATCCGGACCCCGGTCCTGAGGAATACAACGACGGTGGGCAGGTCCCCTCCCCCCAGAAAACCCTTCACCGACCTGCCCACCGCTTTGAAAGAACGGGTGACCCCTCAGCTTCGCTGTTTTTCCGGAGCCCCTTCGAGCGCTTGAACCATCCGCTTTGCTCGGCGACCGGCTGCGGTGGTTCCAGCAGGGTCCGCGGCAACGGCGGCGACGAGGTCCTGGCAGCCGCGCTTGTCCCCTGCCCTCAACCTCAGCTCTCCTCGATACGCGAGCGCCACCGGGTTTCGGGCATCGCCGGTGAGCGCAGCGGAATACTGGGCCTGGGCTTCCTCGAGACGGCCGAGCTTTTGATAAACGGTGCCCAGGGCTGCGAGGCTGGCCGAGTCTTTGGGATTTCCGGCGACCAGCCCCTCGAAGAGCACCTTGGCTTCGTTGAGCTGTCCCGCATCCGCCAGCTCACAGCCCATCTGGGCAATGGCCTTGGCCTCTTCCCAGGTCATTCCTTCCACCTCGGCCCAGGTGGCCTGCCGACGGGCGTAGTCGCGCAGCTTCGACCGGGTGAGCACCCCGAGGGCCGCCTGTTCGGTCGGGTTCGGTCCGGTCATCAAGCCCTCGCCAGGTTGGAGAGGGCGGTGTTGGACATCTCGTTGAACTTCATCGATAGGTTCGACATCAGCTCGAACATCTGTTTTCTGCGCTCGACGAGCTTCTGCAGGTCGCTCATCAAGTCTTCCGAGCTCTTCTTCTCTGCCAGCTGTTGCTGGGGGCTCTTCGCTGCGGTTCCGTCGCTGTCCTCCTCCTGGCTGTCGGTGAAGGCGGCGTACGATTCGTCATAGGACTCGGTGGTCCCGACGATCTTCTCATCGAGCGAGGCCAGAATTTCCCGGAGGATGAGCTCGATCTTCTCATCGAGGCTCAGCGTCGGGTCATTGAGCACGTCTCGAAGGGTGCGGCCGTCTGCGTGCGACGGGTGGGCCTTGTTTCCGTGAGTGTCGTGGGCCTTGGCCGTGGAGGAATGACTTCGCTTCTTCTTGGCAGCAGCGGAACTCGAGGCCGCGCTCGCGGCCTTTTGCGCTTGTCCCGTCGCAGCGGGCGAATGCGCCGCCGCCGGAGCGCCGTACTTCGCGATGTCCTCGGTGATGCGCTTCAACTCTCCGAGCACATCTTTGAGTCCGACCAGGCCGTCCTTTCCTCCCAGGCCGGCGGCCATCTCGAGCCGATCGAAATACTCGGGGTGGGTGAGGAGGAAGGTGGCCGCTTTCCGCAGCTCGGGCGAGGCTTCGGTGTTGTCCATCATGGCCTTGAGGTCCGCGCGGCTGAGAGATTGATCGGCGTTTCCAGCGGCGCTGTCGAAGGTGGGCCAGTTCTGGGCCAGGGTCTCGAGCGCGTCCTGGAACTTGCTCAGGTTGGGGTCGAGCTTTCCGGTCCCCCCCTCACTGTGGGGGATGACCGAGAAATCAGGAATCCAGTTGAACGGCTTGGTCGGATGAGGCGTGAGGCGGGACAGCGCGGCGTCGAGATCGCTGACTCCAAACAGCCCGTCGGGAGCGCCCACGCCCGCTGCGACGTCGAGTCGGGCCATCATCTCGGGATGCTGAAGCAAATACTGCGCGGCTTCCCTCGCTGACGGAGGGGCAAGCGGGTTGATCGCCACTGCCTGAACGTCGAGCGGACTGACCAGGCCGTCCGGAATGGGCCAACCGAGCGCGTTGTCGAAGAGCATCAGGTTGTCCTTCACCGCCTGCAGGCACTTGCGAGCTGCGGCGTCGGCAGGGTCGGTGCGCGCGGGGTAGCCCTCGCCGGTCTGGGCCTGCTGGCTGTAGGCGTGCTCGGTGGTGGGGCCGGAATCAAAGAGCGACGCCCCCGCCTGGAATGCGGCCACCACGTCTCCTTCGCGAAGGCTGTCAATCAGCCGTACCGCCTGGGGAGCCACCGACTCCAAGGCCTTCTCCGCCGCATCCACCCCCTTCGAAAAGAGGTCGCCTACACCTTTGATGCCATCCATGGGTTATTCCTCGTCGGCGATGGGTTGTTGCAGGCGCGCCGCCGTGAAGGCGCCGCGGGCTTGGCTGTGCATCGGGAATGCCGCAGCCACCGCGGAGGGGAATCGAAGCAAGTTCAACCCGTTGCGGAGACAGAGGTCTCGAGACTGCGTCTGCGAGGCGGGATGGCCGGGTCCGCGGCCTGAGATTGGCGGTAAACTGATTTCCATGCGCGTGATGGGACTGGACGTCGGCACCAAGACGATTGGCGTGGCGATCACCGATGCGCTCGGCATCACCGCCCAGCCGGTGACCACGGTGCGGAGGACAAACCTGCGCGCCGATCTCGCCGAGCTGAAGTCGCTGGTCGACGCCCACGGGGTCGAGCTGCTGGTGGTGGGG
>JAYUUC010000086.1:0-7111 GCA_043755105.1 Myxococcales bacterium
GAACGAAAGTAGACGTTTCCCTTTTTCGCCACTGCTCGGTCTGCCGAGACGAACACAACGCTATCGAGCATCTTGGCCGGCGCATTGCTGCGAACAAACCACGACTTTCCCCCATCCTCTGAAAGGTACACATGGTCCCGCGACCAGCCGTAGCTTCGGAGTGGGGTCAGCGGTCGCGACTCAATGAGCCCTTCTCTTTTTCCACCCGCGCTGCTCAGAAGCGGCGCGGCTCGGGCAAGGGCTCCCTTGTCGTAAAAATACAGGAGATTATTTTTGGGGCCGAGCAGGACCGCAGCCTGTGGACCACGCGAGACGACCTGCACTCCGAGCTGAGGTATCCGCCTTTCAGAATCGGCGGACTCCCCCATCAATACAACGTGGTTATCGGCGCGAACTCCCGGCAGCCTTTCCGCTTGGGATTTGTCGATAATGGGCGCATCCACACGCCGAACAGTTTCCCACGAGGTACCTCTGTCAGTGGTCAGGAACGCTGCTTGTCCTGCCGCCACCCAGCTGGTCTTCTGGTCGAGAAGAAGCACCTTCTCAATTCTCCCGCCAGGAGCGTGAATGGACGACCAGGTTGAGCCTCCGTCGACTGTGCTCCAAAGGGTTCCGTTGTCTCCGCCTGCCCACCCGCGGTTGCCATCGACAAATGAAAGTGCGCTGCAGTGATCGCGATTTGTGAAGGGCGAGCCGATTCCCTTCCAGGTCGCTCCCCCATCGTCGCTCCGCACAATTTGACCGCCGGCACCACAAATCCAGATCCGAGAACCGATCCCCTCAAGCGAAGCTACCCTCTGTTCTGCAGGAAGGTTGGTCCATTTCCAATGCTTGCCTCCATCCTCGGTGCGCACGACTCGACCCGACATGGTTCCTGCGCCGACGCCCACTCGGTCAGTGGCCCAATAGAACTGGGTCAGCTGTTCGTATGAGGGCTCGAAAAAATTGAGGGCAGCGTCGGCGGTGGGCTGCCAGGACACGCCTCCGGATATCGTATGAAAAGCTTTCCCGCAGGCATCCGTTGCCCATCCTTCCTTCTCGTTCCGAAAAGTGACTGCCTTCAGACGGCAGCGCGACAGCTCGTGAACCGCTGAATCGACCTGAATCGAATTCTTCACCGATGGCTGCTCGGCGGCGGTGGCTTGGCCGTAGCCAATTGCGACAAGGACGAGGGAGAGGCAGGTCTTCATCGGGGTATCCCTGTTCGGCGATCGAAATTCACATCTGAAACGGAATCGTCGGCAGCTGCGAGCGGGGTTTGGCGCAGAGGGACTTTTTGGCAGAAGCCCGTCGGGCTCGCATGACAGGAAGTCAGGCAAGGCATTTGAAATGAGGGGGAAACTCTCGCGCGCCACCTATATCGGGTTCGAAAGCATGATGCGTACCAGTCGCCCCGAACGTTGTCCCGCGCGGGAAAAGACGCTCACCCGTGGACGTCAGCAGTTCAACGCGACGGACCGCACGCGGGCTGTTCTCCGCCGGAGCAGCCGTAGACAAGGGTGTCCATGGCGCAGACCGCTTCCTGTGCGATTCCCTGACTGAAGAGATCATCCACCACCGGCAATGCCAGTTGCGCATTGGACAGGCTCTGACCTGCAGGAACCTCGGTGGAGAACAAGGTCCGGCAGACCTGGGCAGCAGAGTCGACCGCTTGCTCGTCGGAGCGCACCGCTTCTGCGAGGGTCCGGACAAGGAAGAGCAGACTGCCGCGCTTGTCGGTAGCGCGCAGTCCATCGAGCGCCTCGACTAGCCTTGTCAGACTGAACGCCGGCAGCTTCGCCACCAGCCCCAGTCGATACATCATTCGCACCATTGCCAGATCCGCATCCTGCAACTGATAGCAGCCCAGGGTTCGCTTCAGCGGCCGAAACACATTGGGTTTCCGGGCCGGATCGAGCAGTTTCTTCAGGTCTGCAATCGCCAGCTTCGCGTCTCCGGAAAGCTCGGGCGGAAGCTGGTCCATCGGCAGCTTGTCGAGCGCAGAGGTGTCTTCCATCTCGGTCACGATCTGAAGGAAGAAGCGCACCAGCGCGATCACTCCGGTCTCCCCTCCGTACCTCTGCCCGTCGTTGGTGTAGTACGGCACCAGCGCGGGATTGCCGAGCAGGGTTCCAATGCGCCCCAGCGCCGCCGACCCATCCGACGTCTGCGCGAAGGCAGTCAGGCCGATCACCAGATCCAGTCCATCGTCGAGCTGACACACCGCGCTCTGCTGACAGAGGTGGCTGAGCACCGTGGCGACCTCGTAATGGGGCGTCGCGCTCGAGTGGGTCTTCCCGAGGATGTAGTCGAGCAGCCCGCCCACCAGCGGGTCGGTGAGGACGAAGGCGTCGCGCCCCTTGCCCTCGTGGACCAGGGTCTTCATCACCCTCCGCATCTCGCAGAGCGGGTGCGACTGTTCCAGAGGGGGAGCCGTGGTGGCGGCGCAGGACTGACCTTCCGGGGCGCCGAGCTCGGGCGGGAGCTTGGCGAAGCGGTTGAGCGTCGCGAACACCGACCGGAACACGTCAGCGATCGGCGCAGGGTCGCCGGGCCGGTTTCCGACCAGCAGGTGATCGTGAATGACCCGGCGCAACCCTTCGGACTTCCCGGCCTCCATCGAGGCGAGGAAGCGAGGCATCAGCTGGTCGAAGCCGCGGCACTGCACCGCCTCGGTCTTGACTGCCGGTCGCGGGGCTTCGAGATCGTCGGCACCGCACGCGGCGAGGGCGAACCCGACAGTGGCGGCGACGGCGGCGGCGAGGAGGGTCTGGGGGCGCATGGCAGAGGTTTGACCCCTGGTTATCGTCCCGGGACCCCCAGCCGTTGCATCTGGGCCTCGGTAAAGCCTCCTTCCAGAAGAATTTCGCGGCTGTGCTGGCCCAACCGAGGCGGGGCGGTGGGGACGACCGTGCCCAGAGGGGTGCGCCAGTGAGAGACGCCGTCGCTGCCCGTGCTCACCAGCCCCCGAGCCCGATGTTGCGCGTCGTGAGGCACTTCTTCGGGCCGAAGAACGGGCTCGATGCAGAGGTCGCTGTCGGCGAAAAGCTCCAGCCAGGCCGCCAGGGGCTTCGAAGCGAACAGGGCCACCAGCTGATCGCGGACTCCCTTCCCCGCCGGCCCAGGGTCGTACCCCTGCTCGAAGAGCTCGGCGCGGCCCAGCTTTTCGCAGAGCGGCTGGAACACCTTCGGCTCCAGGGAAGCGACCGCCAGGGTCCGCCCATCCGCAGTGGCGTAGAGGTTGTAGCCGGCGAAGCCCCCGTGAAGAATGTCTGCGAACTCGGGGGCGGAGCCGGGCAGCGCGCGCGCGGCCAGGTGCATGTGGGCGAAGGCCGTGGCGCTCTCGGTCATCGAGATGTCGAGCGTCTGCCCCTCGCCGGTGCGCTCGCGCTGATAGAGCGCAGCGAGAATGCCCACCAGGCCGAAGAGGCTGCCGCCGACATCCGCCACCTGACCGCCCGGCATCGCCGGGGCACCGAAACCGAGCAGGCCCGCCCGCGCCGCATAGTTAAGGTCGTGCCCCGCCTTCAGCCGATCGGGGCCAGTCTGCCCGTAGCCGGAGATGGAGCAGTAGATCAGCCGAGGATGACGCCCTCGGAGTGTGGCGGCATCGAGGCCGAGGCGTCCCTTCACCCCGGGCCGGAAGCTTTCCACCAGCACGTCGTAGTTGCCGGCCAGGGTGCGCACGGCCTCGGCGCCGTCCGCGCTCTTGAGGTCGAGGGTGAGCGAGCGCTTGTTTCGGTTGAGGCTGTGGAAGAAGGCGCCCTCGCCCTGGTGAAGCGGGGGCAGCACCCGCATCGGGTCGCCCCCGTCCGGACTTTCCACTTTGTCCACCTGGGCACCGAGGTCGGCAAGCACCAGGGTGGCATAGGGCCCGGGCAGCAGCCGCGAGAGGTCGAGTACCTTGAGCCCCCGCAGGGTTTGGGGCGGAAGGGCGCTCATCGGGGTTTTCCAGTGCGGAAGGTCAGCTGAGCAGCGCGCCCAGCTTCATCGCCAGGCCCATGTCCATCGGCTTGAACTTGAGCTTTCCCTGCATCGCCGCCATCTGCGCGTTGAGCTGCTTCTCGCGGATCTTGACGAAGTCCTCGTCGCTCACGGTGATGGTCATCTTCGGGGTGCCTTCGATGCCGGCCTTCACCCAGTCCGAAGGTTTGGTCAGGTCCATCGTCCAGCTGCCGCCCTGGGCGCCAGTGATGTTGAAGTGGATGATCGCGTTGATGCCCTTGGCCAGGTCGGGCTTGCTCGTGAGCAAAGACGGAATTTCAGTCTCGAGAATGTCTTTCGAGGTCATTGCAGTTCCTTTTTCTGTGGGGACGAAGCGACGTGACGCGTGGAGCTTAGCGCGATTGAGCGGTCTGCGAGCCGCTCAGCGAAGTGCGGACGAGGTCCAGCAGTTCATTGAGCTCGAAGGGCTTGGCGAGGTGGCCGACCGCGCCGATCTCCTTCGCCTTGGTGCCGACGTTGCGATCGGCGGAGAGGACGATGATCGGAATGTCGGACCCTTCGGCGCGCTGGTGGAGCTTCTGCGCGAACTCCCAGCCGTCCATCACCGGCATCATCAAATCGAGGAGAATCAACTGCGGCAGGGGAGCCTCGAGCCGCTGAAGCGCTTCCTGGCCGTTGCGGGCCCGGCGGATGTTGAACCCTTCGACTTCCAAAATCTCGGCAAGCGCTTCGAGGATGTCGGGATCGTCGTCGACGACGAGTACCACCGGGGAGGGGTTTAGGGGCGCAGTCACGGGAACACGGGACTCCGGCAAAAGAACGAGAAGTGGCTCTAACCTAATGATGTCGTCATCCCGGACCAAAAGTCCCGAAACCTGTCGAAGTTCCGTGTGAAGTTGCAAGCCGGACATTCGGGTAGCACCTTTATTCACCTGTATGACGCCTCAGGCCCTCCCTTCTCCTCTCGCTTGCCTCCGGACGGTTCTGGAGTGCTTGCCCCTTCCCGCACTGGTGTTGACTCCGGGCGGAGAGGTCGCGCTTTCCAATCAGGCCTGGCGGGCCTTGGCGCCAGAGGCCCCGACGGTGCTGGTCCTCGAGGACTTTGAGACCCGGGAGCAGGAGCCTGGAATTCTCCGGCTCGGCGAGAGGACGTTCGCGTGCCGGCGAGGCCCGCTGGAAGGGGGCTTTGCCCTGGTCTGCCTTCAGGCGCTGCCGGCAGAAGGGCCTTCGTCTGCGCGAGCTCGGTTCCTCAGCGTGGCCGCTCACGACGTGCGCGGCGCGATCGCCAATGCCCGTTCGTTTGGCGCCCTGCTGCTCAATCCAAAGATGGAACTGGACCCGAAGGTTCGTCGAGGCGCCGAGGTGATCGTTCGCAATTCCGATCGGGCGCTCAGTCTGGTTCGCGACGTCTTCGACTCGCTCCGTCACGAGCTGAAGGCGATGCCGGTGCTGCTCGAGTACCAGCCGCTGCGGCCCTTGCTGGAGCGGGCCGCGGACCAGTTTCGCCCCCTGGCAGGCGACCGACAGGTGGCCTTCGAGGCAATCTTTCCTGAGCCGTTGCCGGACGCCCGGGTGGATGGCGAGCGAGTGGTGCACGCGGTCCTCGGCTTTCTCGAGCACGGCCTCGAGCGGGTGAGCGACGATGGCCGCCTCAGCTTGTCTGCCCGACGGACCGCAACCGGGGTTGAGGTCCGGGTGAGCGACGACGGCCCCCCGCTCGACGATTCTGCCCTTGCGAACCTCTTCACGAGGGATTCGCGGGTCACGGAGGCGAACAGGCTGGGAGGAGGCTTCCGGCTCGCTCTTTCGCGCGACGAGATCGAAGCCCAGGGGGGCAGTGTGGGCGTTTTCCGGGGACCTGCCGGTCAAACTGTCTGCTTCTTCACCCTGCCCGTCTGACGGACCCGGGTCTCGAGGACCAGAAGGGCGCAGAACCCGCCCTCCCCGACCCACACGTCGGTTTTCTTGCGTTTTGCAGTCGGAACCTCGGCGCCGCTATGATGAAAGAGCGCACCCGCTGTTCTTTCCAGGAGTTGTCGCGATGGGCCTGAAAATGAGTGAAATTCTGTTGATCATGGCGGTGCTGATGCTTCTCTTCGGCGCTTCCCGCCTGCCCCAGCTCGGCTCTTCGCTCGGCTCCGCGATCCGAAACTTCAAGAAGGGCTTCGCAGGTGAAGACGACGCCCCGGCGACGACCGACGAAGTGCCGGTGGCCAAGGGCGTGGTTCAGCTCTCCGGTTCCTCCGCCACCGACGCCAAGCGCGCGGCGCAGCAGAAGGCTCCCTCCGGCGAGGGCTGACCTGTCTCAGGGCGAACCGGGGCTTCAGCTCACCGTCTCGCCATCGTAAAGTCCATCGAGCACCCGCTGGTAGCGCTGGGTGCAGAGCTTTCGTTTGACCTTCAGGGTGGGGGTGAGCTCGCCGGAGTCCTGGCTGAAGTCGTGGTCGATGAGGGCGAAGCGTTTCAGCGTGTTGTAGGGCGGCTGGTCGGCATTGACCTTGTCGATGACTGCCTGAACCGCGCCTTCGATCTCCGGCCGCTTCACCAGGTCGGCGTAGTCGCCAGCGGTGATTCCCAGCTCGGAGAGGAGCTTCCGCCCGTTCTCTTCATTCACGCAGATGAGAACGCTGAGGTACTTGCGCTTGTCGCCATGGACCATCGCCTGGCTGACCAACGGAAAGGACTTGAGCAGGTTCTCGAGGTTCTGGGGGGCGACGTTCTTTCCGCCCGCCGTGATGATGATGTCCTTCTTGCGATCGGTGATCCGCAGGTAGCCCTGAGGGTCGAGCTCGCCGATGTCTCCGGTGCGGAACCAGCCTTCGGGGTCGAAGGCCTCGGCGGTGGCGGCGGGATTCTTGTAGTAGCCCTTCATCACCCCTGGGCCCCGCACCAGGATCTCGCCGTCCGAGGCAATCTTCACCGACGTTCCTGGAACCTGGCGACCCACGCTGCCGATCAAGATTTGCTCGGGCGGATTGACCGTGGTGGCGGCGCTGGTCTCGGTGAGCCCGTAACCTTCGAGGACCTTGAAGCCCACCAGGTCGAAGAAATAGGCGATCTTCGGAGAGAGCGGTGCGCCGCCGGAGATGAACAAGCGCAGGTTGCCGCCCAGCTTCTCGTTCAACCCCTGCTGGACCTTGGTGAACACCAGCTTGCGGGCGAGTGAGAACGAGAGCGAGCTGTACTC
>JAYUUC010000087.1:0-2385 GCA_043755105.1 Myxococcales bacterium
GGATCTCTTCCTCGCTGCCCACGGGCCGAACCTTGCGCTCCTGTAGGCAGCGAAGAAGCTTGGGTTGCAGGGAGATCGGCATCTCGCCGATCTCGTCGAGGAAGAGCGTGCCTCCGCTCGCTTTGAGGAAGAGGCCCGTTCGAGCAGTGCGGGCATCGGTGAAAGCGCCCCGGGTATGACCGAAGAGCTCGGACTCGAGCAGCAGCTCGGGCATGGCGGCGCAGTTCACCGCCACCCAGGGCCCCGACCTGCGGGCGCTGGCTCGGTGCAATTCGGTGGCGACGATCTCCTTGCCGGTGCCGCTCTCGCCGGTGAGCAGCACCGTGGTGTCGAGGGGCGCAATCCTTCCGAGCAAGTCACGCAATTCCTGCATCGGCCGGCTCACCCCCACCAGCTCGCCGAACCCCTTCGCCGAAGCGGCCTCGAAGCGAAGCCGCTTCACCTCTTCACGAAGCGCCCGATGCTGCACCGCGCGCTCGAGGGCGATCGTCAGCGCCTCCATCTCGAAAGGCTTGGTGATGAAGTCATAGGCGCCGGCGCGGATCGCGGCCACCGCCGAGTCGAGGCTGCCGAAGGCGGTGATCACCAGCACGGGAAGTGCAGGGCGCAGGGCGGCGATTTGGGAACAGAGATCGAGCCCGTTCATCCCCTTCATGTTCAGGTCGGTCACCACTGCGTCGAACTCTTGCTCGCTCAGGACATCGAGGGCAGCGTCCCCCGAGTTTCGCGACGAGACGGTATAGCCCCGGCGCGCGAGCCCGGTCTCGAGCACCGCGCACATCGGAAGGTCGTCATCGACTATCAGGATGCGGCCGGGCATCAGCTTCCCCCAGGGGCAAATGAATGGAAAAGCAGGAACCTTTGCCCCTCTCGCTGGAGAGCGAAATCCACCCTCCCTGCTCGCGGACCAGACCGTAGCTCACCGACAGACCCAACCCGGTGCCTTCGCCGACCGCTTTGGTGGTGTAGAACGGCTCGAAGACGTGCCCCTGGACTTCTTCGGGAATGCCTTCGCCCTCGTCCTCGACCGAGATCTGAACGTAGTCGCCCTCGGGACCTCCGTGGTCAGCAGGGGGCTGGACCCGAGAGGTGGTGACGCCCACGGTCAGCCGGGCGCCTCGCACGGCCATTGCCTGCAAGCCGTTGATCACCAGATTGGTGAGCGCCTGCTGAAGGTGCCCGTGGTCGACCGGGCAAAACAGGCTTCCAGGGGTCCCTTTGAGGACGAGCTCGACCCGTTGCTTCTCGGCCAGAGGGCGGAGGATCTCCAGGGTAGACGCGGTAAGGGCGACCACATCGTGCGATGACGTCTGCCGCTCGCGCCGGCGCGCGAAATCCAGCAGCTGGCGAATGATGCGGGCAATACCGTCCGCCTGGGCGACGATGATCCGCGCGCTCTCGGGAACCTCGGCGGGAGTCGATTCGCCGACCGCGATCATTTTTGCGCGCAGAGAAATGACGTTCAGCGGGGTCCCCATCTCGTGGGCAATTCCCGAAGCGAGGTGACCGACGGTGCTGAGCCGGTCTGCGTGGCGAAGCTGGTCCCTCACCGAGGACAGCTGGTCGCACATTCGATTCATCTCTGCCGCCAGGGCTCCAATTTCGTCCTGCTGGACGATGTTGAGCGGCCCGGACAAGTCCCCGGTTCCGACCCGGCGGGCCTTGTCTGCGAGCGCCTGCATCGGTCGCCCGACGATGATCAGCCCCAGCGCGGCGGCGAGCGCGCCTGCGACCGCTCCAACGCCAAGAATGGTGAGCAAGGCGTGCTCGATCGCGGCTGCGACGTAGAGTCTTTCCTCGTCGAGTGACTCCGAGAGCTCGATCGCCCCATGGCGCGGCGTTCCGAGAGGGACGGAGACGTAGGTAAAGATACGGCCCTTGCCGACGGCTCGGTTCTCGACGACCGAGAGCTGGTGCGTGCGCGGAAGCGGCTCGAGCTCTCGCGGGTCCACTTGCGGCCGGAAGTTCGCATCGGCGGAGTCGAGCCAAACCCAGCGCAGCTTCACCGGCGCATCCGTCCGGGCGGCCTCGTCGAGCAGGGCCAGGGCCCCCTTCTCGCCCGCTTCGCGCCAGGTCTTGGAGATGGCAAGCGCAAGCACGTCCCCCAGGAGCCGGTGGTCTCGCTTCATGTCTGCCTCGTAGTGAGCGACCTCACGACGCAGGCTGATCAAGGCATAAGAGCCGAGCGCGGCCAGAGCACAGAGCCCCAGGGCGAGGCTGATCTTCCTGGCCAGCTTCATTTTCGCCCCCGGCAGTTCGGAACACTGACCGCCCAGGAGGATGTAGTCCGATAGAGGCCTGTGCGCGAGCCCCCTGTGTCAGCGTAGTTGTCGCCTCGGCTGAGCGGCCGAGAGAGTACTGAGCGGGGCGAAGAAGAGCGTGGAC
>JAYUUC010000088.1:0-7083 GCA_043755105.1 Myxococcales bacterium
CGATCGCCGGGAGTATCACAACTGGTGCGAACGCGAGCCCCTTCCCCTGTTGTTCCGTTTGTTTAACGGTCGCGGAAGCGTCTGTTAACCTCGGCCTCCTTGGGCTCCTCTGACTGCGGTCTCCGAAAACAATGAAAGTCTCCTGCCCGTCGTGCCAGACGAACTACAACATCGACGACAAGCGAATTCCGGCCGGCGGCGCCAAGCTCAAGTGCGCGAAATGCCAAAGTACTTTCCCGGTTCAGGGGCCGGGAAGCGCCGCTGCTCCTTCCAGCGCCGTTCCCCTCCCCGGTAGCCCAGGGGGCGCGGCGAGGGCGGTGCCTCCGCCGGGATCATTTCAGAACCGTGACGCCGTACCGCTGCCCGCTCCTGTTCGGGGAACCGGGCCGACCGAAGAGGAGTCCTTCGAGGACTTCGATGGCGAGAAGACCCACGTCGGGGCAATTCCGCTCCCCGGTGCAGCCTTTCGGGATGACGCGCCCCGGTCCGCAGGAAATGCGATTCCTCTTCCGGGCAACGATCAGGACTTCGGATTCGATGACGCGCCCCCCGCGCGCGCCGCAGGCAAGGCGGTCCCCCTTCCGGGCAACGGCCAGGACTTCAGCTTCGAGGCGCCCTCCCCCACGGATGCCGCGAGCGGCGATGCGGTCCCTCTGCCGGGCAGCGGCCACGAGGGCGGCTTGGGCGCGGTTCCCCTTCCGGGACACGGGACTTCCCCCGCTTCACCGGACGCGAATGTCTTCAGCGCCAAGACTTTCAGCGGAAAGGTCGACTTCGACACCGCGATGGACTTCGGCTTCGCCGATGAACCCGCGGGCGCGTCCTCGGCGCCTCAGGCTTTCGAGGTGAATCTCCCCCCTCCTCCTGCTCCCCGGGCTGCCGCTATATCGTTCGAGCTCGAAGCGCCGGCAGCGCCCGCTGCCCCGGACGAGCTGGATTTTGCCGCGCTGCCCCCGGCGCCCAGCGCCAGTCCCGCGCCGGCCGACTTCGACTTCGACATCGAAGCCCCCCCCGGGACCCCCGCCGACGCCGGGAAGATGGATTTCTCGATACCCGACCCTGCGTCCGCGGACGGCGACTTCAGCTTCGACCCGGTGAGCTCGGCCCCGTCCCCGAAGGCTTCGCCCTTGCCGGAGCCGCCCGCGCAACCGTTCGACCCCAGCGCCGACTTCGGCGACGTCGATTTTAGCGACCCCCCGGCGGTTCCAGAGAGCCCGGGTAAAGACCCGCTCGACTTCGATTCGGGCGCAAGCGCAGCGGCTGCGCCGGCCACTCCCGGCGACGACGGTCTCGAGATGCTCGATTTCGTCGACGAGGGCTCTCGCAAGGGCCCGGCTCCCGTCGCTGCGGAAGCCGCCGAGGTCAGCCGCTATCAGGTGCGGCGCCGGAGCGGAAAGGTGTTCGGGCCGTTCGAAAACGCGGTGGTGGCGAAGATGCTCGAGGACGGGCAGCTCCTCGGCAACGAAGACGTTTCAATCGACGGAGAAACCTGGTCGCCGATCAACTCGGTACCGGCGTTCGCTGCGGCGATCGCCCGGCCCGCTGCGGGTCCCGACGCTTCCTCGTCGGCCGGAGGAGGCTCATCGACACCTTCAGCTCCTCCTCCGGTCACCGGTGCCTCCCAGGCCGAGCGGCTCCAGAGCCTCTATCAAGGGCGCATGGCGGCGGTAGCGGTGGTGGACCGGTCGGCAAGCACCGAGCGGCTTCGGAAGATGATTCCGATCGCGATCGCGGCCGCGATCGGCATCGTGGTGGTCGTCACCGGGTTCAGCCTCGGCGCCACCCAGTACGGCGTCTTCGGCCTCAAGCTGCTCTTCCCTGCCAAGGTCAGTGAGGGCTCTCCGGAGTTCGCCACTCTCCAGAAGGCGAAGAAGGCGCTCCTGCTCGACACCTTCAAGAGTTATCAAGACGCCCGCGACGCCGCCGAAGCGGTACTCAAGGTAAAGGAGTACCCCGAGGCCCGCGCGGTCTGGTGCCAGGCGGTCTTTTATCTCCAGCGTCGCTACGCCTCGGCCACCCCGGCCCAGCTCAAGGACGCCGTCAGCGCGCTCGACTCGCTTCCGCTGCTGGGCAAGAAGCACCCTGAAGTGGTGAAAGCGCAAGTGGGCAGCGCGTTGCTCTCGCGCGACAGCGACAAGGCGATACCGATGCTCGAGGACGCGATCTCCCGCGGGGGAAATGAGACCGACCCCGAGCTCCAGTTCCTCCGCGCCGAGGGCTACGCCCAGAAGGGCCAGACCAAGGTGGCGATGGACAGCCTCACCCGACTCACCGGCCCCGCCAAGGGCTCGGCCAAGGCGCTCCATGCGCTCGGCAACCTCTATCAGGGCGCCAAGAATGCCGACCTTGCCGCCAAGGCCTACGGTGACGCGCTCAAGGCCGACCCCAACCATGTCGGTTCGGCAGTGGAGTTGGCCGCGCTCGAGCTGCTGATCCACAAGAACATCGCTCAGGGAAACGAAGCGGTGGATCAGGCGCTCAGCGGCGAACGGCGAAAGCTGCTCGGGCCGGCCGAGCTCGCGAAGGCGAGCGCGCTCAAGGGCATCGCGCTGGCGATGGAGTTCAAGCCTCGAGAAGCGACCACCCAGTTCGAGGAAGCGCTCAAGCTCGACCCCGACTCGTTCCTCGCCAAGGCCGGGCTGGCGCGGGTGCTGCTCTCCCAGCGCGAGTACGACAAGGCGCTCCCCCTTTTCAAGAACGCCAGCCAGCACGAACCGCAGAACCTGGAGTACACCGACGGCTATCTTTCGACGCTGATTGCCACCGGAAAGATGAGCGACGCGCTCAAGGAAGTGCAGGCCGCCAACACCCGTTTCCCCGGCAATGCCCGCATCTCCTTTCTCAACGGGCGGGTCAACGACGCGCTCAACCGGAACCGGGAAGCCGAGAGTCACTACATCCACGCGGTGACCGCGGACCCCACCCTGGTGGACGCCGACCTCGCCCTGGCAAAGCTCTACCTCCGCCTCCACCGCTCGCCCGAGGCCCGTCCCCGAGTCGAGGCCGCGCTCGCACAGGCGCCGAAGAGCGCCGCCGTGCACTCCGCGATGGGGGAATTGCTGTTCGCCGAGGGCGAGTTCGAGAAGGCCCGCGCCGAGTTCACCGAAGGGGTGGGCGAAGATCCTTCGCTGTCCGACCCCTATCTCGGATTGGCCAACGTGGCGCTGGCGACGGGGGCTTCCGATGATGCGCTCGTCCAGGTGGACAAGGCGCTCGACCTCGACTCCCACATCAAGGAAGGCCGCCTCACCCGCGGCCTGGTGCTGTGGAAGTTGAAGCGCCTCGACGACGCCGCCAAGGAGCTGGACAAGGCCAAGCTGGACGACCCGAAGTCCGCGAAGATCTTGATCACCCTCGGCGCAGTCCAGACCGAACGCAGCGACTTTCCCGCTGCCGAGACCAGCCTGCGCGCCAGCCTCGCGCTCGAGCCTTCCAATCCTGAAGCTCACTTCTGGATGGCGAGGGTGAAGAGCCGACGCGGCGAGTACTCCCGGGCGATCGAAAGCATGAAGACCGCGCTCGACCGGGCGCCGAAGCGGGCCGACTATCACTACGAGATGGGGCTGATCTTCCGGGACGCGAAACGGCTCGCAGAAGCGATCGCCGAATGGAAGGCCACGCTCGATATTGACCCTTCCCACGCCGATGCCTTCGAAGCGCTGGGCCAGGCCTACCTGGACAAGGGCGAGGTGGAGAAGGCCACCGGCTACTTCCAGGAAGCGCTCAAGGCCGACCCGAAGCGGCTCCGGGTGGTGGCGATGATCGGCGACTGCTATTTCCAGGCGGCCAACTGGAAGGAGGCGATCGCCCAGTACCAGTCTGCGCTCGCAGCTGATCCGTCGCTGAAGCAGATCAACTACAAGGTGGCCCGGGCGTACAGCGAGAAGGGCCAGCGGGCGGAAGCGGTGAAGTGGTACCACAAGGCCACCGAGCTCGACCCCGAGAACGCGATGCCCTACTTCTACCTGGGTTACTCCTTCAAGGAATCGGGCAGCAAGAAGGAGGCGATCGCCGCCTTCAAGACCTACCTTCAAAAGCTGCCCACCGCCGAGGACAAGAAGGAGATCGAGGACGAGATCTACTACCTCGAGCAGGGCAAGTGACCGGGGTGAACGAACCCACCCTTCCCCGGTGGGCCGAGGGTTTCGCCGGCAACGGCAGCGACGCCGTCCAGGGCTGAACCCTTTGACCGCCGGCATTGCTTGCCCGCTGCGGTGCGGCCTGGCTACAAGGCGCCCATGCTGGATTTGAAGGAAGTCTCGAAGAACTTCGACGCGGTGGTGGAGCGGCTCAAGTCCCGGGGTGGCAGCCTCGACCTCGGGCCCTTCCAGCAACTGGTGCAGGAGCGTCGCGAGCTGCACATCGCGGTGGAAGCGCTCTCGAATCAGCGCAACAGCGCCAACGAGCAGATCAAGGTCAAGGCGAAGGAAGACCCGAAGTCGATCGACGCCTTGCGGGGGGACCTGCGGGTGACTTCGCAGCAGATCAAGGAAAAGGAGCACCGGCTCAAGCAGGTCGAGGACTCGCTTTCCGAGATTCTCTACGTCATTCCCAACATCCCCGACGCCTCGGTGCCGGTGGGCTCCGGCGCTGACGACAACCAGCAGGTGCGCAGCGGGGGTGAGAAGCCCGACCTGTTCTTCCCGCCGAAGCAGCACTTCGAGATCGGCGAGCGGCTGGGGATGCTGGACTTCGAGCGCGCAGCCAAGGTTTCGGGCTCACGCTTTGCTTTTTATAAAGGTCCGCTCGCCCGGCTCGAGCGCGCGCTGGTCAGCTTCATGATCGACCAGCACGCCGCCAAGGGTTACCTCGAGCTGTTGCCGCCATACCTGGTCAACCGGGCCTCGATGATCGGCACCGGTCAGCTGCCGAAGTTCGAGGACGACGCCTTCAAGACCGCCGGCGAGAATGAGCTTTTCCTCATCCCCACTGCCGAGGTCCCGGTCACCAACTACCACCAGGACGAGATCCTCGACGGGGCCCAGCTGCCCTTGAAGTACTGCGCCTTTTCCCCCTGTTTCCGCGCCGAGGCGGGCAGCGCAGGCAAGGACACCCGCGGCCTGATCCGGATGCACCAGTTCCACAAGGTCGAGCTGGTGAAGTTCGCCACCCCGGAAAACAGCATGGCCGAGCTCGAGTCGCTCACCCGCGACGCCTGCGAGATCCTCGACAAGCTCGGGCTCCACTACCGGGTGATGCTGCTCTGCACTGGCGACATGGGCGCCAATTCGCTCAAGACCTACGACGTCGAGGTCTGGTTGCCCGGGCAACAGGCCTACCGGGAGATCAGCTCCTGCTCCAGCTTCGGAGACTTCCAGGCCCGACGGGCGAAGATTCGCTACCGCAAGGAGCGCGGGGACAAGCCGCAGCTGGTGCACACCCTCAACGGTTCGGCGCTGGCGGTGGGCCGGACGGTGGTAGCGCTGCTCGAGAACTACCAGCGTGAAGACGGCACCGTGGCGATTCCGCCGGCGCTGGTGCCCTACATGGGCGGCATGACCGAACTCCGGCCGCTGTGAGCGGGGGACATCACTTCAAAAGATTCCGCCCCTCGACGGCGAGGGTAGCGCCCGCCAGGTCGAGCGCGCTGAGGATACCGAGCAGCCTCCCCCGTTCATCGACCACAGGCAGATGGTGGATTCTCCGCTCCACCATCACGGCCGCTGCGGCTTGAATGGAGGCGTCGATGGATATGGACGTCACCGGCGAGGTCATCAATTCACCCGCGGTGACGCTCCCGGCGCCTGGCTCCCGTTCCCCTTCGTTGACCTCGTATCGAACCCGGAGCAAGTCGGTGGCGGTCACCATCCCCAACGTCTCGCCTTCCGCGCTGACCACCGGTGCGCCGCTGAAGCCTCGCTCGACGAACAGCGCGACCAGCTCGTCGAGGCGCACCTCGGGCATCACGCAGATCACCGCCGAGGTCATCAGCTCGCTCACCCGGGTCGGGAGTTGGCCGGGCGTGGGCAACGGTTCCCGGCCCAGCCTCATTCCTACCTGGCGCGCTCCCCGGTCGAACGCCGCCATCAGACCCTGACTTTCGCTCTCGCAGACCTCACACTCCCGCAGCGCAATCGTCCGCCGCTGGTGGGGGCAGCGCACCAGGTGCTCGGTCTGCTCCTTCCCGTTGGAGGAGAGCACCGAGATGGCGTGAAGGGTCAGGCGTGTCATCGAGCACTCCAGCACAGCGGGCACCCTGTTTTAGGTCGTCTACCCTTCAGCCGCCACCGGGGAACGGCCAACCCTGGCCATCTGGACCGGCCGACGGCAAGCCAATTGCAGTGGTTCGAGGCAACCCTTGTCTGGAGTTTTCAATGAGCCATTTGATCGACCTGGTCCAAATCAGACTTCGAGAACGCCGCCGCTCGCTCGAGCGACTGTCGCTCACTCTCAGCGACCAGGAGCGCGCCTTCGAGCGCGGCGACGATGCGGGATCGGCTTCAGCGCTGGAAGCCGCCGCACTGCTGTCGCGGCTTTCCACCCAGGAGCGGTTCGAGTTGCAAGAAGTCGACGCCGCCCTCGCCCGCCTCGAGCGCGGAACCTACGGAAGCTGCGAGCGCTGCGATGGGCCGATCGGCCTCCAGCGGCTCGCTGCGCTGCCTGAAGCGCGCTTCTGCATGGGGTGCAGCACGACCCCAGCCTCGGCGAACTGAAGCGCGCAAATCCGGCGAGTCGACCCTCCCTGGCAAGCGCTCCTCCTTCCGGCCGGGGCAGGAGCGTTCAGGTGGCCATCACCCTGGCACGCGCACCTTCCAGGTCGTTTGCCGCGAAATTTGCGCACCTGCGAATCGGCTGCACCCGTGGGCGCAGTCCTTGCGCCCGGGGAGGTGCTTTCTGCCCAGGGGAGGAGCTGGCGCGGCGATTGCTATTCCCCCCTTCGATAGGCCCACAGCCACTTCCCGGAGAAACACCATGCTTCGTCACCTGGTCACCGCTTCCCTTTTCGCCGTCCCGATGCTCGCGCGCGCTGAGACCCTCACCGGGAGCATCGGAGACCCCGGCCTTCGACGAAAGGTCCAGCTCGTCTACATCGAGAAGGCAGAAGGAAAGTTCGAGGTCCCCAAGGAGGCGGCGGTGATCAAC
>JAYUUC010000089.1:0-2373 GCA_043755105.1 Myxococcales bacterium
TCGAGCTCTGCCTCAAGCTCGATGTCCCGCTGGTGCACATGTCGACTGCGTTCGTCGCCGGCAACCGCTCGGGTCTGGTGTTCGAGGACGAGGAAGTCCGCGGCTACTTTCCCCGCAAGAACGAGCTCGACGGCCGCGACTTCTCGCTCGAGCAGGAGCTCGCCGACTGCGCCAAGCTGGTCGCCCAGCTGAGGCAGAAGGCCGACGACCGGGCACTCGGCTCGACCTTCCGACAGAAGGCGCTCGACCGGTTGACCGAGGAAGGCCGCGACGCCACCGACGAGAAGACGCTCCGGCTGGCGATCGGCCGCGAACGGAAACTCTGGCTCTCCACCGAGCTCACCCGCGCCGGCATGGAGCGGGCCCAGCACTGGGGCTGGCCCAACACCTACACGTACACCAAGTCGCTCGGCGAGCAGGTGATGGCCGGGACCGAAGGGCTTCGCTATTCGATCGTCCGGCCGTCAATCGTTGAGAGCGCCCTTCGCTATCCCTTCCCGGGATGGAACGAGGGCTTCACCACCTCGGCGCCGCTCTGCTTCGCGGGCATCAAGGGACAGCGCTCGATTCCCTCGGGCGACAAGACCATCCTCGACATCATCCCCTGCGACCTGGTTGCCGGCGCGCTGATCGGCATCACCGCCCACACCCTCACCACCCGGGAGCGGCGCGTCTACCACCTCGCTTCCGGGGACGAGAACCCGTTCGTCGCCAGCCGCTCGGTCGAGCTGGTCGGCCTCTATCGCCGTCGCCATTACCGGAACAAGACCTCGGGCAACAAGATGTGGAACGAGCTGCTCGCCCGCATCGAGCCGCAGGCCGTGAGCCGCCGCGCCTTCGAGACGCGCTCGGCCCCGCTGTTCGCCAAGGGTGCCCGGCTGCTCAAGGGGTTGATCGACGAGAACCGCCCCACCTGGGGAGCCCCGCGACTTTCGGCCGCGCTGGAGAAAGTGGTCGAGAAGCTCGACGAGGTCGAAGACCAGGCCAGCTCGCTGACGATGCTGATCGACATCTTCCTCCCCTTCGTGTGGGAGAACCGCTACGTCTTCCGCTGCGACAACACCCGCTCGGTCTACCGGCGGATGGCCGCTGCCGACCTCGCCAAGGTCCCCTGGGATCCCGAGGCGCTCGATTGGCGCCGCTACTTCCTCGAGGTCCACCTTCCCGGTCTGGAGAAATGGGTCTTCCCGGGCCTGGAAGAAGAAACCCAGCGCCGCAAGGTCATCTCCGCCCACCGCGACCTGCTCGAGCTGTTCGAGGCCTCGGTGCAGGCCTACCGCCACCGGGTCGCGTTCCGACGGGTGAGCGGAGACCGCGAAGAGCGCTTCACCTACGGAGAGGTTCACCGCTACGCCAGCCGGGTCGGCTCGTTCCTGCTTCGCTCGGGAGTGAAGACCGGCGACCGGGTGCTGCTGATCTCTGAGAACCGACCCGAGTGGGGCATCACCTACTTCGGCATCCTCCGCGCCGGAGGCACCGCAGTGCCGGTGGACCCCGAGCTCAACGAGGCCGAGGTGGTGAACATCGCCCGGCGCTCCGAGGCCACGGTGTGCCTGCTCTCCGAGGAAGCAGCGCGCTCGCTCCCCGGGCTGTACCGCGCGCTGTCCGAGGCCGGGCTGACGATGCAGGTGCAGTCGCTGGCGCAGGCGATGGCGGGGGACGACACCCAGCCCGACCGGATTGGCCCGGTGCGAAAGAGCGCCACTGCTGACGACGTCGCTTCGCTGCTGTTCACCTCGGGCACCACCGGCACGCCCAAGGGCGTGATGCTCACCCACCGGAACTTCGCCTCGCTGGTGGCCAAGCTCGCGGGCGCCTTCGACATCGGCGTCGGGGACGGGCTGCTCTCGGTGCTGCCGCTGCACCACACCTTCGAGTTCTCTTGCGGCTTCCTGATGCCGTTCAGCCGCGGCGCCGAGATTACCTACATCGACGAGCTCACCTCTGACCGGCTCGGCGAGGTGTTCGAGACCGGCCGGGTGACCGCGATGATCGGCGTGCCCGCCCTGTGGCAGTTGCTCCACCGCAAGATTACCCAGGAGCTGGCGGCAAAGCCGGCGTTCGTCGAGCAGGCCACCAAGGCGTTGATGGCGGCGCACGGAGAGCTGCGCAACCGCAGCTCGGTGAATCTGGGCAGGCTGTTGTTCTGGCCGGTGCACCGGAAGTTCGGCGGGAAGATGAAGTTCCTCGTCTCCGGGGGCTCGGCGCTGCCCGACGACGTGCACAAGGCGTTTCACGCGCTGGGCTTCACGCTCGACGAGGGCTACGGCCTGACCGAAGCGGCCCCGGTGCTGACCGTCACCCAGGCCGGCAACAAGCGGCTGCCGGGCACGGTGGGCAAGGCGCTGCCCGGCGTTGAGCTGAAGATCTTCG
>JAYUUC010000090.1:0-2371 GCA_043755105.1 Myxococcales bacterium
GGAGCCACCACCACCTCATCGCCCCCGTCGACCTGGGTGCCTAGATAGAGCCCGGGCCGGTTCATCGAGCTACTTCTTGCCGCCGAACATTCCGCCCAGCGCGCCCATCACCGCGTCCTGCGCCGAGCCGCCCACGCTGCCACCGCCGAGGAGCGAGTCGAGCTGACCGGCAAGGGGCGCCGGAAGCTTGCCCTTGAGAAAGCCGACCACCACGTCCACGGCGATCTTCGCTTTGTCTTCGGACAGACCGGTACGGCTGGCAACCTGGTTGACGAGCTCGTTCATCATCGGGACGCCCCGGGTTAAAAAGGAAGCGGCAGAACTACTGCGCGCACTTCCGGGGCGCCAGTGAAAATCGGGTTCGTTGTAGCATCGCTGCCTTTTCTCTCCCGGGACGTTCTGTGACTTCAGATTCCGATGCGATTCGACGCCAGGCGCTGCTCGAGGCCGAAGGCCTTTCCGACTCCGCGCTCGACACCCTCCCCTACGGGATGATCCAGCTCGATCGTGAAGGGAATGTGCTCCGCTACAACCAGCGGGAGGCCGTGATTGCGAACGTGGACCAGAAGAAGCAGCTGGGCCGCAGCTTCTTCAACGAGGTCGCGCCCTGCACCAAGGTGAAAGAGTTCTACGGCCGCTTCGTTGAAGGGTTGGAGAAACGAAAGCTCTACGAGACCTTCACCTTCATCTTCAAGTTCAAGGAAGCGCCGAAGAATGTGACCATCACCCTGATGTACAGCGAGAAGACTGACTCGGTCTGGGTGCTGGTCTCGCTCACCGAGGTGGTTGAGCCGGGCTGAACGTTGACCCTGACCTTCGCAGTGAAGGACCTGGAAGCCCACGTCGGTGGCATTCGGCCGCTGTTCGTGTCCAGTCAGTTGTTGCTGGACGGAATGGGCGCGTACCTCCATGACTGGAAAGCGACGCTCCAGCCAGCAGACGGGTGGGGACCCCGTGTTGAGGTTCGTCCGGTGCCTTCCAAGCACGACTATCGGCACTGAGCAGGTGCGCTCTTCGGGCTAGTACTCGGGTGTTCCTTTGCCCACGCCTTTCAAGCGCTCTGGAACGCCTTCCGCTGGCGCCGCAGCAGGAGCAGGAAGAACGGCCCTCCCAGAAGAGCGGTGATCGCCCCCACCGGCGGCTCGGAGTGAAAGACCGCGAAGAGCAGCCGGGCCCCGAGGTCGCAGAGCATCAGGAAGATGGCTCCTCCCAGCGCGCTCGCGGGGAGGAGCAGTCGCTGGTCCGCTCCCAGCCAGAGCCGCAGCAGGTGGGGGACGATCAACCCGACGAAGCCGACCAGGCCCGAGAGCGCCACCGCTCCCGCCACCGAGAGCGAGGCGGCCACCAGGAGCAGGCGCCGGGTCTGCGCCACCGGCACCCCGAGCGAGGCCGCGTCGTGGTCTCCGAGGGTGAGCAGATTGAGCCGGTGGGAGAGCAGCCACATCGTTCCGATCGCCAGCACCTGGAACAGCGCCGCCACCGCCAGGGTGAGCGCCTTCTCGTAGCCCAGGGTGCCGGCGAGCCAGTAGAGGATCTCGCCCATCCGGTCGGGGGCGACCAGGGTCTTGATGAAGGTGATCGCCGCAAGGGCGAAGGTGTTGAAGATCACTCCCGAGAGCAGCGCCGCCTGCGGGGAGTGCTGGCCCCCTACCCTGCCCAGCCCGAATACCAGGGCGGTGGCTCCCACCGCTCCGGCGAGGGCGAAGAGGGAAGGGCCGGAGAACCGGGCGAACGCTCCCAGACCGCTTGCGGCTTCTACCCCCACGACTCCGATGCCAAGCGCGAGGGCGATGGTTGCGCCCAGCGCTGCTCCGCCAGAGACGCCGAGGACGAAGGGATCGGCGAGCGGGTTCTTCATCAAGGCCTGCAACGCGCAACCGGAGGCCGCCAGCGCCGCTCCCACCAGTGCCGCCAAGGCTGCCCGGGGCAGCCGCAGCGACCAGAAGATCACCGCGTCACTGCTGGAGGGATCGAGCACCCGGGAGAGGCTGAGCGGTTGTTCTCCGAGGCAGGTGGCGAGGGCGAATGCGGCGACGGCGAGGACGCTGAGGAGCCCGAGCACCTGGACCAGGCGGCTGGCGGTGAAGCGCGGGGTCGAGGAAGAAGCCTGATTCCCTGCGGCGGACGAGGCACTCATTGCGTGGATCCGAGCCTAGTGCCTCGAGTGAGTCGAAGCGACGTTGTGGGTCTTGCAATCGGGCTGGGACGGAACGCGCCCGGCCAGGGGTTGTGCTTCGGTGGCCGCGTGCCCGGTGGCGGCGGCGGAACCAAGGCGCAGAGGGTTCGACGCCGCGCACGTGCGATCGGACACGGGGTCGGGTTCGTTCTCGATTCGCGGAGCCGTTTGCGGTTCTTCGGAGTTCAAGGACAG
>JAYUUC010000091.1:0-2369 GCA_043755105.1 Myxococcales bacterium
GACCCACGCACTGAAACTCGCCAAGTCCGCCGGAGGGTTTCTTCGAGGACCGGACAGGGTCAGCGCCCTTCATCTGGCCTATTTCGAAGACTACTTCCGACTTGGCAGCCGGGAGCACCACAAGCTGATTCGCTTGAGTGCGCCCAAGACCAAAGCGCGGTTTGTGCTCCGTGTTGGTGCACATGAGCTCGACTTCTTCATTCCACCGAGTGGCGCCGAAGAGCCCCCTGATATGGATGCCGCGGAAGAGGCCCTTCGCAACCGCTATTTGATGCTCAAACCCCCTGTGTTCATTCCCTCGCGCGAGGTCTTCTCCCTCTACGAGGGCTTCATCTTCTCTTACGAGAAGCGGGAGCTGAGCTTCGACCGCACCTACTACGACGTGTGCGTCGCGATGTCGGGACCTCGGCTGAAGGGCGAGGGCCTGGCGGTCGCCCGGGAGCTCGCCAAGCCGCTGATGGACGAGCTGGGCGGCGAGCCGATCTTGCAGGGCAACCGCTTCGTGCTGCGGCGGCCGGACGGCGACGTCGACGCGCACTTGCTCGCAGAGGGGCACCGAAAGATCGCCGAGCTCGCGCACCTGGTGCTCAACGGCTCCATCGCGGCGGACTCGGTGGTGCTCTGGGACGAGCCCGAGTCGAACCTGAATCCGAAGCTCATCAAGGTGGTCGCCAACTTCATCGTGCAGCTCGCGCACAAGGGAGCGCAGGTCATCCTGGCCACGCACGACTACCTGCTCATGCGGCGGCTCAGCCTCATCGGCGAGCACAAGACGGTGCCGGGCTTGACCGTCCGGTTCCACGCCCTCACGCCCGGCACGGCAGAGCAGGGCGTCCAGCTCCAGTCGGCGGACACGATGCCGGAGATCACCGACAACCCGGTCGTCGACGAGTACGTGAAGCACTACGACTTCGAGAAGACAGTCGAGGCTGCAGAACGGAAGGGCGGCCCCCAGGACTGGGAGGCGCTGCTTGCCAGTCATTGACGAGAAGCAGCTGCGCTTCACCTTCCCGGACAAGCACTGGAGCTGGGTCCACAAGTGGGACACTCACGTTGTCCGCCAGGCCTTTCAGCTCGACCAGACACGCGACGCCGACTTCGTCGGTTTGCTCAAGGGCAACGCGCTCTGGCTGATCGAGGCCAAGGACTACCGGGGGCAGCCCCAGGCCGACCCGGGCTGGCTCTCCGGCAAGATGTTCGAGAAGGTGCGCGACACGCTCGCCAGCATCGTCTGGGCGGCCGGGCGTGAGTACCCCGACCGCAAGCACCTTGCGGAAGCGGCGAAGACCGCCCTGGACCGCACCCACTCTCGAGAGCTGGTCGTGATGCTCTGGATAGAAGACGACGTGCCGCTCAACCCAGCCTCGCGGGCCGCCTTCAAGGACAAGATCAAGGGCGCGTTGAAGGACCTGGTGAAGGCAGAGGTCCGGGTGGAGAACCGCGAGACCTGGGACGAGCCCTTCCTCCAGGTTGTGAGTCTGCCGAACCCCTGACCCGCTCAGCGCGGCGGCAGGTGGACCGGCGGGCCGCCCTTGGAGCCCGGGAAGAAGTCGCCGCCCTTGCTCACCCATGGGGCCTTGTCCGAGGCCTTGGTCACCTTCACCTGGGCGCGGCCGTCGCCCTTGGGGCCCGAGAGCTCCACGTCGATGAGCACCGAGCCTGCCTGGTTGTCGCCCTCGCGGGTCCGCACCGTGCTCGCGCCAAACTGGACCGGCTCGCCCAGCCGCTCGAGCAGCTCCTGGTTGAGCGAGATGGTCTGCGCCACCGCCGGGTAGAACGGCTGGCCCTGCGCGCTCTCGGGGCCCGGGTTGGGCCCGAGCTCCTTCATGTCCTTGCAGCCGACGAGCGACAGCCCCAGCACCACGCCACACACCAGGCTCTTCACGCTGCTCATGTTTCCTCCCCAAGAAACCTCGAACTGACGTCGCGCGTCAGGAGCGTCGATATCGCAGCATTACAAACCGCCATTACAACTCAGATATTTGAACGCACCTGCCGCGACAGCGCCACTGGAGGATGCCTGGAATTCGCCATTTCTCTTGTGGACCTTCACAGGGGTCAAGCGCCTCTTCGCAACGGCCGCTCTCACTGGAGTTCTTAATGCGTCGTCTCGCCCTCCTCTCTGGACTGCTCATCGCGGGCTGTAACAACGGCAGCTCGCTCAGCGTCCAGCACGCAACCTCAGCCAAGCAGAACATCATTGGCGGCACCTTGGACTCCGGGGACCCAGCCGTGGTCGAGCTGTACTACATCACCGCTCAAGGCGGCGGGACCTGCACCGGCGAGCTCATCGGGCCACAAACGGTGCTCACGGCTGGCCACTGCACCGACCTGACGGCAGGTGGTGAGCTGTCGGGCCCGGGAGGCCC
>JAYUUC010000092.1:0-19772 GCA_043755105.1 Myxococcales bacterium
CCCTGCCGGGTTTCGGTATTTCGTCTGAAAAAGAGAAACCCGGGTGACGAAATTTGGCGCCGGCCTAATTACCGCCTGATTCGCATCCACGCCGCTGGCAGTACCGCCAGCACCATCTGCGGAACCAGGCTCACCGCATCAGGGTAGATGCCGAGCGCGTCGAGCTGAAACAGTCCCACCCACGGGTGCAGCGGCAGCGCTCCCACTTCCTGCAGCGCGTGCAGTCCCTTCCCCAGCAGCACCACCGCGGTCACCAGCAGCAGCACCGTCGAGGCGGCGAAGAGCGGCTTCATCGGCAGCCGGTAACCGACCCGATTGACGAACAGCACCAGCGCAAGCAGCCCGGCGAGTCCGCCCACAGCTCCCCAGATCACTCCATGGGGGGAATCGATCGACAGTCCCTGCAGGAAGATCGCAGTCTCGAAGCTCTCGCGGAACACCGAGGTGAAGGAAATCACGAACAGCCCGGCGACACTGCCGTTGCCGAGCGCTCCCTTCATCTTTTCGCGCAGCTCGCCCATGAACTTGCGGATGTTGCTGCGCGCGTTCAGCCACACCGCTGCGTAGACCAGCATCCCCGCGGCGAAGAGGCCCATCAGCCCTTCCATCCACTCCCGGTTCGCGCCCGCGAGCAGCTCCCGTCCGAACACGAAGGCCACTGCCCCGGCCACCAGCGCCGAGATCCAGCCGTAGTGGACCACCCGGGCCAGTTCCCGGTGCTCCATTTTCGCCAGCACTGCCAGCAGCGCGGCAATCACGATGGTGGCCTCGAAGCCCTCCCGCACCAGAATCAACAGCGCCATCCAGAACACCGACCAGAAGCCGCCGGCCTGGGTGCCTCGGCGGGTGCGGTCGATCAACGTCAGCAGCTGATGGCCCTGGTCGGCGAAATGCGGGCTGGAGCGCTCTGCCGCCAACCGGGTCTGCTGAAAGCCCGCTTCGAGCTCGTCCACCAGCCCGGCGTTCCGTGACCGCAACCGCGGCTCCACCGGCTCGAGCCCCTGGAGATAGGCATCAAGCACCAGCCGTCGGGCGCCGGAATGGTCTCCTGCGGCAGATAATTTCATCGCCTGCTCGATCTGCCCCCGCGCCAGCAACAGTGACTCCTCCTCGTCGAGATGGGGAGGTCGCTGGCGAAGGCAGGCCACTTCGGCCACACCGTACTGTGCCGCCAGCTGCTCATCGGTGGCCGTGGCCAGCTTCTCCAGCGTCACCTTCGGCGGCGCGTGACCGCAAGGCCCCTGCCGGAGGGTGAACAGGTAATAGGCGAGTTCCCAGCGTTCTTCCTCGTCGAGGCCAACGAACGAAGGCATCGGCGTTCCGGTGATGCCAAAGGTGAGCACGTTGAAAGCTTTGTAGGGCGTGAGCCCGTCCATCACCTTCGCGCTCTGGAAGTTCGCCGGACGCGGGTTCATCGTCTCGGCGATCTCCACCTGCCCATCGCCGTGATACCCGTGGCAGGCCGCGCACGACGTCTGGAAGAGCTCGGCCCCCTTCTTGAGATCCGGAGGGTGGCGGGGGCTGCGGGCAAGGCCTCCGGCCAGCACCAGATCCTCCACCAGCTCGCCACAGTCACGGCTCACCCCATCGGGGTCCTGTCCCGCGGAGATCCGTTTCTCGATCGAAGTCAGACGCTCCTCTGCAAAATGTCCCCCGCGTCCGAGCTCTGCCGCCACGGCGCGCGCTTCGGAGATGAAGGCGGCCTGCTCCTCCAGCTCGGACGCCTTCCCCGATTGCACCGCCGACGGATAGTCGGCCTCGAGGTACTGGAGGATTCCTACCAGCCGCTGCCAGCTTCGGGCGTTCGCCGCCGCGGCCGGGGAAGCCGAGCCGGGGGCAACCGCGGAGACGGGCTCCCGCTGGCAGCCCGAGAGGGCGACCCAGGAAAGCAGCGCCACCTGCAGGGCTCGGTTCACGCCGGTACATTAACAGGCTCGCTTGCCATTTCAATCTTGAGAATCAATCTCAATTAGCGCGCGATTGAACTTCGACCCTTGATGTGGACAGATTCGCGCCCGCCGTTTCGCCCACCCAGAGGGGTTTCGCCATCGTTGAGAAGCTGCCGTTCCGCTCCCCGCCGCCGAAGGTGACCCTGACCAACGGCTTCGGGAGCGAGGCCTACGACAACGCCGTCGCCACTGCGCGCACCTGTTACAACAGCCGGATCATCACTGCGGCCGAGGTGAGCAAGGACGAGCCGGCCCGGGAACTGCGCGACCGGATTGCCCGCGAGACCTACGAGGCCGGGCACCACACCACGCTCCAGCACGCGACCTTCCAGTTCGCGATCGAGAACGTCAGCCGGCAGGCGATCTGGTCCTTTCTCCACAGCCACCCGTTCTACAACTCCGAGCAGGTCAGCCAGCGCTACGTCCAGGTCAAGCCAGGCAACGTGGTGGTGCCCGAGCTGCCCGAGCCGCTCTTCGGCATCTACACCGCGGCAGTAGAAGAGATGATGGCGACTTACCGGACGCTGATCGACAAGGTCACGCCCAAGGTCTCGGAGGAGTTCTACCGGATCTTCCCCGGGCGCAAGCGTTCGCCCGAGAAGTGGGCGCTGGGAATCAAGAAGAAGGCCCAGGAAGTGGCGCGCTACGTGCTGCCGATCGGCACCTTCGCGCACCTTTATCACACGGTCTCGGGGCTCACCCTTCACCGCTATCACCGGCTCTGCCAGCAGTGGGACGTGCCCACCGAGACGCTGCTGATGGTGAAGGGGATGGTGGCGGAGGTGAACCGCGCCGACCCGCTCTTCTTCCAGCGCATTGAAGATCCGCTTCCGCTGGAGCAGACGCTCGAGTACCGCAGCCTCGAGCAGCACGGCCGGCTGAAGGCGAGTGGCCCGTCGGCGCGCGCCTACTTGAAGGAGTTCGACGCCGGCATTGGGGTGTTCCGCTCCAAGCTGGTGGACTACAAGGTCAACGCGGTGGCTTCGGTGGCGCAGAGCGTGCGCGATGTGCTCGGGCTGACCCGCGCCGAGCTCTCCGATGAGGCGGCGGTGGACCGGGTGCTCTCTCCGAAGGAGAACCCCTATCTGAGCGAGTCGCTGGTGCTAACCACGCTGAGCAAGCTCTCGCGCTCGCTTTCCCACGCGCATTACACCTTCCAGAAGAAGCTCTCGCACACGGCCGACAGCCAGGACCAGCGGCACCGGATGACCCCCGCCACCCGGCCGGTGCTGCACGCCCAGTTCATTCCGGGCGAGGTGGACGTGATCATCCCCGAGGTGATCGAACAGGTGCCCGAGGCGAGAGAGCTCTACCTGCGCACCTGCGAGAAGGTGTGGGCGGCGATCGAGAAGCTCCTCGACGCCGGGGTGAGCGAAGAGATGGCGCTCTATCTGCTGCCGAACGCCTTCCCGATCCGTTTCCTCGAGTCGGGCGACCTGCTTCACCTTCACCACAAGTGGGTCCACCGGCTCTGCTACACGGCTCAGGAAGAGATCTGGCGGGCCTCGGTGGAAGAGACGCTCCAGGTGAGGCGCATTCACCCTCTGCTCGCGCGCCACATTCAGCCGCCGTGCACCCTGCGCAAGGAGGCGGGAATCACCCCGTTTTGCCCCGAAGGGCCCCGCTTCTGCGGCGTGCCGGTGTGGAAGCTGGACCTGCCCGAGTTCCGTCGGCTGATCTGAAGGGTTGGCTTCTGGCGCTTTGGGGTGGCCCGGCTTTTTGTAGATCCCCGGGAGCGGAGTGATAGAAGCGCGCCAAGGAATTAGGCCGATTTATCGGCGCCACCCGCTTCGAAGGAGCAAATTTCCATGGACCCGAACGTCTCTGCCTTGCTGAACCTGGTCTTCCGCTGGATCCACGTCGTCGCCGGCATCATGTGGATCGGCCATCTCTACTTCTTCAACTTCGTCAACTCGCAGCTGATGAAGACCTACGACCCGGAGTCGAAGAAGAAGGTGCTCCCCGAGCTGATGCCGCGGGCCCTCTACTGGTTCCGCTTCGGTGCGCTCTATACCTGGGTCACCGGAATTCTGCTCGCAGGCATCGTCTATTACATGGGCGGGCTGATGGCGCGGGAAGGGGAGTGGATGGGCCTCGGCGCCTCGGTGGGCATCGGCCTCGGCATCATGATCCTCGCCTTCTTCCTCTACGACGTGCTCTGGAAGTCGCCGCTGGCGAAGAACGAGATGGTCGGCGGGGCGGTGTCGTTTCTGCTGATCGTCGCCGCGGCGTTCATCTTCTCGCGGGTGATGAGCGGCCGGGCCGCCTTCATTCACGTCGGTTCCATGCTGGGCACGATCATGATGATGAACGTGTGGATGCGAATCTGGCCGGCGCAGAAGAAGATCATCGCCGGGGTGAAGGGCACGGCCGCGGCCCCCGACCCGTCGGTGGCTGCGATGGCCGGGCTGCGCTCGAAGCACAACACCTATATGTCGGTGCCGCTGGTGCTGTTCATGATCAGCAACCACTTCCCCACCGTCTACGGCCACGAGCTCAACTGGGTGTACGCCGGGGTGTTCGTGCTGATCGGCTTCGGAATGGCGAAGTTCATGTACCTCAAGGCGGCCTCGCCGGCGCCGGCGCAGTTCTAGCTCGCTCAAGCTCTAAGAGAAGACCGATGACCCTCCCGCGCCGCGCTGCCTTCCTTCTTCCGCTTGCCCTTCTGGGCGGCTGTGCGAAGGACCGCAGCCCCGAATCGGCGGCGCGGGAGTTCATCGACCGGTATTACATCGAGCGGGATCACACCCGAGCACTCGAGGTGGCGACCGATGGGGCTGCGGAGCGGGTCCGAGCGGAGCAGAAGCTGCTCGAGCAGGCGGGAAACCGCGAAGGCCCGCAGCCGAGGGTGTTCTACAACCTCGAGAAGCAGCAGAACAAAGGCGAGGACGTCGAGTTGATCTACGGACTGACCATCGACTCGTCCGGCATCAAGCTGCACAAGCGGGTATTGCTGAGGGTGAAGAAGGAAGGGGCGGCCCAATACCGGGTGGGCTACTTCGAAGAGCAGGATCTCCCCCCGGGCTGAAAGGACGTCCGCAAACCCTTGTCCATCTATACCAAGACGGGAGACACCGGACTCACCGGGCTCTTCGGAGGCGGTCGGGTCCCCAAGGACAACCATCGGGTCGATGCCTACGGAGAGGTCGATGAGCTCAACGCGGCGCTCGGGCTGGCCCGGTCGGAAGGCCTGGGAAAAATGGACCCGCTCGCTCAATCGCTGCAGGACCAGCTCTTCACCGTCGGCGCCGTGCTCGCTACCCCGAGGGAAGCCAAGGCCAGCGCCGTGGTGTCGCCGATTCAAGCCAGCTGGGTGACCCAGATGGAGAAGGCGATCGACGGCTTCGATGCCGAGCTGCCGCCGCTGACGAGCTTCATTCACCCCGGAGGCACCCGGGCCGCGTCCGCGCTGCACCTCGCGAGGACGATTTGCCGGAGAGCCGAGCGAAGGGTCGTCCCGCTGCAAAGAGAAGGGATGGTCGGTTTCGACGTGGTTGTGTTCTTGAACCGCCTCTCTGACTTGCTGTTCACCATGGCCCGGGTGGCGAACCTGCGAGCAGGGGTTGCGGACGTACCCTGGGTGGCGCCGAAGCCCTGAATCCCGGTACCGTTCGACCCGATACCCGTCAACCGGCTCCGTTCGTCTTCGCTCGGGATGAACGGGGCGGCAGATGAGCGTCCTCTCCAGCGCGCGGGTGTCTGAGCTCGCCCGCGCTGCCGGTTTCGACCTCTGCGGCTTCGCCCGCGCAGACCCCATTCCGCCCGAAGTCCTGGGCAACTGGCTGGAAGCGGGGCTCGACGCGGACATGGACTGGATGGGCGACTGTGCTGCGGAGCGCCTCGACCCGTCGTTGCTTCTCCCCGGCGCCCGCTCCGTGGTGGCCCTCGCCTGCAACTACTTCCACCCCGACGAGCCGGGAGTGGATTCCCCGATTGCCCGCTACGCCCGGGGGCGCGACTACCACTACACCCTCAAGGACCGACTGAGGTCCTTCCGCCGTGCTCTCGATGCCGAGCATCCAGGTCTGGGAAGCTACGGCTCGGTCGACAGCGGGCCGCTGATGGAGAAGGTCTGGGCAGCCCGCGCGGGCCTCGGTTACGTCGGGCGCAACGGCTGTCTGATCACCGAGCCTTTCGGTTCGTACGTGTTGCTCTCGGCGCTGATCCTCGACCGGGACATCGACCGCTACGCCGACGGGCCCGAGGTCGACCGCTGCGGGGCCTGCAGCCTCTGCGTCAGCGCCTGCCCCACCGAGGCCATTCTCCCCGATTCACAGGTCGATGCCGGCCGCTGCCTCTCGTACCAGACAATCGAAAACCAGGCGGAGGTCCCGGAAGCCTTACGTGAAGCCTTCGCCGGAATCGCCTTCGGCTGCGACATCTGCCAGGACGTTTGTCCCCTCAACCTCCACCCCATCGCGGGAGGAGACCGCTTCCTCCCGCGACCGCTGGCGGGCTTGACGGTCCGGCAGCTGGCGGCCCTCAGCCCTGCGGCCCATCAGGCGTTGATTCCGGGGAGCGCGCTGGCGCGGGCCAAGTACGACGGGCTTCGGCGAAACGCGGTGTACGCTCTGGGGGCGGCCCGGGACGAAGGGGCGCGGGAGCTGTTGACGCAACTGTGCGGCGATTCGAGTGAGCGGGTACGGAGCGCGGCGCAATGGGCAATCTCCCGGCTCTCGAAGTAGCGCCCGCTCCGACACCGACCCCGCCGAGGGTCTACGCCGCACTCCTCGGCCAGACGGCGATCAGCGGGCTCACCTACCTGGTGGCGAAGCGCGCGATGTCGGTGCTCAGCCCGCTCAACCTGGTGGGGACGCGCCTGGTCCTCAGTGCGTCGCTCTTCGTGGTGTTGCTGACGCTCTCTCCGGGCCCTCTGTTCCCGCCGAGAAAGGCGTGGTTGCCGCTCGCCCTGCTCGGGTTGCTGTGCGGACCGATCAACCAGGGTCTGTTCCTGGTGGGGCTCGCCCGCAGCACCCCCGCTCACGCCGCGCTGCTCTATGCCTTGACCCCGATCGGCGTCTACCTGCTCGAGCTGGCGCTTCGGCGCGAACGTTTCCAGGCCACCCGTTTCGTCGGCATCGCGGTGGCCTTCACCGGCGTCGCGGTGTTGCTGACCGGAAGGGGCCTGGTGGCCGCCACCGGGCCGATGGTGGGCGACCTGCTCATTCTCTCCGCGGTGGCTGCCTGGGCGGTGTTCACCACCGAAGGCAAACGACTCACCGCCGAGCACGGGCCGGTGCGCACGGTGGGCTGGTCGATGATTGCTGCCGCTCTCTGGACCGTGCCCGCGGCGCCGCTGTGGCTGAACGTGCCGCAACTTCGCCAGGCCGATGCCGGCACCTGGGCCTGCCTGGCCTTCCTGGTGGGGTTCACCTCGGTGCTCTCGTACCTGCTCTGGTACTACGCGCTGTCCAAGGTGAAGGCGTCGACCGCGGCGGTGTTCAGCAACCTCCAGCCGGTGGCAACCGCCCTGGCCGCCTGGGCGGTGCTCGGCGATCCGCTGCACTGGGAACTCTACGTCGGGGGGGCGCTGGTGATTTTCGGGGTCAGGCTCACGCAAAGGCCGAGATAGGCGGCGGGGTCGGGAACGAGCTCGAGCTCTAGCGCCTCTTGGGGTCCGTCTTTGCCTTCTTCGACCGATCCGGTCGAGGGGGAGGCTGAAGCTCGTCCTTGACCGAATCTTCCTCGGGGGGAAGCGGCACGTAAGTCATCTCGTCGGCAGCAGGAGGAGGGGAGGAAGAAGTCTCTTTCCGCGGGGCGGGCACGCTCGGTTCGGACTTCCGCGACGCGGGCGCAGGTTGCTCACGGGCTCCCTCGCGGCAACGTTCCTGTGCCGCGTGGCAGGCGTCGAAGCAGGCGTCGAATTTCTCCCTCAGCTCCATCTTGGTGCCGAAGGCGATCGAGCAGTCCTCGCGGCAGTCGGCGAAGGCATCGCCGCAGCGGCTCGCCGCTTCCTCGGGAAGGTCGCCCGACGCAGTCAGGGCGAGCATCAGCAGCGGACCGACAAGCAGTGAAGCCATCGCGCGAAGCCTAATTCAGCTCGCGAACAAGGAAAGTCCTCTCGCGCAGGCCTTCGCTTCAGGCTCGCTCTTTCCGGAGCATGAACGCCAACCCCACCAACGCCGCGCCCACCACCCAGGCCAGGGCCTTGGGGGTCTTCGAATGGACCTGCACCTCTCCCGTCGCGGTCGGCACCCCCTCCATCAGCGGGGCTGCGGGCGGAGGCGCCTCCACGGCGCCGCCGGCCTCCTCCACTTCGGTCTTCGAGGCATTGGGCGCCGGTTCGGCCACGGTGTGCGCCCCGGCTCCTTTTCCCTCGGGCGACTTGTGCTCGAGCAGGGCGTTGATTTCCGACCCGATCAGCAGCACCTGGGAAGAGACCCACATCCACATCAGCAGCACCATCACCCCGCCGAGGGTACCGTAGGTCGCGTCGTAGCTGCCGAAGTGCGAGACGTAGAAGGAAAAGCCGTACGAGGCGAGCACCCACACCAGCACCCCGACGACCGACCCCGGGGTGATGAACCTGAACTGCTGCTCGACGTCGGGCAGCCAATAATAGAGCGCGGCCCAGAGCGACATCATCATCAGTCCGGCCAACGGCAGCCGCAGCCAGACCACCAGGGTCGCGAAGGGCTCGCCGAGCCAGCTCGCCACCGCCGGCGCTCCCACCGCCAGCAGCGCCGCCACCACGCTGAAGGCCGCTGCCCCCAGGGTCACCCCGAAGGCCAGCGCTCGCACCTTCCAGAACGGGCGCGTCTCCTTCACCCCGTACGAGGTATTGAGGGCGTCGATCACCGCGACGATGCCTCCCGAAGCCGAGATGAAGGCCGCCGCGGCGCCGAAGGTGAGTAGCCCGACCCGCTTCTCGCTGGTGATCGATTTCAGCTGGGTGCCGATGATGTCCGCCACCTGGCCGGGAGCCACGATGCGCAGCTGGTCGACCATCTTCTGCACCGAGGTGGGGTCGAGCACCAGGCTGAGCAGGGCGACGAGGAAGATCAGAAACGGAAAGAGCGCGAGCACGCAGAAGAAGGTCACCGAGCCGGCCACGTTGCTGACCTGGTCCCGTTCGTATTCGTCCTTCAAGGTCTTGAAGAACTCCTTCCAGCTGATGTCTCGCCCGGGTAGTACCATCTGCGTTGCCCCTCTTTGGGCGGCACACTACGCATTTCGAGGCGACTTTGCAGGCGGGTGGGACCTGAGCGAGCAGGGAAAGCCCAAGGCGGTCCCCTTCTGGGGAGTACTCAACTCCGCGCCGGTGGCGTTCGGACGTCGGCTGGTGCGAGAGGTCGTCGACGACGCGGTCACCGACAGCGCTGCCCAGCTGTCGTACTACTTCATCTTCGCGCTCTTCCCCTTCCTCTTCTTCCTCGCCACGTTGACCGCCTATCTGCCGCTGCAGGGCGCGGTGGAGGAGATGCTGGCGAGAATGGCTCCGTTCATGCCGGCGTCGGCGTTCGAGCTGATCGCCGGCCACTTGATGGAGCTGATCCTCCAGCCGAAGCCGAAGCTGCTCACGGTGGGGTTGGTCACCTCGCTGTGGAGCGCGTCCCGGGGCGTGGACTCGTTCCGCAAGGCGCTCAACCTCGCCTACGACGTCAAGGAGTCCCGGGCGTTCTGGAGAACCCAGGGGCTGGCATTCCTGCTCACCTTCGCCACCGTGGCGATGGTGGTGCTCGCGCTGGGGGCGATTCTGCTCGGAGGGGAGCTCAGCCGCGCGGTGTTCAAGTGGGTGGGGCAGGGAGAGCCGCCGCTGTTCACCGCCGTGTTGGCCCTCACCCGCTGGCCGGTGGCGGCAGTGGCGATCATGTGCAACGCCGGGCTCAGCTACTACTTCCTTCCCGATGTGAAGCAGCGGTTCAAGTTCATCGCCCCCGGGGCGGTGCTCGGCAGTCTCGTCTGGCTGGGAGCCACCTGGGCTTTCACCCGCTACGTCGAGAGCTTCGGGCACTTCAACGTCACCTATGGCTCGATCGGCGGGGTGGTCGTGCTCCTGCTCTGGCTCTACGTCTCCGGGCTGATCTTCATCCTCGGAGGAGAGGTCAACGCGACCCTCGAACAACTCTCGGTCGAAGGAAAAGACCGGGGAGCACGGGCCCCCGGCGAGGCGCCTCCTCCCCTGGAAGAGCGCCCCAGCATCTCTCCGCCCGGCGCCGCGAAGAGCGCGGAGGTGGCTCGGCGATCGACGTTGAGGCTGTGGTGGACAAAGCGGCGCGAAGCCCGGAACCGACCGCCTCCGTCGGAGTGAGAAGGGGCCGCAGGCCGCTGCAGAACACCGCGGTGGCAGTAGGTTCGATGGCGGTCGACTGCTGAACTGCTTGTACGAACCCCCGCATTCGTCATCAGAACGGGTCAAGGAGAAGAGCCAATGTTCGTCGTCGCAGAGGTCGCAGTGGGCCAGCTGGACGATGCCGCCTTTCTCGCCGGGGCGCTCAAGGGCGCGGAAGGGTTTTTCGCCCTGCTCCCTCCCGACTTCACCCCTCCCGACATGTACGCGCGTCAGATGAAGACGTCGGATGCGATCGCCGGTGCGGTGAAGCAGGCGGCGGTTCCCCACGTGGTGTTGCTGTCCAGCCTCGGGGCCGACCTCGAGCAAGGGACCGGACCGATTCGGGGCCTGCACTACCTCGAGACCCAGCTGCGCAGCACCCAGACCCAGCTCACCGCGGTTCGTGCGGGCCTCCTCCAGGAAAACCTCGCCAACAGCGTCGGAGCGGCGAAGGGGCAGGGCATCTTCCCAAACTTCAGCGGCTCGCTGGACTACCCGGTGCCGATGAACGCCTCGAAGGACATCGGGAAGGTCGCCGCCCAAGCGCTGCTCCAGCCAGCCGGGAAGCACGAGGTGATCGATCTCGAGGGGCCCGCGTATTCCGTTCGGGACCAGGCGACGAAGCTTGGGCAGGCCATGGGGAAGGAACTGAAGATCGTCGACATTCCCCCCGCGCAGCACGTGGGAGCGATGACCCAGGCGGGAATGCCGCCCCATGCCGCGGAGAAGTTCGCCGAGATGTACGCAGCCTTCGCAGCCGGAAAGATTCGCCTGTCGGTGATCGGTTGACGAAGGTGTCGACGCCGCTCGACGAAGTGGTCAAGTCACTGGTCTAGCGTTGAAGAGAGGCCATGGAACTTGAAGAGTTCCCATGGCCCCCTCGTTTGGCCCGTGAACCTACTGCAGCCGAAGCTTCGCTTTGACGGCAGCAAGCCGCTCAGCGCCGAGGTCTCCGCCCGGGCGAAGTCCCATTCTCGCGATCATCTGGTCCACATGAGCGATGCGATCGCTGGTGGCCGGGTGGTCGGAAAGGAAGGTGAGGAGCTTCGGCGTCCTGCCCTGCTGCGCCATCAATTTCTGGAAGAAGGTGGCGATCCCGTGCGGGTCGTATCCCGCTGCGCTGGAGTACTTCACCCCATACTCGTCGGCCTCGTTCTCGTCTGACCGGCTGTTGGCGAGCATTGCCCCGTTGCCAGCGACGGTGGCGGCGAGCATGGCAAGAATGCCGGGGTTCTGACCGAGCGCCATGCCCAGCACCGCCTGCAGTCCGTAAGCCTCGACCATCTGTCGTGCGGAGTGGCGTGCGACCACGTGTCCCATCTCGTGACCCAGCACGCCCGCCAGCTCCGCCTCGTTGGCCGCGGTGGCGAGCAGCCCGGTGTAGACGTAGATGTGACCGCCGGGAGTGGCGAAGGCATTCACCGTCTTCGGGTCGTCAATCACGTAGACGTGCCAACCGATGTCTCGATCCCGGCGCGCATGCGGCACCATCCGGTTGACGATCCCTTCCACGTAGCTGTTGACCTGCGGGTCGGTGACGTACCTCACGCCCTGCTTGGCCAGCTCCTGGTGGACCTGGTCTCCGAGCTGCGCTTCCTGCTGATCGGACACCAGCGTCTTGGCCACGGCGGTCTCGGTCCTCACCCGCTGGGCGGTGGTACAGCCCAGGGTCGAGGCGAGCAGGACAGCAACGGCGAGACTGACGGTCTTGGTCATCGGGGGTTCTCCTTCGAAAGGTCGAGATGTATGAACGCGCCACCTGCTTGGCAACCAGGTGACACTCTTTGCTTTTCGAGGGTTCCCGGAAAGACAAATTCACCCGCCTTTTTCGAGGCTCATCGCCCGATTGCCTGGTTGCGCAGCGCCCACGTCGGAAGGAGCTTCCCGGCCGGAGGTCGTCGCCATGGCGTCAAGGTCGATGTGGTCAGGGTCGATCAGCTTCGGGCTGGTCAACGTCCCGGTGAAGCTGTTCACCGCCGTGCAGCAGAAGGAAGTCCACTTCCACCTGCTGCACGACAAGGACGGCGGGCGGATCAAGCAGAAGCGGATCTGCGGCAAGGACGGCGAAGAGGTCGACTACGAGCACATCGCCAAGGGCTACGAACTCGCTCCCGAGCGGTATGTGATGGTCACTCCCGAGGAGCTCGAGGCCTTCGACCCCGAGAGCACCCGCTCGATCGACATCGAGGACTTCGTTGCGCTCGAGGAGATCGACCCCATTTATTGGGACCACAATTACTACCTCGTTCCCGACAAGGGCGCCGAGAAGGCCTACGTTCTGCTGTTCGAGGCGATGCGGCGCTCGCAGAAGGTGGGCATCGCGCGGGTGGTGCTGCGGACCAAGCAATACCTCTGTACGCTGCGGCCGATGGGGAAAGGGCTGGTGCTCTCGACGATGCAGTATGCGGATGAAATCGTTTCCCAGACCGACCTGAAGGGCATGCCGACGGTCGCGGCGAAGCCCAAGGACCGCGAGCTGGAGATGGCCGAGCAGTTGATCCGCTCGCTCACCGTGGAGTTCAAGCCCGAGAAGTACAAGGACGAGTACCGCGAGAAAGTGCTCGCGCTGATCAAGCGAAAGTCTGCGGGCGAAGAGATCGTCGAACCTCCGGGCGAGAAGAAGGCCGCAGGTCGGGTGGTGAACTTGATGGAAGCGCTCCGCGCCTCGCTCGACGCCGCGAAGCCGGGAGGAGCCGGTGACGCAGGTCCCGAGCGCAAGCCTCCCCACGCCGCTCGGCCCCGGCCCACCACCAAGCACCGGGTCAAGGCTCGGGCAAAGAAGCGCAAGAGCGCGTGACCGTGGCGGCTTCGTTCCAAATTCGCGTCGGCGCCCGAAGGCTCACCCTCACCAACCTGGACAAGGTGATCTATCCGCGGGTCGGCTTCACCAAGGCCCACGTGATTGACTACTACACCCGCATCGCCCCGGTGCTGCTGCCTCACCTCAAGGGGCGGCCGCTCACCCTCAAGCGCTACCCCAACGGCGTCGAGGGAAAGTTCTTCTACGAGAAGCGCTGCCCCGACCCTCGGCCCGCCTGGGTGAAGACCACTCCGGTGTGGAGCCAGCGCAGCGACGAACAGATCGACTTCTGCCTCGCCAACGACCTGCCCACCCTGGTGTGGGCGGCCAACCTCGGCGATCTCGAGCTCCACACCTCGCTTTCGCTGGGAAAGCGGATCGACGCCCCCACGGTGCTCGCCTTCGACCTCGACCCCGGCGCTCCCGCCGACCTCGTTCATTGCTGCCGGGTGGCCCTTCTGTTGAAACAGCTGTTCGACTCGCTCGGGCTCCGCTGCTTTCCCAAGACCTCGGGCTCGAAGGGCCTGCAGGTCTACACCCCGCTCAACACCGCCACTCGATACGAGCAGACCAAGCCGTTCTCGAAGGCGATCGCCGAACTGCTCGAGCGAAGCCGGCCTGAACTGGTGGTATCGAACATGAAGAAGTCGCTTCGACCGGGCAAGGTGCTGGTGGACTGGAGTCAGAACGACGAACACAAGACCACTGTCAACGTGTACTCGCTGCGGGCGAAGGACCGGCCCACCGTCTCCACTCCGGTGAGCTGGGAGGAGGTGGCCCGTGTGGAAGACAGCGGAGATGCCTCCGCGCTCCAGTTCGAGTCCGACGCGGTACTCGAGAGGGTGGAGCGTCTCGGCGACCTCTTCGCACCGGTGCTGCGCTTGAAGCAGAAGCTGCCGCCCGTTCTGGGGTGAACCGAGTTGGCGGGTTCCGCGACAGCGTCGCTGATTCCGGTTCAGCCGTCGCGCCCCAGACGCGGGCGACGAACCGCCCACATCGGTGACAGTCGAACCGGCTACATCGGTATCACTTTCCTCTCCGGCCCTCGACTCCGGCCTCAAGGGCGACGCTCGGGCTGAATGAACGGCGATTCGTGACTGTGCTAAGCGCCAGCCACAGAGGAAGTCGATGCCTGAGCTGCCCGAAGTCGAGATTGCGCGGCGCAACCTGGTCCGCTGGTTCGAGGGGCGCAAGGTGGTGCACGCGCACGCGGAGAAGAGCCGGATCTTCCGCGGCGCCGAACCGAAGCGCTTCGACGGCCTCCGCGGCAAGCTTTTGCAGCTCGATCGCCGGGGCAAGTACCTGATGTTCACCTTCGAGCGCGGCCAGGGCCTGATGGCCCACCTGGGGATGACCGGCAAGTTCGTGAAGCGGCCCTCAGGAAGCATCGAGCCCTATACCCGCGCCCGATTCGAGCTCGACAGCGGCGAGACCATCTTCTTCCGCGACCCCCGCATGTTCGGCCGGATGGAACCGGTGAACGCTGCCGACCTTGCCGCTCTACCCGCGATTGCCGCACTTGGCCGCGATCCTCTGGTCGATGGCCTCTCGGCCGGCCAGCTGGCCGAAGCGATCGCCGATTCGAAGCAGGCGCTCAAGGTCGCCTTGATGGACCAGAGCCGCCTGGCGGGCCTCGGCAACATTCACGCCGCCGAGGCCTTGTTCCGCTCGCACCTCCACCCTGCTCGGGCCCCTCGCAGCTTGAACCCCACCGAGTGGAAGGCGCTCGCCACGGCGATTCGCAAGGCGCTCGACTTTGCGCTCGAACAGCAGCAGGCCGAAGAGATCCAATACGTCGAGGAGCCAGGGAGCGAGAACCCCTTCCTCATCTATGGACGCGCCGGCGAGCCGTGCCGACGGTGCCGGCACGACGTGAAGTCCATCGTCCAGGGCGGCCGCACCACCCACTTCTGTCCCAGCTGCCAGCCTCTGAAGCCGAAAAGGGGAGTCCTCCGATGAGCAAGGTGAAGGCCAAGGGTCTCGACCACGTGGCGATTGCGGTGAAGGACCTCGAGGCGTCGATCGCCATCTACCGCGATGCCTTCGGCCTCGAGCTGGTCGAGGTCGAGGAGATTCCCGGGCAGCAGGTGCGGGCGGCCATCTTCGGCCACGGCGCAGGCCGCATCGAGCTGATCTGCCCCACGGTGAAGGACAACGGCGTCGCCCGTTTCCTCGAGAAGCGCGGCGAGGGGCTCCACCACATCTGCATCGAGGTGGAGGACATCGAAGCGGCGATGGCCGAGCTGCGCGAGCGCGGGGTTCCCCTCATCGATCAGACCCCGAAGGTGGGCATGGGCGGCGCCAAAGTGGCCTTCATCCACCCCAAGGGCACCGGCGGCGTCCTCACCGAACTGCGTCAGGGTCCCGCGGTCAAACCGCCGTCGACTTGAGGGCAATCGCCGCGGTTCGCGGAAAATCGGCTTCGTCTGTTGGCGCGTTTACGTTGACACTCAAGAACCGGGTTGCCTAAATGCCGCGCTTTTCCTCGACTGCACCCGTTGTTCTGGAGACCCCCCTTTATGGCCAAAGCCTTGCTGGCGGCGTTGATGGTTCTGTCCGCCACGGCCTCTGCCCAGACTCCTGCCGCCTCTGCCCGCACCAAGGCAGAAGCGGTCCCCGCGCCCACCCCCACGGCAGCCGCTTCCGCTGCGCCTGCTCCGGCAGACCCCGAGGAGCTGCGCAGAGAGATCGAATCGGCGCGCAAAGAGGTCAAGGAGCTGCGGGAAGAGATGCGGGCCCAGCTCGCCAATCAATCGGCGGCCCAGGGTTGGGAAGCCGAGGCCTCGGAAGAGAAGCGCAAGCTCGAGCTCTTCGTTCCCAGCGGCTACTTCCGCGTTCGGCCTGACCTCTTCAACAAGTTCAACCTCGGCCGCTCCCCCGATCCGTCGGGCTACTCGCTCTTCCCCAGCTCGCCCACCGCGGCGCAAGAGAAGACGATGGCGGGAGTGAACATGCGCTTCCGCTTCGAGCCCACCTTCAACGTCTCGGAAGAGGTGCGGATCAAGATGCAGGTCGACGTGCTCGACAACGTCATCTTCGGGTCCAACCCCGAGTACGCCTTCAGCCGCGGCGGCGCCAACGGCTACGCCTACGACCGCAACGAGTTCACCCTGATGAACGAGACCCAGGTTCCGCCTCGGTCGGCGATCAACGCGATCGGCGATTCGATCGCCTTCAAGCGGGTCTACGGCGAAGTCACCACACCCGTCGGCATCCTCCGCTTCGGGCGGATGGGCTCGCACTGGGGCCTCGGGCTGCTTCACAACGATGGCACCTGCATGGACTGCGACCACGGAGACACCGTGGACCGGCTGATGTTCGTGGCCAACCCGCTGAAGGGCTTCTACATCACCCCGATGCTGGACTTCGATGCCGAGGGTCCGTCGTCCAGCCGGCAGGCCGGGGGCGGCCAGCCGTTCGACGTCTCCAACACCGACGACACCCACAGCTTCATCCTCGCCATCGCCCGCCGCGACACCGAACAGGAAATGCGGGCAAAGTTCGAGAACAACCTCGCGGTGTTCAACTACGGGGTGCACTTCACCTACCGGGTGCAGAGGAACGACCCCGCCGAGTACTACGCGGCGCCGTTCACCAACGATGGGTCGGACGTGGGCCCGGGGCTTTCTTCGACTTACGTGCCCCGCGGTGGCTCGCTGTTCATGCCGGACCTGTGGCTGAAGTTCGAGCGCCGGCATTTCCGGTTCGAGCTCGAAGGGGCGGCGATTCTCGGCAGCATCGGCAACCGCGCCCAGACGCAAGATGCCGCTAACAACGACCCGTCCCGAAACCAGGGGCTGTCGATCGTTCAGTTCGGAGCCGTGGCGCAGAGCGAAGTGAAGCTGCTCGAAGGTGCGCTCAAGCTCGGCGTCGAGGTGGGTTACGCCTCGGGCGACCGCGCCCCCGGGTTCGGCAATTTTCCCCGACGGCGGGCCGCCAACGCGGACGGCAGCACCCAGCCGGGGGACATCGACGGACCGCAGTACGCCTGCGGCTCCGGAGGCGGATGCTCCGATTCGTCGATTCGAAACTTCCGCTTCAACCGCGATTACCGGGTGGACATGATTCTCTGGCGAGAGATTCTCGGCGGGGTCACCGACGCGCTCTACTTCAAGCCCAACGCCAGCTACCGGATCGCCGAGGGCTTCGACCTGATGGGCGCGGTGATTTACTCCCGCAGCATCTACGAGGAGTCTGTTCCCGCGTATACAGGGCCGGGCAGCCACCCGGACCAGAGCCTGGGAATCGAGATCAACGTCGGCGCGCGCTACGAGACCGAGGACGGGTTCATCGCCGGGGTGAACTGGGGAATCCTCTTCCCGCTCGGCGGACTGGCTGACCCCAGGGTCAACCCCTCGAATCTGGACACGGCGCAGGCGCTGCGCGGCATGGTCGGCATCCGCTTCTGAGTCGGACTCCAGTCCCCCACCCCGTTCATCCCGAGCGTCGCCGAAGGCGAAGTCGAGGGACCCGACCTCAATGGGTCCCCTTCGAGAAGCACCCTTCGCCGATAGCCGAGTTCCCGCTCGACATCCTGGGACCTTCCGACCACAAAGCACCATGATCAGCATCCTTCGGAAAGGTGGGAAGGTCACTGAAGGACTGGAGCCGTGGAGAAAACCTGCTGCGTCCAGCAGTGAGGCTGAGTCTGTTGCCCGCGTCCGATGGACCTCCCTCGACTCCTCCTGCGGCGACGCTCGGGATGAACGGGGAGTCTTTGGGGTGAATGTCCTTCACCGCACGCTGATTGCCTTCGGGATGCTCATGTTGTCCTCCTGCGGCATCAAGGGCCCACCGCATCCCCCCCGAGAGATTCGCAGCGAGCTCCCGGCTGAGCATTCCCCCGTCGAGCAAAACCCCGATGCCGGCTGCTCCAGTTGTCGGGACCCGCGATGAACCACTTTCATTACCGCGGCCGCTCGCTTTGCGCCGAAGAGGTTCCGCTGGCGGCGATTGCGGCGGCGGTGGGCACTCCGACCTACGTCTATTCCTCGGCCACGTTGAACCGGCACTTTCAAGTTCTCAGTGCGGCCTTCGCCGACGCTGAAACGCTGCTCTGCTACTCGGTGAAGGCGAGCTCGAGCCTGGCACTGCTCAGGCTCTTCGGCCAGGCCGGCGCCGGCTTCGACATCGTCTCTGGCGGCGAGCTGGAGCGGGTGCGGACCGCCTGCCCCGAGGCGATCGAGCGGGTGGTCTTTTCCGGTGTCGGCAAGACCTCGGACGAGATGGTGAACGCGCTCGCCGCCGGAATCCTGCTCTTCAACGTCGAGAGCGCCGAGGAACTGGCCGCCCTTGATCGCGTCGGCTGCGCACTTGGGCGACGGGCGCCCTTCGCCCTCCGGGTCAACCCCGAGGTCGACGCGCGCACCCACCGCTACATCGCCACCGGCCTGCGGGAATCGAAGTTCGGGGTGCCGTTCGCCGAGGCGCGCAGGCTCTATCGCTCCAGCCTGAAGATGAAAGGGGTGCTCCCGCTGGGGCTGGATTGCCACATCGGTTCCCAGCTCACTTCCCTGGCGCCGGTACGCTCGGCGGTGAAGAAGGTCGCCGACCTCTACCGCGTTCTCCAGGCCGACGGGCTCGGGCTGAAGCTGCTCGACCTCGGCGGCGGCCTCGGCATCACCTACCGCGACGAGCAGCCTCCGTCTCCGGAGGAGTACGCCCGCGCGGTGCGAGAGGCCAGCCGCGGCCTTGACGCGAGATGGGTGCTCGAACCGGGGCGAATGCTGGTGGGCAACGCCGCAGTGCTGCTCACCCGGGTGCTGTACCGGAAGAAGACCCCGAGTCGGCAGTTCGTGGTGGTCGACGCGGGGATGAACGACCTTCTCCGCCCCGCGCTCTACGAGGCGCATCATCAGATTCTTCCTGTCGAGAAGCGGGCCGGACGCAGCTGTGTCGCCGATGTGGTGGGCCCGGTGTGCGAATCGAGCGACGTGCTGGCTCGGCAGCGTCGACTGGTGCTGCCCCGGCAGGACGACCTCCTGGCGGTGATGAGCGCGGGCGCTTATGGAATGAGCATGGCGTCCAACTACAACTCCCGGCCCCGCCCGGCCGAGGTGCTGGTCGAGGGCGACGCCTACCGGATCATCCGCGAGCGGGAATCGATTCAGGACCTGTGGCGCGGAGAAACCCCCTGAGCAGGGAAGGGCGCCACCGCGGGGCTTCCTGCGGTAGCGCCGGGAAAGTCCCCCGGCGTATGGTGGCGCCCCGATGAAGACCTTTCAGGGTTCGATGGTCGCGCTGGCGACGCCGCTCCGACAGGGCGCCTTCGATGAAGACGCTTTTCGGCACCTGATCGAGTACCAGATCACCCATGGCACCACCGGGCTGATTCCAATCGGGACCACCGGCGAAGCGGTCACCCTCACCGCTTCCGAACGGACCCGCGTGGTGAAGGTGGCCCTCGAGGCCACCCGGGGCCGGGTCCCGGTGGTGGTCGGCGCGGGCAGCCACAGCACCCGCGAGACCGTCGAGGCGGTCGCCGAGGCGCGCGGGCTCGGCGCGGACGGAGCGCTGGTGGTGACCCCCTATTACAACCGGCCCACCCAGCGCGGCCTCTTCGAGCACTACCAGGCGATCGCCCGGGCCCACCCTGGCTTTCCGCTGATTGCCTATAATGTCCCGTCGCGCACCGGCGTCGACCTGCTGCCTGCCACCTGCGCCCGGCTCTGCGAACTCGAGGAAGTGGTGGCACTCAAGGATGCCACCGGAAATCTCGCCCGAGCGATCGAGCTGCTCGAGCGCTGCGGCG
>JAYUUC010000093.1:0-2364 GCA_043755105.1 Myxococcales bacterium
GTGGTCGGCGTAGACGTTGCGACTGCCGAGCATTTCGCGACCCACCAGGGGGTAATAGCCGTGCCGGCTGGGAGGCGGTTCTCGAATCATCTCTGTCAGGCCATCGACCGCGCGGGCGAAGCGGTGGTGAAAGACAGCCGTTTCCCCCAGCGAGGCGAGACAGAGCAGCCCCAGCCCGGTCTGTAGCCACCGCGGAAGCGCGTCTTCACCGACCAGCAGCAACGAGAGCATCCCCGCCAGCACCGGGAGCCGGACGCTGATCAAGAAGATGCCGGAGAGCGTCTTCGGGGTCACCAGGTAGAGCAGGGCGAGTGCCGCGAACATCACTGCCGGACCGAGCGGCTCGAGGCGGCGCCGTCTCAGGTACAGCGCGACGAACACGGCGGTGACGAGTAGGGGGGCGAGGGCGGCGAGGTAGCCCTCGGGCCGGTAGTTGCGGAAGAACCAGTTGAAGTGCGAGGCGAGCGAATACTCGGTCGCCGGCTGGGGACCGGGGTGAACCGCTACCTGCGCCATCGACCAGGCCTTGGGCAGCGAGAGCAGCGCCGGGAGCGCCAGTCCCTGCAACAGAACGCGGGCCGTCGGCCCACGGGGCTGCCGCACCAGCGTCCAGGCGGCGAGCGCCACTGCCAGAGCGACGAAGGCGAGCAGGTGCGAGAGCAGCACCGCGGTCGCGGCGAGGTTCATCCAGAAGATCCACCGGCCCGGCTTGTCGCTCTCGAGCGCGCGGGCGAAGGCGGCAATCGAGAAGAAGAGCAGCGGTTGGGCGAACAGCCCCGGCACCAGCCCGTACCAGTAGGAAATGTTGAAGGCCAGCGGCAGTCCGAAGAGCACAGACGCGTCAGGCCGGCGAAACGCTCTCAGCAGGGCCAGGTGCGAGAGCGGATAGAGCATCAGCGTCACCCAGAGGGCGAGTCGGACTGCCGTGGCTCCGTTGAAGAGCAGGGTGATGGGGAGGAAGAGCCAGAAGGTGAGCCCGTAACCGATGGGGACGTGGACCTCGTACACCTGCCGCACGTCGGGAACGCCCCGGAGCAGGTTGGCGAGGGTTTCCATCTGCGCCCCGTGGGCCGCGAGATCCACGCAGGGAGCGAAGCCCCACACGCACCAGCCCGCGAAAGCGCCCCAGGCGACGAGGACCGCGACAAGCGGAAATGGCCGGGGGAGAGGCGCGCTCAAGGCGGCCCTTATACGCCAACCGGTCGGACGGCGGGGTGGGGGAGGGCAAGGGCAGTGGAGGAATGCGACCGCAATTCGAAGGTAGATCTGTCCCTCAATCCTTGAGTGCGCGACCCGCGATCCGCGCCGAGGGCTGCACCCGCAGGAACACCATCGCCCCGACGGGCAGCTGTGTCCCGTAGGCGGCGGTCAGGCCTGTGGGGAGGAAGTTGATCGATCCGCGGACCCCCAGACCGACAGAGAGGGGGCCCAGCGGGGGCAGCTCGCGCAAGTAGCCGAGCACCAGGGTGGTGGACCGGAAGACCTCTTCGGTGTCGGGTTCAAGGACGAGATCGTGGCCGCTCTTCTCGTTCACCTCCACCCTGCCGAAGACCGTGTCCCGACTCTCGAGCTCTAGATTGCTCTCGAGCAGGAAAGCGTGGGTGCCGGTCTCCCCCTGCTCGAGGTTGAGGCCCCAGGCGAAGGTCGAACTCCACGCGCCCTCTGAGCCGACAGGCCGTGTGTGCGTCGCCGATGCGGTGATTCGGTTCACTGAGATGCCGGGCCGAGAGCGCTCGGGCTCGGCGAGGTGGCCGTACGAGGCCTGCAGGCTCCACGCCGCCGCGGGGTTGACCGAAAGCCGGAACGCGTACGAATCGGGTCGCGCCAGCTCGAGGTCCCAGCGGTGCTCGTCCGGCTCCCGGCCATTGAACCCCGAGGCCTCCAGCTTGGCGGTGCGGGTGAACAGCCCGGCGGTGAGCACGCCGAAGCTGACGTGGGAGGAGTCGAGCCAGTGGTGGCCGAGCACTGCCAGGGGGTCGGACGACGCCGAGACCCGGTGGGGAAACGCGGTCGGGCCGAGCGCCGGCTCTCCCGAGAGCGCGGCGTAGAGCTGGAACGCCACCGAAGAGGTGAGCTCGTGCGAGTAGCTGGCGCCCAGCTCCATGAAGAAGTCGTGGGGGTGTTGAACGTCGTGGAGCAACTCGCCGCCGAAAGTTTCGCCCGTCTGGAACAGCAGCGGGTAGCCGCGGCCCGGGACGGTGAGCGGCTCGGCGCTGAACATGCCGCGCAGCATCAGGTTCCCGCTGAACAGCTTGTGGTCCGCCATCACCATCAGCCAGTTCGTGCTCACCGCTCGCTGGCTGCCCCGGTCGCTGCCGGCCCAGTCGTAGCCGCCGAAGAAGATGCCGTGAACCATCACCATCC
>JAYUUC010000094.1:0-2361 GCA_043755105.1 Myxococcales bacterium
CGCAAGCCGCTGGTGGTGATGACGCCGAAGAGCCTGCTCCGGATGCCCGAGGTGGTCTCGCCTCTGGAAGACGTCACCCAAGGTAGCTTTCAGCGGCTGTTGGCGGACCGGCCCGAGGTCGACCCCGCGAAGGTGACCCGGATGCTGCTCTGCAGCGGCAAGGTCTACTACGACCTCGTCCAGGGCCGCGACGCGCGCAAGGACTTCACCATCGGCATCGCCCGGCTGGAACAGCTCTACCCCTTCCCCCACGACGAGCTGGTCGCGCTGCTGGCGCGGATGCCGAAGCTGGAAGAGCTTTACTGGGTCCAGGAAGAGCCGAAGAACAATGGGGCCTGGTCGTTTTTGATTCAGCCGCTGCAATTGGCGCTCGCTGGGCTAAAGAGCCAGCCCCGCTACGGCTTCATCGGCCGGGTGGAGAGTGCCAGCCCCGCGACCGGATATCCCAACACCCACAAGTACGAGCAACAGCTGATCGTCGAAGAAGCGACGACCCGAGGACAACCCAATGGCCGTTGAGCTCACCGTCCCCCAACTGGGCGAATCGATTACCGAGGCAGTGGTCGGCAAGTGGCACAAGCAGGTCGGCGAGTCGGTGAGCGCCGACGAAGCGGTGGTGGTGCTGGAGACCGACAAGGTGACCATCGATGTCGCCGCGCCCTCGGCGGGGGCGATCTTTTCCATCTCGCGCAAGCAAGGAGAGCGGGTGCGGGTGGGCGAGGTGCTGGGGACGATCACTGCCGGAGCGGCGAGCACTGCTTCGCCGGCGGCGGCGGTTCCGAGCACTCCGGCGCCCCGGGTGGAGTCCTTCGAGGCTCCGGTCGAGAACGGGCGGACCGGCGACGGGGCCCGGGCAGCCCACCTCTCTCCGGTGGCCCGCCGCCTGGTGGAGGAGCGCAACCTCGACCCGGCGAAGATCCGGGGCAGCGGACCGGGGGGGCGAATCCTCAAGGATGACGTGATTGGCCATCTCGGTGAAGCCGCTGTTCCCGCAGCGGTCGAAGCGCCCCGCGCATCGGTTCCTTCGGCGCCCTCGATGGCTGCCGCGCCGTCTGGCCCCCGCGCCAATGCTGCGCGTGAAGAGCGGGTGAAGATGACGCCGCTGCGCCGGCGAGTCGCCGAGCGGCTGCTGATGGCGCAGTCCACGGCGGCGATCCTCACCACCTTCAACGAGGTGGACATGGGTCAGGTGATGGCGCTGCGAAAGACCCACGGCGAGCGGTTTCTCGCCAAGCACGGGGTCAAGCTTGGGTTCATGAGCTTCTTCGTCCGCGCCTGTCTCGAAGCGCTGAAGGCTTTCCCCCAGCTCAACGCGGAGATCGACGGCGAGGACGTGATCTTCAAGCGTTACTACGACATCGGGGTAGCGGTGTCTGGCAGCCGCGGCCTGGTGGTCCCTGTGGTGCGAGACGCCGACCAGCTTTCGATGGCTGAACTGGAGAAGCGGATCGCCGAGTATGGAACGAAGGCCAAGAACGACAAGCTCACCCTCGAAGACCTCAAGGGGGGAACGTTCACGTTGTCCAATGGGGGGATTTTCGGGTCGATGCTCTCGACGCCGATTCTGAACCCGCCCCAGACTGGCATTCTCGGGATGCACAACATCGTCGACCGGGCGATGGTGCGCGAGGGCGCCGTGGTGGTTCGGCCAATGATGTACGTTGCCCTTTCGTACGACCACCGGTTGGTCGACGGGCGCGAGGCGGTGCAGTTTCTGGTCCGGGTAAAGGACTGCATCGAGGACCCGCAGCGGATGCTGCTCGAGATCTAAACACCGCCTGAAAATAGTTCTGCGCTGGTTGTAGACAGGTCGAATCCCCCTGAACTAAAAATCCGGAGTCTTCTGCCTTGTCGGTTCGGAGACCGGGCGAAGCCTATCGCCGCCTGTTCATACGTAAGGGATCAAGAATGGCAACTGGCACCGTGAAGTGGTTCAACGACTCGAAGGGTTTCGGCTTCATCACTCAGGATGGCGGCGGAGAAGACGTGTTCTGCCATCACACCGCCATCCAGGCGGACGGCTTCCGCAGCCTCGCCGAAGGCCAGAAGGTCGAGTTCGACGTCACCAAGGGCCCCAAGGGTCTGCAGGCGGCGAACGTTCGCCCCATCTAGTCGTCGCGACCTGTGCTGTGACGGGTCCATGAAAGGCTCGGTCCTCCCAAAAGGACCGGGCCTTTTTCACGTCTGGAAGAGTTCGTGGCAGGCCGTTCTCAAGCCCCGCCCACCGGCATCCGCAGCCACCACCAACACAGCCAACACAGCCACCACAGCCACCACAGCCACCACAGCCACCACAGCCACCACAGCCACCACAGCCACCACAGCCACCACAGCCACCACAGCCACAGCCACCACAACCGC
>JAYUUC010000095.1:0-2360 GCA_043755105.1 Myxococcales bacterium
GCGATCGTCGACGAACTCTCCGACCCGCTGCTCCACATTTTGCGCAACTGCATCGACCATGGCATCGAGACCCCGGCGGAGCGGGTGGCCGCGGGAAAGTCGCCCAAGGGCCGGGTGCTGGTCTCGGTCCGTCGGCACCGCGACCGGGTGGCGATCGAGATCGAAGACGATGGCCGGGGCATGGATGCGGCCAAGCTCAAGGCCTCGGCAGTGGCCCGGGGCCTGCTCACTTCTGAGGCGGCCGCGCGGATGAGCCATGGCGAAGCGCTGCTGCTCTCCTGCTTACCCGGCGTGTCCACCGCGAAGGACGTCTCGGAAATCTCCGGCCGCGGCGTCGGCATGGACTCGGTGAAGCGGACGGTCGAGAGCGTCGGCGGAACCCTCGAGATGGAATCGGAGAAGGGGCGCGGAACCCGGTTTGTCCTCCGATTGCCGCTCACCGTCGCCGTGGTCAACCTGCTGCTGGTCGCGGTGGGGGAGGAGCTCTACGGATTGCCGATTGGAAAAGTGATGGGGGTGATCGAAGCTGACGAGGCCCAGCTTGACCACAGCCGAAGCTCGCCGCTGATCTCCCATTCTGGCAGCTGGCTGCCGGTCTACTCGCTGGCGGCGCTGCTGGAGATCCCGGCCCCTCCCCGCATCGGGGTTCGCCCGTTCGTGGTGATGGAGGGAGAGTCGGGAAAGGTCGCCCTCGCGGTGGACCGGCTGCTCACCCAACAGGAAGTTGTCCTCAAGGCGCTGTCCCGGCCGCTGGATCTGGTGCCCGGCCTTTCCGGGGTTACGATTCTGGGAACCGGACGCCCGGTCTTCATTCTCGACGTCCCCAGGTTGCTTGCCGGATGACCCCTTTCGACCGCCCCACCAAGCTGCAACTCGACGCGCTCCGCGAGGTGGTGAACATCGGCTGCGGCCAGGCCGCCAACGCGATGTCCCGCCTGTTTCGGGGCCAGCAGGTGCGCATCGACGTTCCCCGGGTCGCCTACACCTCGGCCGAGACGATGCCCGCGATGCTCGGCGGCGGTCATGCCCAGGTGGTCTCGGCGCTGTTGAAGATTGAAGGCGAGCTCGAAGGCCAGATGCTGCTGGTGCTGCCGGTGGTCGACGCCCGAGCCCTCTGCACGCTGCTGCTCGGCGATGCCGCCCCCGGGCGGCTGAGTGCGCTGGAGCGAAGCGCCCTCAACGAGGTTGCGAACATCGTCGCCTCGGCCTCCCTTTCCGCGATCGGCGACTTCACCAAGATGCGGCTGCTGCCTTCCACTCCCACCTTGTCCGAGGACGACGTCGCCGCGGTGGCCACTCGGGTTTTTGCCGCCCGCGGCCTGGAGCCGGGTCCGGTGGTCGTCCTCGAGACGCGGTTTCACACCGAAGGCGCTCCCCTCATTGCCGGCCAGATGCTGGTGCTGCCGGAAGGAACCAGCCTGCGCAGACTGTTCGAGCGGCTCGGGGTCTGAACAGGAGGGCTTCCGCCGCGGCACCCAGCCAGGTATTGCCGCGGGATGGATGAGCGCACCCTGACCCTGTTGTTGAAGAACGTCGCCTCCGGAAAAGTGGCCGTCGATTCCGCGGTCGACGCGCTCAAGGACTTGCCCTTTGCCGAGCTCGGCTACGCCACTGTCGACACCCACCGCAGCCTGAGGTTCGGCGTTCCCGAGGTGGTGCTCGGAGAGCCGAAGACGGTCGAGCAGTGCCTGGGCATCGTCGGGGCGCTGGTGGCGCGGAAGCAAGCCGTGCTGGTGACCCGGCTCCAGCCAGAGAAGGCCGCTGCGCTGCTCGAGCGCTTTCCCCAGGGCACCTACCATGCGGTGGCGCGCATCTTCGAGCTGCGCCTGGGCAAGCCCAAGGCAGGGAAGATAGCGGTGGTGACCGGAGGAACGTCGGACCAGCCGGTGGCGGAAGAGGCCGCGGTGACCGCCGAGGCGATGGGCGCCAAGGTGACCCGGGTCTACGACGTGGGGGTGGCGGGGATTCACCGGCTGCTCAAGCGGCGCGAGGAAATTCAACAGAACCAGGTGGCGATCGTGATTGCCGGAATGGAAGGCGCGCTCGCCTCGGCCGTGGGAGGACTGGTGGGAATCCCGGTGGTCGCGGTCCCCACCTCGGTTGGTTACGGCGCCAACTTCGGGGGAATCTCGGCGCTGCTGGCGATGCTCAACTCCTGCGCGTCCAACGTGGCGACGATGAACATCGACAACGGCTTCGGCGCCGGCTTCTACGCGGCGTTGATCACCCGGACCCAGGCGAAACGATGAGTGCTTCGACGTCCGGTTCTTCCTCGAGGCGAATCCTCTTTCTCGAGCCGGTGGGAGGCATCGCGGGGGACATGTTTCTCGCCTGCGCGCTGGACCTCGGGGTGTCGCAGC
>JAYUUC010000096.1:0-7026 GCA_043755105.1 Myxococcales bacterium
ACCGACGACGTCAGCTTCTGACCGGTGCCGAAGCGGTCGCCCTCCTCGAGCGCATTGAGGTAGCGGATGTCCCAACCGTCGAGGCCCACCTTCTCGCCGAGGATGTCGAGGCAGGACTCCATCGCGAACGCCGCCTGGTTGGCGCCGAAGCCGCGCATCGCGCCGCAGGGAGGGTTGTTGGTGTAGACCGCCCGCGCCTCCACCTCGACGTGGTCGACCTTGTAGGCCGAGGTCGCGTGGCCCGCAGCCCGCTCGAGCACCTTGGTGCCCACCGACGCATAGGCGCCCTTGTCGCCCAGCATCTTCGCCCGCACGAAGGTCAACCGGCCCTTCTCATCGCAGCCCACGGTGTAGGTCATCGCGATCGGGTGCCGCTTGGGGTGAACCCGGATCGACTCCTCCCGACTCAGCGTCAATCGCACCGGCCGGCCGGTGACCTTGGCGAGCAGCATCGTCTGCGCCTGGATCGACAGGTCTTCCTTGCCGCCGAAGGCGCCGCCGTTGGTGACCAGCACCACCTCGAGTCCGTCCTCGCTCATCCCCAGCGCGCTCGCTACTTGGCGGCGGTCGTCGAACACTCCCTGGCCCTGGCTGTACATCGTCCACTTCGTGCTCGCGGCGTCGCCGATCTTCTGTCCCGGCGGCACCACCAAGCAGCTCTCCGGCTCAAGAAAGAGGTGCTCGATGAACTGGGTGCGAAAGGTCTCGGTGACCACGTGGGCACTGCGGGCTTCCGCCGCCGTCACATCGCCGCGGGAAAAGCGCGACGTCGAGAGCAGGTTGCCCTTCCCGTGAAGCATCGGAGCCCCCGGAACCAGCGCGGCCTCGGCGCTGGTCACCGGGACGAGCACTTCGTATTCCACCTCGATCGCCGCTGCCGCCTTGCGCGCCGTTCGCTCATCGACTGCCGCCACCGCGGCAAGCATGTCGCCGACGTAGCGGGTCTCTTCTCCCTCGGAGACGAAGATCGGCCAGTCCTTGTAGATCAACCCCTGAAAGCGCTGTCCGGGGACATCGAGCGCAGTGACCACCGCGACCACGCCGGGAATCGCCAGGGCGGGTCGGACATCGATTCGCTTCACCGTGGCCCGGGGATGGTCGGAGAGCCGCACCGCGCCGAGCAGCATTCCCGGGACCTTGAGGTCGTCGATGTAGCGGCGGTCGCCCAGGGCCAGCTCACCGCCTTCGAACTTCGGGAGCGAGCTTCCAATCTTCCCCGACCAGTCCAGCGAGGGCGCCGGTTCCCCGCGCAGCCGCGCGCCCGCGTGCTCGATCGCGTCGATGATCTTCACGTAGCCGGTGCAGCGGCACAGGTGGGGCCCCAGCTGCTTGGCAATCTCTTCTCGCGAAGGCTTCGCGTTCTTCCCCAGCAGCCACCGGGCCCGCATCACGATTCCCGGAATGCAGAAGCCGCATTGCAGCCCCGCGGTCCACACAAAGGCCTCGCGGTAGATCTCCCGCTCCGCCTCGGGAATGCCCTCCAGCGTCCACACTTCCTTGCCTGCTGCCTTCGCGGGGTCAATCACGCAGCTGATCACCGCTTTCCCGTCGAGCAGCACGGTGCAGCACCCACATTGACCCTGCGGGGCGCAGCCATTCTTGGCGGCGATCAGGTCGCAGCCTTCGCGAAGCACGCCCATCAGTGAGTCGCCTTCGGTGTACGCCTCCTCGCGAACTTTGCCGTTGAGAATGAAAGAGACCGACCGCGGGGAATCAGACGTTGCGCTCATCGGTGGTCCTTGAAGGGGTGTGGGCGGTCGAAGGTGAGAGAAAAACATCCCCTCATACCGTCGCCGGGGCCGACTCCTCAAGCAGCCCGCTGTGCTAGACAAGGGGGGTGGCCGCTCCTGAACCTCTCACCGAGAAGATTCTGGTGGTGGACGACGACCCGGCCTTCCAACGATTTGTCTTCGAGACCCTGAGCGCCGACGGTTTTAGCGTCCTCTGCCTTCGCACCGCCGAAGAGGCGCTCCGGCTCACCTCGCGCCACAAGCCCCGCGCCGTCATCATCGACGGGCTGCTGCCGGGACTGCGTGGAGACGAGCTCGCGCTCCGGCTGCGCAAGGCCTTTCCCGGGCAAGAGCTGCCGCTGATCTTCATCTCCGCGTTCTTTCGCGACCTCAAGAGCCGCACCCACCTCACCCGCGTCTGCGGCGTCGACGTGGTGCTTCACAAGCCGGTGTCTCCGGAGGAACTCCGGCGGGCGATCGCTCGCTTTCCCTCTCTGGCCCCGCGGCCGCTCGACCCCGAAGTCGAGGTCGAGCTGGAGATCGACTTCGAACCCGCTCCCGAGCTCATCGCCGAGTACCTCGCGCTCTCGGCAGACCGGATTCGCGCGATGCGGGTGGGGCTGGCTTCGGTCGACGGCCCCAACGGGGCGGCAGCCATCAGATCCGTGCACACCGAAGCCCACCGCTTCCACGGCTCGGGAGGCTCCTACGGCTTCCCTGAAATCTCGCGTCTCGGGGCGCAAATCGAAGTGCTCCTCACCCCTGCACTCGTCTCCGGGAAGCTCGGCGCGGCCACCCGGGCGAGGGTGATCGGCGACCTCGCCACCCTCTCCGAGAAGGTCTCACGGTCGGCGTTCCAGGCTGCGATGCCGATCAACTCCGAGGCCGCGGATCGACCCCTGCGCCTGCTGGTGGTCGATGGCCCGGGGGAGTTTGCGCTCTCCTGCGAAGAAGCCGCGCTCCAGGGCCAGCCGGTCAGGTTCTTCCCCAGCCCGGACGCCGCCCTGGCATCCGCGGTGGAGCAGACCCCGGATGCCGTGTTCGTCGCCGAGGACCTGCCCGGTCACAACGGCCTCGATGTCGCCGCCCGCTTCGTCCGGGCCGGACTGCGCCCGGTCGTCCTCCTCACCCGCTACGGCGCCCAGAGCGAGCGGCTCGAGGCGGTGCGGCGGGGCATTCACGGCCACCTCTTTCGCCTCCCCGACGCTGCCTCGCTGTTCCGCGCGGCGCGCCAGCTGGTCGGTCCGCCGCTCGTCGCTCGGGTGCTGGCCATGGACGGAGACCACGCCCTGCTTGGAAAAATCGCCGAGCTGCTCGCGGCCCATCAGCTCAACGTCGAGCCCTGTCCGCAGCCCGCCGCCTTCTTCGCTGCCCTCGAGCGAACCTCGCCGGGCCTGGTGCTGCTCGACGTCGACGCCAGCACTGACAACGCGCTCGATTTGCTCAGGGCGCTGCGGGCCGACCCGCAGCATCGTCGGCGGCCGGTGATTGCGCTCTCCTCCTCGGACGATTGGCCCCACCGCCGCGAGGCCTTCGAAGCGGGCGCCGACGACTTCCTTGCCAAACCGTTCGCGCAAGACGAGCTGGTCTACAAGGTCCGCGTCCACCTCGCCCGCTTCCTCCGCGAGGAGCAGGAAGGGGCGCGCGACCGTCTCTCCGGAGCCTTCACCGCCGAACATCTGCGCGATGCCTGCGAGCAGGCGCTCCGGCTGGGCCGCCGCGGGCGGACGCTGGCCTTGCTGGTCTTCGAAGCCGACCTCGCCGCCCTCCGCGCCATGCCCGGTCAACGCCTTGCCGACGAGGCGGACCTCTCGCTCGCCTCGCGTCTCCATCGGGCGTTCCGCACCACCGACGTGATCGCCCGTCTCGGCGAGGGTCGCTACGGAGTGCTCGTCTACGACGTCTCTCTCGACGACGCGCGCCGGCTGATGCAGAGCAACCTCGACGCCTTCCGCTCGGCCAGCTTTGGGCCCGGGCTCGCCGTGCGCGTCCAGGGCGGCCTCAGCAGTTTTCCCGAAGTCTCCGGCAGCGCCGAAGCCCTGCTCGAGGCGGCCCTCGAGGCCTTGAAGGCAGGGCGAAGCGAGCGAGCGGTTCAAGTTGTTAAAAGATGACCTTCCCCCAAAGCTTGTCCCGAGGCCCTCGATGATTCAGCTCCGCAAGTCCGACCAGCGCGGCCACGCCGACCACGGCTGGCTGAACAGCTACCATTCCTTTTCCTTCGCCGATTATTACGACCCGGCGCAGATGGGCTTTCGCCAGCTTCGGGTGATCAACGAGGACCGGGTCGAGGGCGGGCAGGGCTTCGGGACCCACGGCCACCGGAACATGGAAATCGTCTCCTACGTGCTCGAGGGTTCGCTCGCCCACAAGGACAGCCTCGGCACCGGCGCGGTGATGAAGCCCGGCGACGTTCAGCGGATGACCGCCGGCCGCGGCGTCACCCACAGCGAGTTCAACCAGTCGCCCACCCAGGCCCTGCACTTCCTGCAGATCTGGATTCTTCCCGAGAAGGAAGGCCTCGAGCCCAGCTACGAGCAGCGCCATTTTTCCGAGGAAGAGAAGCTCGGAAAGTTGCGGCTGGTCGCGGCCCCCGGAGGTCGAGACGGCGCCCTCACCCTTCACCAGGATGTCGAGCTGTACGCCACCGTGCTCGACCCCGGCCAGCAGGTCGAGCTGCCGCTCAGCACCCATCGCCATGCCTGGGTTCAGTTGATTCGCGGCGCGGCGACCTTGAATGGGGGAGTGAATCTGGTCGGAGGAGACGGCGCTGCCCTCAGCGGCGAGGCCAGGGTTCAGCTTCTGTCGACGGGCAGTGAGAAGACCGAAGCCCTGGTGTTCAACCTCGCCTGAGCCGGCGGCGGCCCAGCGGCACCAGCAGTTTCAGAAGCGCCAGCGCGACCGAGAGCGTCCGGGACCTTCCCCCAGGGCCTAGGGCAGCACTCTGGAAGCAGCGCGACCTTTCCGACTGCGCAAAGCCATCAGCGCCACCGCCAGCGCCGCCCAGGTCGGCGAACCGCCCACTTCCGAGCACGAGGAGCCCGCAGGCAGCGCCGATTCGTTTGCCCGCTGAAGAATGATCTGAGGCGGAATGGTCGACTGGCAGTAGGGCACCCCTTCGGCGGTGCGGGCACAGGCGAACTGGGCCGGACAATCGCTGTCGACGTTGCAGTTGAGCGCACAGGTGGCGGTGGAGGTCGAGCGTCCGGCGCAGACGTTGTTGCCGAGGCAGAAGGTCTGGCCCGGAACGCAGGCCTCACCGGAGTGCTTCGCCGGCAGCTGCAGGTAACGACAGACCCCTCCGGCCTGACATTCCATTCCGGTCGGACACTGCCCGCTCTCGGAGCACGGGCGCGAGCAATAGAACCCGGCGTGCTGGGGGTCTCCGATGCACTGCCGCTGCTGGCACTGGGTCTCGCTGGTACAGGGCCGCCCATCGGCGACGCAGTCCGGGTCCGGCACCGGGCAGGCGGCCGTGGCGCAGACGCCGTTGCGGACACAGTCCCGCGGACAGTCGGGGTCGTTGAGCAGGTTGGGACACAGCGGGTTGCAGCTGTTGTCCTTGACGCAGTAGCAGTCGGTGTCCACCGGGCTGCAGCCCTGCTTGCAGCGGCCGTCGGCGGCGCAGCTCGGGGCTTCTTTCTGGGCCAGCCAGGTGTTGATGAAATCGGCGTAGGCGTCGACGCGAATGTCGGCCCCGTCGAGACAATCCTGGGTGGTGGTGTAGGAGTGAACCCCCACCTGCCGCTCCACCCCATCGGGGAAGGTGTGGAAGGAAGGGCCGCCGGAATCGCCGTGGCAGATGCCCTTGCCCTGCTGGTCGCCGAGGGAAATGTGGGTGGGGCTGGTCTGGCGGAAGGTGAGGTTGACGAAGCGCTTCAGCCCCGACCCGCTCCCGTCAGGACCGGTGGTGCCATAGCCGACCGCTCGCAAGGGCTGGCCTCCGAAGGAAGCGACCGAGCTCTGATTCCACGCCTTCGGAGTCACCGAGGGCGCGCGATCAAGCAGCGCGAGCGCGATGTCTCCTTCGAGACTGACGGTGGGGTTCCAGGTCGGGTGATACCGGGTCTCGACCACCTTGATCAAACTGGAGAACGAGGCGTTGGTGGCCTGGGAAAGATTGGTGGCATAGAGCTCGACCGAGGCAGCATTCCCGATGCGCGGGTCGACGCAGTGGGCGGCGGTGAGCAGGGTCCGGGGAGCGATCAACGTCGCCGAGCAGCCCGCCTGGCTGCCGTTGTCGTAGTTCATGATCAGCATGAACACTTCGGGGTCGGCGTTGTCGAGGCTACCCCCAACGATCGCGTCTCGCCGCGAGCTCTCCACTCGCCCGGTCGCAGGTTCCGAGGGCTCCACCGCCGTTGCCGGCGCGCAGGACGCTGCTCCCACCGCGAGCGCCACGGCCAGCGCCGGTCGATAGGCCCGGCGGCGGAGGAACAGCACCCCCGCTGCGAACAGCCCCCACAGCGCCGGAGATCCGCCTCCCGCGCTGCACCCCGTCGCCCCGGACAGCGTCGACGGTGCGAGCGGCAGCACCTTGCGCAGCGACACCGGCGGCGTCGGAGGCTTGGAACTCAGGCAGTAGAGGCCGCCGTCGATTCCCATCTCGCAGGTGCTCTGGTTGGGGCACCCGGCAGTGGTGGTGCAGGTGGGCGCGCATCGCCGTGAGCCCGCATCGGGTCCAGCGCAGACCCCATCCTGGCAGTAGACGGCGGGCCCGCACGCTTCCCCCAGCTGCGCGACCGGCTTCTGTTCGAAGAGGCAGAGCTTCGCCGCCGAGCAGACCATTCCACTGGGACACTCGCTGTCGTTCTGGCAGCCGAGCGAACAATAGAAGCGCGGGTGCTGAGGGTCCTCGACACACTGGCGACCGGCGCAGACCTGTTCCGATTGGCAGAGGCCACCGGCGGGCACGCAGTCCGGGTCGGGTCGAGGGCAAGCCTGCAGCGCGCACACCCCGTTGGCGACGCAGTCCTTGGGACAGTCGGGGTCCTTGGTGAGGTCGGCGCAGTCGGCGCTGCAGACATGGTCCGCCGCGCAGGCGCAGTCCTGATCGATCGGCATACACCCCGGCTTGCACTTGCCGTCGTTGGCGCAGGAGGGCGCTTCCCACGCGGAGTAGGTGCTCTGGATCCACGCCAGATCCGCATCCACCCTGCCGTCGACCCCGAATTGATTGCACGCCTGGTCGCCGTAGCTGACCACTCCCACCACTCGCTCGACGTTGCTGCCCGGCGTGACCATGAACGCCGGACCCCCGGAGTCGCCACTGCAGGTCTGCATCCCGGTCGAGCCGGAT
>JAYUUC010000097.1:0-2357 GCA_043755105.1 Myxococcales bacterium
GGGGAAATTCTTGCCTCGGTGGCGAGGGCGATCGACGAGCACACCCCGCTCTTTCCGCCCTGAGCCCGACCGACACCCGAGTGTTGAGCATTGCGCGGGAGGCGGCGACGCTCCGGCGCTTTGTTCCGAGGCGTGGCTGGAAATAGTACCGAAGGCGACCGCAGCAGACATGCCAGCGAGAGCGGTGGCGACTGGCCCAGCTTTCGCATTCATCCTGTCGGGATCTCGGGCGGGAGGGGCGTCGATGGGGCGACTGTGGGCGGTGGGGGTGGGCGCACTGGTGTGGGTGGGATGTGGAGGCGCGGGAGTGGACCCCGTGCCGGTCGACGGAAGAGTGCCGGTCCGCGACAGCGGCGCTCCGACGCCCGTCGAGGATGGAGGCGTGACCCCGGTGGCCCCTGATGCGGGCGACACGCTCGACGCAGGCAGTGTCGATTCAGGCCGGGGCGGTACGGTCACCCCTGACGGCGGGAGCGGCTTCGACGCGGGAACCGATGGCGGTTCCGCACCCGACGCAGGGCCAACCTTCGGGGGACCCGGCCCGTGGCCGCTGACGAACACTTCGTACGGCACGGCGAACGGAGTCCTCGAGAGTCCCGTGGTGGGAACGACCACCGATGAGACCCAGAACCTGTGGGTCGGGACCCACGCGGCGCTCTACCTGCTGCAACCCGGCCAGACGAGCTTCAAGCGCTTCGCCGCGGCCGACGGGTTACACCTTCAGGGAAACCCGGTCACCTACTGCGACAGCAACTTCGGCGGTGGGGACAAGTCCTGTCCGATCCTCGGCGCGGCGGCGGACCCGGGCATCACCGAGATCGTCGGTGGCGGCCCCAACGAGGTGCTGGTCGGATACGCAGGTCTGGATGAAGGCACCGGAGACTGGAGCGACCTCAACCGACACAGCGGCAAGGTGGATCGGGTGCGCTGGAACGCAGCGACGGGCACTCTCCAGGTGGACCGGCTCGATCTGGTGAGCAACAACCACGGCGCGCAGTACTGGCACAACCGGACGGTGCAGCGAATGGTTTACGATCACTTCACCCACCCGCACGAACTCTACGTGGGGACCAACCACGGGGTCGATCTGCTCCGGCCCGACCAGTTCCGAAAGGCCAACCCCGGCGAGTGGTTCGACACCGTGAACATGGAATACATGGCGGACCATCTCCACGCGCGGGTCTGCTTCCACGCTGCCTGCGACAACACCGAGTCGAACCAGAGGATGGGCGACTGGCGCGGCCTGGCGCTCTCTCCCGATGGTCACCTGTGGACTGCGGGGAAGTGGACCGCGGGGAAGATCAAATGGGATCCTCTGCTCTCCAGCTGGTTTTCTCGCGGCGGGAGCGCGTTCCTGGCTGCCTTCGGAGATCCGTACCCGACGGCGCCCAATGCCGGCGGGTTCGTCAATGAGCCTGTCTTTCCGGTGCCGCAGGAAGGAGACGTGGTGAACCTGAGTGCGGTCTCGGTCGCTCCCGACGGGAAGGTCTGGTTCGCGAGCGGGCCCGTTTCCAGCTCACCCGGGGACATTGCCTACGGCATCGCCTCGTGGGACGGGCAGAAGTTCACCCGCTACGACCCGGTGTCAGAGCTGGGGCTGCCAGGGGCGACGGTGCGAGATCTGATCGCCCTCCCCAGCGGGCGGGTGGTGGTGGCCTCGCCTTCCGGTGGCCTGGTGATCTGGAACCCGGCCACCGGCGCGAAGCAGTCGCTGCAGGCACCGCTCTACCTGCTCGACAACCAGGTGATCCGGCTCGACCTGGACACGATGGTGTCGCCGCCAGCGCTGCACGTCTCCACCGCCACAGGCACTGCCGTGCTGAGGCAGTTGCCCACGCCCTGAGTCCTGGGTGGGCAGAGAACCGACAGCCGCGTTGACCAGGCGCCCGTGAAGACCGGAACAATGAGTTCGACGGGCGCTCAATGGCTGCGCGGCTTCCGCTCCCTCATTGTCCTTTCACCCTCGGTCACCCGCGTGGTGTTTCGTTCAAGCGCGGAAGGGAAAGGTCACCATGCGCGCGGCAACAGGCACCCGCCTCCGGTTCACTCTGCTCGGTGCGAGTTTGCTGGCGGTGGGCGTTGCGAGCGGATCCTTTCTCCTTCGCCCCCAGATACGGGCGAACGGACCTGGAGCGTCGCCCCCCGTCCTCGGAGTGATCGGGCTGCTGAGCGGAGCGCTGCTGTTCTGGTTCGCGCTGAGGCGCGGTTCAACGGCAGACGCTCCGCAGCTCAATGACAGCGGAGACCGACGCTACAAGGAGATTCTCGGAATCGTCGGCCACGATCTTCGCTCGCCGGTGCATTCGATTCGACTCGGGACTTCGTTCTTGCTTCGACACGGGACGCTGGGCCCGCGC
>JAYUUC010000098.1:0-2354 GCA_043755105.1 Myxococcales bacterium
CGGCAGCCCACCATGCAGCCGCCGCAGTGCGTGCAGTTGGTACGCTCGGGCCCCTGCCCGCTGAAGAAGGGGTCGGCCACCGCTTCGCCCTCCTTCTGGTTCTTCTTGGCGAAGAGCACCGCCACGTTGGTCGAGTGGAAGGTGTCGCCCCGCCCCATCTCGGTGGCGATCTCCTTCAGCTGCTCGTCGGCCTTCCAGAGCTTCGGGTTCTTGGCCACGCCGAGCATGCGCTTGGCCGTGTCGTAGAAGGGCATGAGCTCGTCGCGCCAGTTGACCCCGCTCGGCCAGCCTGGGTTCGCGAAGGCGTCGGGCCCCGGCACCAGCAGCGTGTTGGCGTAGACCAGCGAGCCGCCGCCCACGCCCGCGCCCGAGAGGATGAGCGTGTCTTTCAGCAGCGTCAGCCGCTGGATGCCATGGCAGAAGATCTCCGGGGCCCAGAGGAACTTGCGCACGTTCCAGTTGGTCTTCGGGAAGTCCTCCTTGGCCCAGCGCTTCCCGGCCTCCAGCACGATGACCTTGTAGCCCTTCTCCGACAGCCGCAGCGCCGACACGCTCCCGCCGAAGCCCGAGCCGATGATCACGAAGTCACAGTCGAAGGTTTCCATCGCGCTCTCCGAAGCAGGGCAGGTCCGGACCATACCGTATGCACTGCGATGCCTCACCCTGTGCAAGGGCTCACGGTCCCAGCCGATTCCGCGCCTCAGCCACGGCGCGGGATTCGGCGGTCACGTTCGGGTTGTCGAGCAGGCTCACCCGCACGAATTTGCTTGGGTCCGTGGCCAGTCGGAGCTGCACCTCAGGCGGGAGCGACGGGTTCTTCGCCAGTGCAGCCCGCTGGTACTCGTTCGGATCGGCCGCGAGGTGTTCGGCCCACTCCACCGGCAAACCTGGGTTGATGGCTACGGCCAAGCGCAGGTCAGCCCCCAGCGCCGCATCGCGGAACTGCTCGGCCGTGAGCCGGCCTCGCTTGGCCGCTGTCGCGCGCAGCTGCCGCATTGGCGCGGTCAGCGCTTCGGCCAGCGTCGCCGCCGACAGGTTCGGATGCGACATGAGGGAAAGCTGCCCGATCGCGTCCATCCTCGGCCAGAGCCGCTCGATGAGCGCCGCAGGGCAGGTCGGGAAGCACAGTGCCAGTGCAGCGCCTTGCCAGCCCAGCTTTGCCAGGGCTTCCACTTCAGACGACGCGAGCTCGCCTCCGGGCGTCAGCGCCCGAGACAGCAGTGTGTATTCATCGGGAGTCAGCACCCCTTGCAGCGTGGGCAAAAAGCCCTGCAACTCCTCCGCATTCAGACGCAGCCGCAACAGCAGGAAAGCCTCGCGTCGCAGGGACGTCAGGAGCACCGGATTCCGCAGCAGCGCCCTCATGTGGATGTGCTTGCTGCGGTATTCCTCGTCCTCGCCTTGCGTCTTCAATCGCGTCGCGTGGATAACCCACTCGGCGAAAGACACCGGGCAGCGTGGCGACGCGGCCACCCGCTCCCTCACGAAGTGAGTGAGCATTGCCCACAGATTGGGGTGCTCCACCGCCATCAGCGGCAGAGACGGATTGGCCAGCGCCGCTTCCACGGCGCCGAGGTCCATGGCTTCGACGAGCCGCGAAATCGACACTTCAGGGTCGGCCGCATCGAGCGTGGCCTGGGCGAGTTCCGCCTGCTCCTCGGGCATCATTTGCACGGGAAAGTGCTTGGACATGGCCCATCCTCGCACCGGCGCAGGTGGCGGGGCGACGTCGGCTTTTGCTAGCGTCCCGCCCTCATACACACCGCCCGCACGCGCGGGCACTGGAGGGGTGCATGTCTTCGCTCAAGTCGCTGAACTCGGATCAGATGGTGGCGCTGTCGACGCGGTGGATCGACCGCAGCATGGAGCGGCCGCTGCTGGAGAAGTACGAGACGATCGTGCCGCAGCTGAAGAAGCTGGAGACCTTCCACAACCTGCTCGTCCACGGCCAAGTGGGCCCGGGGGACCCGCCTCCCCTCAAGGACCTGAAGGCCAAGGGCCAGCGGGTCGACGGCGTGCACGACCGGAAGATCAGTGGGGTGGTCGGGTTGCTCAATGCCCTGGCGCAGCTCACCGACAGCCCGTTGCAGCGCGAGCGCTATCTGGGCGCGGTGTCGAGGCTGGTGCCGGACGGGCTCGCCATCACCAAGGCCAGCTATCTGGCCGAGTCGGGCGCGGCGGCGCGCTCCGAGGGCCGCCTCACCCGCGACGACCTCGCTTTCTTCACCGCCATCGCGCTGCCCGAGGACCTGGTCAACCTCGAGGTCCAGTACGACGCCTACCTGGCCGCGGGCCGCGAGCTGGGCGACATCGAGGCCGCGAAGACCAAGCTGGCCGGGACCACCGTCGGCCCC
>JAYUUC010000099.1:0-2353 GCA_043755105.1 Myxococcales bacterium
ACCCTTCAATCGAAGCTCCGGCCGGTCGTCACACCCCTGGGAAAGGCTCTGTCATGAACGCTGAACCGTTGCCGAAGCAACGAGTCCAACCCGCTCGGATGAGGGCGGCGGTGATTTCTGCGCCCGGCCGCTTCGTGGTCGAAGAGGTGGCCATTCCCGAACCCGGCCCCCGGCAGGTGCGGGTGAAGCTGGAAGGATGCGGGGTGTGCGGCTCGAATCTGCCGCCGTTCGAGGGCCGCTCCTGGTTCAACTACCCGCTTGCGGGGGGGGACTCCCGGGCATGAAGGCTGGGGAGTGATCGACGCAGTGGGCCGCGAGGTGAGCGGTTTGTCGGAAGGTGACCGGGTGGCCGCGCTGTCTTCCCACGCCTACGCCGAATACGACCGGGTCGAGGCTGCTTCCGTGGTGAAATTGGGGCCGGCGCTCGAGGGTAAGCCGTTTCCCGGAGAGCCCCTCGGCTGCGCCTTCAACGTCTGCCGGCGCTCTGACTTCCAGCCCGGCCAGTTCGTGGCGTTCATCGGCATCGGCTTCATCGGTGCGGTGCTCACCCAGCTGGCAGTGAAGGCGGGAGCGAAGGTCATCGCCATCTCGCGCCGCCCGTATGCGCTGGCGCTGAGGTGTGGGGCGTGGCGGGCAGTGCCGATGGCCGACCACCACCGGATCATCTCTCAGGTGAAACAGCTCACCGAGGGCGCGCTCTGCGATCGGGTGGTGGAAGCGGTGGGCCTGCAGTGGCCACTGGACCTCGCCGGGGAGCTCGCCCGCGAGCGCGGGAGGCTGATCATCGCCGGCTATCACCAGGACAGCCCCCGTCAGGTGAATTTGCAGCTCTGGAACTGGCGCGGCCTGGACGTGATCAACGCCCACGAGCGCGACCCCGTCGTTTACCGGGAGGGCATCGAGCTGGCGGCCGAGGCCGTGGGCAGCGGACGGCTCGACCCTTCGTTCTTGTTTACCCACACCTATGGGCTGGATCAGATCGGCTCCGCCTTCGAAGCGATGCGGGAAAAGCCCGAGGGCTTTCTCAAGGCGCTGGTGACGCTCTGAGGCACCGCTTTTTTCGTGCCCTCCCCGACTGCTGCCGGCAAGCTCGAGCCCAGCCTCGCAGCGGGGAAGTGAATTGGACGCGCAGCCTCCAGACCTCAGCACTTCGCGGTTCGCCTCCGGAGTGGGGCCCCGGGTCTTCCTCCTCCTCGCGGCGCTGCTGTGGTCCACCGCGGGCGCGGCGATCAAGCTCTGCCAGCTGAGTGCCTGGCAGATCGCCGGCGGCCGCTCTCTGGTGGCGGCGCTGGTCCTCGGCGCAGTCTTCCCCTCGGCGCGACGGCTGCCCAGCCGCCGGGTTCTGGCGGTGGGCCTCGCCTATGCGGCGACGGTGGTGCTCTTCGTGCTCGCCAACAAGCGCACCACGGCCGCCAACGCCATCTTCATTCAAGACACTGCGCCGCTCTACGTGCTCTTGCTCGGACCGCTGCTGCTCGGAGAGAAATCCACCCGGGGCGAGCGCGCGGCGATGCCCCTGTTCGGCGTGGGCCTGGTGCTGTTCTTCGTCGGCAAGCTCGAGCCCGGAGCGCTGCTGGGAAACCTGATCGCCCTCGCCTCGGGGGTCGCCTTCGCCTTCTGCATCATCGGGCTGAGACACCTTCAGGGCGAAGGCAATCAAGCCGCCGCGTGGGGAAATCTGCTGGCGGTTGCGGTCTGCTTCCCCTTCGTGGCGAGCGGACCGTCCCCCACCGCGCTCGACCTGGGCATCGTCTTCTTTCTCGGCGCCTTCCAGCTCGGACTCGCCTACGCGCTCTTCGTGAAGGGGATTCAGCGAACCCCGGCTGTGGAAGCATCGCTGCTGATTCTGCTCGAGCCCGTGCTCAACCCGCTCTGGGCCTATCTCTTCGCCGGCGAGCGCCCAGGGCCGTGGGCACTTCTCGGCGGCAGCATCATTCTCGCAGCAACCTGCTGGCGGACCCTGGCCCCGTGGTGGGAACAGCGACGGCGGCCGGTCTGATCCGTCGCACGCTGTGGCGATCAAAGTGTTTCCCATTCTGTACATTCAATCGATTTTGAATAGAATGGGGAACACTCATGCCTGCGCCAGCGCCTCCGATAGGATTCGCCACCGAGAGGGCACTCCGCGCACTCGGCGAGAAACTCCGGGTACGCAGGAAAGCGCTGCGGCTAACAACCGTGGCGACCTCGGAGGCGGCAGGTCTGTCTCGGGTCACACTGCACCGGATTGAGCGCGGCGAATCTTCGGTCGCGATGGGCTCGTATGCGAGCGTCATCCACGCGCTTGGTTTGCAGTTCGAGCTCCGGGATCCGAAAGCTCGTTCCCCAAAGGCAACGCGGTTGCCCCGGCGAA
>JAYUUC010000100.1:0-2353 GCA_043755105.1 Myxococcales bacterium
GGGGGCCGAGCTCTCGGCGGTGAGGGCGGGGCTCTTCGTGGCAGGAGAGATTGAACCGGTGAAGAAGATGGTGATGGCCGAGACCGGGTCGACCTTCCGGGTGCAGCCACGCTCGAAGATTCGCGACTTGATGGTCTTCGCGCTCTCCGAGGACCTCCACGCCCTGCGGGTGGCCGTGGGGACCCAGGTCGAGGTCCAGATCCGCAAGTAACGGAACCGGAGGCAGGCAATCGGCGTCCCGCAGTGGGGTCGGGACGGCCGTCTGCTTGACCCTCCCGGATGTGACCCTTACGATTTCAACCCGTTGTCATTTCAAGGGCTTTAGATCGAAACAGTGGAGACCGATGCGCTTCCTATGTGACAGCTGCCGCGCGCAGTACATGATCAGCGACGACAAGATTGGCGCCAAGGGCGTCAAGGTCCGCTGCAAGAAGTGCGGCTTCGTCATCCTGGTGCGGAAGCCCGAGGCAGGGGTCTCTTCGGAGGCGCCGACGAATCCTCCGATGCCAATGCCGATGGGTTCAGACGACGGCTCGGCCACCGTGGTGATGAACAACCCGCTCCACGGAAGTGCCTACAGAGGCGATGGGGACGAAGAACGCACCGTGGTGGGCGGCGTTCCCCAGGCCCTGGTCGACCAATCTCGCAGCGTGCTCGGGCCCGTGGACGACGACGACATCGGTGCCGTGTTCGACCAGGTCTTGCGAGAAGACGGGCCGGCGGCGAGCGGTACGGGAAGCGAAGGCGAGCTCGGCGGGGACGACGACCGGATGAGCACCCGGGTCCTCGACGCGGGCATGATGAGGAAGCTCACCCAGGAGGCGGGCGCCGCCGGAAACGCCAGCGGGGAGCCTGCCAAGGCGGCGAAGGCGAGCAAGACGGTGGAGGCTTCGCCCGAGTGGTTCGTGGCGATCGACGAGAAGCAGGTCGGCCCGCTGACGGTGGAGAAGCTCAAGGACCATTGGAATCGTGGCGAGATCGGCCCCGACTCGCTGTGCTGGAAGGCGGGGATGGCGGACTGGGTGTCGCTGTCCGAGGTGGCCGAGCTGGCCACGCTCCTGGCGCCTCGCCCGGCCAAGCCGGTGATCGTCTCGCCCGTCTCGGTCAGTTCTTCGAGCAGTGCGTCTTCATCCGCTCCGGCCGAGTCGGCCTTCAGCGCCGGAGGCTCTACTCGCAAGGGGACCTCGGACTCCAACGCCGTCTCGCTGGCCGATTCAAAGGTCGAGCAGACCTCGGGTGGCTGGAAGCCCTCGGCGGCCTCGGCGCTGGCGTCGCTGGTGAAGCAAGAGATGGAAGTCCTCTCGAGGGCGCCGGAGCCCGCGGCGATGCGCGAGAGCGCTGCCCCGGCCTCGCGCGGGCTGCTTGACCTGCCCGACGAGAAGGGGCCTTCTACCTCGCGCCTTGGAGCCGGCGCCGCCGCGCCTTCTTCCTCCGAGCGGAGTCGGCCGCCCGCCTACACCGACCACGGGCCCACGTTCACGTCGCCGGGGTTCACCGCCTACAAGCCGCCTCAGAAGAAGGGAATGTTGTACGCGGTGGTCGGCACGGTGGTGGCGCTGTTGCTCCTCGTCATCGTCATTCAGGCCTTCCGGTCGGGTCCTCCAGCGGCGCCCAGTGCTCCCGCTCCGGTGGTGGCGGCAACGCCCACTCCCATCCCGGCAGCGCCTGCGCCGGCCGCTCGGGTGACGCCCGCGCCGGTGGCTGCAGCGACGGTTCCGCCGACGGCAGCGCCCGTGGCTGCAGCGCCGGCGGGAACCGTTCCGGCCGCGGCGGCTCCGGCAGCAGTCGGTGCTTCCGCGGTTCCTAACCCAGCGCTCACCGCTGCCCCCGGTGCGGCAGTTTCTCCCGCTGCTGTGACTGGCGTGCCTCCGCCGGTAGTGCCGCCCGTTCCGGGGGCTTCTGCCGCATTGGCCCGCGCGGAGGGCGGCGGATCACGCCGCCGGTCGAGCGCGCATTCCTCGGAGAAGTCCGAAGCCGAGACGATCTCGCCTCGCTCATCGGGGAGTGCAAGCAAGTCCACTCCGGCCAGCAGCGGCGACGACGACTTCGACAAGGAGTTCGGAGGCAGTGGCGCGAAGGCGGCGGAGCAGAAGCCGGTCGCCACCCGGAAGAAGACCGACAAGGACGTCTACATTCCTCCCGCGCCCGGCGGCGCCGATCTGCCCACCAGCCTCGGCCAGTCGGACATCATGCAGGTGGTGCTCGCCAACCGCTCAGCGCTCGCCCGCTGCGCGGAGGAACAGAAGAAGAAGGACCCCGGCTCCAGCGGCAAGCTGGTGATGCGCTGGCAGATCCAGACCAGCGGGAAGACCTCCAACGTCTCGGTCACCTCCGAGGAGTTCAAGGCCACCTA
>JAYUUC010000101.1:0-2351 GCA_043755105.1 Myxococcales bacterium
GGGTGCGAACTCCCGCGCTCTGCAACCCCGAGGTGAGCGCATCGAGCATCGCGACTTCGCTCGCTGCCGCACTGCCCGGCGCGCGACGACCAACGCCGCTGAAGCCGTGCCCTGAAGGCAGGAACACCGCGGCCCCGGCGGCCGCACACGCGCCAACCATCCCTTCCACACCCAGTGTCATCGACGGCGGCATTCGACCTCGGTACTCTGCGGCCAACGACTGAAGACGTGCGAACGGAAGAAACAACGGGAGCTGCGGCAGAGAGGGGTGAAAGTAGCTGGGCCAGCTGAACAAGGGCCCAACGAGAACGTCGATTGGGCCCGACGCCTTCGCCGATTGGGCGAGCACCTCCACCATCGAGCCGTCAGCATCGATACCGCTCGACGAGAGGAACACGATCGAGCGGCCTTCGACCTCGACGCGGTAGCAGTTGCCCATTCCCCGAGCAGATCGCGGCAACGACGGCGGCTCGGTGCTCGCCTGCCAGCCGTAAAAGGGCAATACCTCGACCTCGGCACCGGCGAGGCGCACGGTGGCGCCCCAGCTCAGATCATCGACCCGCTGGCCCAGGAGATCCAGCTCGGTCCGGAACAGATGAGGGTTCTGCAGCGCCGCGGCCCCGACCTGAGGGGTGATCACTCGCGCTCTGGCATCGCGCACACTGCCAATCACCGAAGGAAGGTGAAAGGCCGTGAGATGGGTCACCAGGACAGCATCGGCCTCGGGCCTCGGCCGGGGCGCCCGTCCGTTGCCGGTCTTCCAGCTCCCATCGAGCCCGTAGGGGTCGACCAGCAGAAGCCCCTTCCGGGTCCGGAGTGCCACCGCACCGTGCTCCCGTCGTTGCAGGCAATCCGCCCGCAGTGTTCCCCATCTGGGCCCCGCCTCGCGCATGCCCGATGCGGGCCGGACCAACAGGTCGGTCCAGTCCGCATCGGTTCGTTGGGAGAGCTGTTCTCGACACGTTCGCCAGGGAACCTCCGCTGCCGCCAACCGAATAAGTTTCGCCACCTCTTCGAGCCGGGCAGAGGGCAACTCCTGCGCAGATTCGAGACCAAGACGTGGACGCACGATGGAAAGGGACCAGGTGGAGCGGCGCGGCGACGAGAGACGACGGGCGGCGGGTCGCAGCACATGTCCGCCCGATGTGATCGCATCCACATCGAAGGCGGGGGCAGCCTCTGGATGTTGCTCGAGTACCCGCCGCAGCACTTCGGCGCAGCGTCTGGTGTGAAAGCCTGAACGCTTCCATTCCTCGAGGAGCTCCCCGAAAGGAAGCACGGGAAGGACGGGTCCGAGGTTCACGATCAGGTCGGAAGCAAAGGCCACAGGTAAGCCTAGCGCCCGGGAAAGAGGGGGTCAGCTTTCTTTTCGGGGGGAGCAATCGTGACTTCAAGGCTCCGCGTGCCACAATTTCGCCGACCTGTTCCATGGGGAATTTGCAGATGGCCGGAACGACAGCAGACGCCGCGGCGGGTCGATTCGAGGCCGCAGGGTTTTTCGTGCTTCGCGCGCCCACGCTCTCGTTCACCGAGCTGGTTCGCTGGGCGAACGGTGAGGGCGGGAAAGGGGCCCGAAGTGAAGCCGCGGTGCGCGCACGCCTGGCCGACCTGGTCGACCAACCGCTCTTTATCGAGGCGCTCGAGGTGGCTTCCCCGGATTTGAGCCAGTCCGTGCCACTGTGGCGCAAGGACCCGACCAGCGAACGCGGGCGGCGGATCGAGCGTTCGCTGGTGAAGTACGTGTCTCGCATGGCTTATCGATCGACGCCGTTTGGGCTCTTCGCCGGCGTTGCGCTCGGGGAAGTAGGAGCGAGGACCCGGTTGAACCTGGGAGGCGCGTTGCAGATCCGCCAGCGCGTCCGTCTGGACATGGAATACCTCTGGAGCGTGTCCACCGCTCTAAGCGAAAACCCGGCGATTGCGGCCCGAGTGGCTCTCTTTCCCAACACCAGCTGCGCCAGGGTGGGAGAACAGATTCGTTACTACGAGCAGCAAGACTCGGGCGGCGGACGCGATCACGCGCTGGCCTCCATTCCGCGCAACGACCTGGTCGAGGCCGTCCTCGAACACGCAGTGGCGGGTGCCACCGCAGCGGAACTCGCTGCGGTGCTCGAGGCAGCCGACGCGGAGGTGAGCAAGGAAGAGGCAGAAGCCTTCATTGAACAGATGCGCGACGCCCAGCTCCTAGTGTCCGATCTGGTGCCGCGGATCACCGGTACCCCGCCCCTGGAACGCCTGGTGGCGTTGCTCCAGCGACTGGCTCCGGGAGAAGCGGTGACGTCCATTCTCGAGCAGGTGGAAGAGGTTCTCGGCCAGCGCCAGCAGGGCTTCACCGAGATCCGGCAGCGCTG
>JAYUUC010000102.1:0-2343 GCA_043755105.1 Myxococcales bacterium
CGAGCCGCTCGAGGACCTGCTCGCGGATCCGCTTCCTCCGATCGTGAGCGGGCGGAAGACCGAGCCTGCCGCGCCCGTGCCGGTTCCCACGCTGCAGCCACAAGCCGCTCTGCCGGCGACGGCTCCTCAGAGCAAGGGAGCCCTGCGAACGGTGTATCTCACCCCTCCGGAGAACGTCGCCGGAGTCGGCCCGATCATCGGCATCGATCTCGGCACCAGCAATTCCTGCGTTGCAGTCCTCTCGAAAGGCCGCCCCTCGGTGCTCCGCTCAAAAGATGGGTACAACACCATTCCGTCGGTGGTGGCGCTGACCAAGAACAACAAGTTGCTTGTCAGTCACCGCGCCAAGGGTCAGCTGATGCTGAACCCGAGCCAGACGATTTATGGGGCGAAGCGGCTGGTGGGACGACCTTACGAGAGCGCCACCGTGAAGGACGTTCGCGAACGCTTTCACTACCAGATCTGCAGCGACGAACGGGGGATGGCGGCGGTGCAGCTGGGCGACCAGGTGCTCTCGCTCGAAGAGATCCAGGGAATCGTGCTCCGTGAGTGCAAGGAGATGGCAGAGCAGCATCTGCAACAGCCGGTGGAGCGCGCGGTGATCACCGTTCCCGCCTACTACTCCGAGCCCCAGCGCGAAGCGGTGCGCCGCGCCGGTGCGATGGCGGGGCTGAAGGTCGAGCGGATCCTCAACGAGCCCACCGCGGCGGCGCTGGCCTACGGCCTGAACCGCGAGTTGACCAAGACGGTGCTCGTCTACGACCTCGGCGGCGGCACCTTCGACGCCACGGTGCTGAAGATCGAAAAGAACGTCTTCGGGGTCCTCGCCACCGGCGGCGACACCTTTCTCGGGGGCGCCGACTTCGACAACCTGGTGGTGGACTTCCTGCTCGAGCGATTTCAGCAGACCGAGAAGATCGCCTTCAACGGCGACAGCGTGGCGCTCTCGCGGGTGCTCGATGCTGCCGAGCGAGCCAAGGTCGAGCTCTCCGAGCGCACCAGCGTCGAGGTCCACGTGCCGATGCTGATGATGGACGCCGCCGGCAAGCCTCGCGAGCTGCGCTGCACCCTCACCCGCTCCGAGCTGGAGAAGGTCTCGGACGGCCTGGTCAAGCGCACCCTCGACGTGGTCCGGGACGTGCTGCTCGACGCCAAGCTGCAGGCGAAGGAGATCGAAGAGGTCATTCTCGTCGGGGGTCAGAGCCGGATGCCCAAGGTTCGCGAGCACCTTCGCGCCCTCTTCGGCCGCCATCCTCACGCCAGCGTCAACGCCGACGAAGCGGTGGCCATCGGTGCTGCGCTCTTCTCCGGGTCGGTCGACAAGGTGAGCAGCGTGGTGCTGATCGACGTGCTCCCGATGACCATCGGCATCGGCATGCCCGGCGGCGCCTTCAAGCGCGTGCTCGAACGCAACAGCCCGTTGCCGGTACAGAAGTCGTTTGCCGTCAGCACCTCTCAGGACGACGAGAAGAGCCTCGAGTTCTCGGTCTTCCAGGGCGAGGACAGCCACATCGCCGCCAACGATTACCTCGGAACGGTGCGGGTAGAAGACCTGCCCCGGGGCCCCAAGGGCACGGTGAAGGTCGCCGTCACCTTGAAGCTGGACTCCGAATGCGTGCTCCACGTCGAGGCCCGCGAGTTCTCGACTCACCGGGAAATCACCGCCACGCTGGCGACGCGCTATTCGCCCGAGCAGCTCCAGCAGCAGCTCAAGATCACCAACCGCTCTGCGAGCGACGCCGAGGCCCGCCGCAGTCAGGACCTGCGCGAGCGCGCCGGGCAATTCTGGGGCTTCCTCCGCAAGGTGATCGGCCGCGGTTGAGCCTCAGCGCTGACCCGAAGTTCGGGTGGGCGCAGGGTTCCGGGAAGGCAGCTGCAGGCCGATCGCCGCTCGAAGCGCGGGGAGGTCGCCGCCCAGCGCGAACTGGACGAGGTCCGTCACCCGCTCGGAAGCAGGAATGGGAAACGGAAGATCGCCCGCCTCGAGGACCATGCGTCGCACCGGCGCTGATTCTCCAGCCGCCAGCAGCGCCGCCCGAGCCACGGTCAGCTCGGCCCCGCGCAGGTAGGCGGCAAAATCGCCGTCCGCCGCCACCCGCCCGTATTTCTGTACCACCGTGGCCAGGGCTTGCTGCCCGAGCGCGTCGAACGATTTCTCGATCAGCTTCTGTTCTCGCCTCACCGCTTTGAGGTCGCCCACCAGCGGGAACCGATCATCAACCAGCGACAGCGCGGCTTGAAACACCCGCTCCAGCCGCTCCTGCGGCATTCGCCGTACCAGCGCGAGCTCGGGCCGGAACAGGGCGAGCCGGGAGGCGATCAGCGCGCGCAAATCCTGTAGGT
>JAYUUC010000103.1:0-2340 GCA_043755105.1 Myxococcales bacterium
CGCCCGGACCGGCAAGGCTGGCGCTGGACCTGGGGGCTCCCGGAACCCGAGCCACGGCCGAGTCCACCCCTCCGGGGTTGTTCCTGGCCTCTGACCTGCAGCCGCCGATGGGAGACCGGTTCACGCTGGGACTCACGGTCCCAGGTGAGCCGTCGCCGTTCGAGGTCGACGTCCGGGTGGGCTACGTGCGCGCGGGAAAGTCGCTCCGGAGCGACCAGCCCCCAGGCTACGGACTCAATTTCGTCAGCCCTCCGGCGGCACTGGAGCCGGCGTTGCAGCGCCACTTCGCCGCCGTGGCGAAGGGTCATGTGCCGAAGCCACCCGCCTCTCGGGTGGTGACTCCGGTAGCGACTGCGATGTCAAAACCGGTTGCGGTGCCGATGTTGATGCCGGTCGCCCCGGTAAATGCGATGGCGGCGGAACGCCGCGCCAGCCCGCGCTACCGGGTCAATGCGCCGGTGAAGGTGGTGCCAAAGGAAGCCGAGGGAATCCCCGAGCGGGTTCACCTGCGCTACGACACCGGGGAACAGCTGAAGGAAGATTTCCTCCAGAATCTTTCTCAGGGAGGGGCGATGATTCGCACTCCCAATCCGCTGCCGCTGCACGCGCCCATCCTTCTTGAGCTCAACTTACCGGACGGCAGCGCGCTGCAGGCCCCGGGGAAAGTTGTTCACGTTCTCTCCGATCGAATGGGGGTGCAGTTCGAGCTCGATCCGGCGAGCACCGAGAAGCTGCGTGCGCTGATCGACGCGCTGTCGAAGCGGTCTTTACGGGCGCTGCTGGTGATGGACGCGACGGCGGTGCGAACGTCGCTGGAAGAAGCGCTGCGGCGGCGCGGCTTTGAAGTGCTCTACGCCGCCAACGGCTACGAAGCCCGGCAGCGACTGGTGAATGAGCTTCTGTTGCTCGACGTGGTGGTGGTGGACGAAACCCTGTCCAACGGCCAGGGTTTGGCGCTGGTGCACTGGATCCGAAGCACCGGAGGCGAGAGCGACCTCGCTGTGGTGCTGAGCGCCCGGGGACCGATTCCAGGAGCCAAAGATTTCCCTCCCCATGCGGTGGACGCGGTTATCGACCTGGGGCTCGGAGGAGAAGCGGTGGCCCTCTCGATCCACCAAGCGATTGACCGGAGGCGGCAAGGGGGGCCGCCGCGCGCCGGGTGAACGATGGCTTCATCTCTATCCGCTTTGAGTGGCTGCGCGCTGGGCGCTCTCAGTGCACCTTTGCCACCAGTGCACGGGGGACCTGAGCCCGCTTTGACCCGCGGGTAATCATTCGCACCTCGCCGTAGAAGAGCTGCTCCTCGGTGTAGAGCTTTCGCATTCGAGGTCGCTCGGGAAGGAAGGCCGGGCCGGGGCGCTCCAGCCATTGCAGCACCCGCACTTCGCCATCGTGGGCCAGCGGCGCCCACAGCTCCGGGGGGCAATGTTTCCAGTAATGGCGGGCGATCGGCCGCAGCCGTGCCTCGAACTGTTCTCCCAGCCGGCTGTGGCGGTGGGCGTCGGACAGCGTTCCGTCGAAGGAGCGCGAGATGTGAAACAGCTCGTGCATCAGGGTGGTCACCCGGGCCCGCGCGGTCCCCGAGCGGAAGAACAGCGGCCGCAGCGTGATGCAGTAGTACATCTTCCGCCCGCGAATCTTCACCACCGGTTTGCGGCGGCCGGCCGGGTCGCTTCCTCCCGAACCGGCGAACGCGAGCGGCTTGCAGGTGGCCCGCGAGGCCCTCCGCGCTTCTCCGGCGACGATCAGAATCCGCGCTGGGCGAATGTGCTGGAATTCGGGGACGGTGCGGCAGATGTCGCGCAGCAGCGCGCGGACGGCGTGGTTAATGTTGGGGCGCCGGGTGACCACGGGGAACCAACAGTCTACCGGAAAGCGCTTGGGAACCGCGCGCCGATTGCCGCAAGATGCGCGCCCCTATGAAGACCCCTTCGCTGTTCGCCGTTCTCACTCTCGCGCTGGCCGGCTGCGGCGCTCCTCCCAAGCCCTCACCGGTGGACGCCGGACCCGACGTCAGCTGCGGCCTCGACTGCGCCGCGCAGGACCATTACGGGCTGATCGTCGGTCGCTGCTTCGAGTATTCCACCAGTCAGCAGGCCGCCAATCCCGCCGAGCTGGGGGTGGTGGTGAAGCCGGTGGAGACTCTGGAGGGAGGCGTGAAGGTGATTCCGCTCGAGTATCGGCGCAGCGGTCAAATCAAGATGACCGACTACTTCACCTTCGCCGACGGGAACCTCACCCTCGCCCGGCGCACTTTTCTTCCAGGCGAGTCGGTCACCTACAAGCGGGCCGATGGCAGCATCAGCGGCGTCACCTGGTTGAAGCCGTCCTCGGCCGCCG
>JAYUUC010000104.1:0-6981 GCA_043755105.1 Myxococcales bacterium
ATCACCGCCGCGTTCCGGCCAGTGCCCGCGAGCCCGCGCTGCGAACCAAGCTGAACCCGCGAGGCAGCATTGGCCGAGCTGGCGGAAGGGGTCGCGGCAGGAGACATCGTCGACATCATCGCCGGCGGAGTTCCCACCGACGTCTGGGTTGCCCCCGGCACCGCGTGCGCCGATGCGTGGGCGCTGCGACCGTTGCTCGCCGAAGTCGTCGCGGTCGCGCTGTCGCCGAAGAGCACCTTCACTTGCGAGGTCCCCAGTTCGAGAACATCACCGGAGGCGAGCTCGATCGGGTCCTTGATCACCGTCGCACCCATGCGCGTTCCGTGCTCGCTGCCCAGATCGATCGCGGTCACTGCCCCGTTCTTCTCCACCTTGAGCATCACATGACGGTTCGAGACCTTGGGGTCCTGAAGCTTCACGGCTGCGCCGCCACCCGAGCCGAGAATGACGCTCTCCAGCTCGGAGCGGGACTCGGTGGTGGAACCGTCAGGGTGGGTGATCTGAAAGGTCAGTGCATTTTTCTTTGAGGCCATCGGGTGCTCCTTGAGATGCGGCTGCGGAAGGCTGTTACAGGTTGTCGACCGACTTCTGCAGCTCGGGCGCGAAGCTGTCGCGAACCTTGATCAAGCTCTTGAAGTTGGTCTTCTTTTTCGACAGCGCGTAGGTGCCTTCGGGCTTGGTCAACTCGCCCTCGACGGCCACGTCGGTGAAGTCGATCACCGTCTTCTTCCGGAAGACCGTCTTGTCGGCTTCCTGCACCACGGTGGTCTTTCCCTCTCCGAAAGCAGGAGCCGCCAGCAGCGCCACGATGGCCACCGTCCACAAGGTTTTCTTCATGCAAATCTCCTCCGGCCTACATCGGCGCCGGTTCAGATGAAATGGCGGCAAACAGTAAAGGATCTACAGGTACGTTGTCATTGCCGGTTGGACAAGCTTCAAACTTTTGTCTAGGCGCACGGGCCGGTTGCACCGTTCACCGAGGGTCGCTTCGCTACGGGTCCCGACGGCATAGGGGATGCCGCCCAGAAGGAATCAAGGCTTCGGGGGTTGCGAGCCCGCCGGGGCGGCGCCGGTAGCGGGCGCCGGAGACGCAGCAGGGCCAGCCGCACCAGGGGTGGTGCCGGTAGCGGGAGCGGTACCGCTGGCGGGAACCACGTTCCCCTCGGTCCCCTCCTGCTTCGCGGCGTCATCCGAGACCTTGTCGAGCATCGACGCGCCCTTGGGGTTCTGCTTCGGCTTTTCTTTCTGGGCCGCCGCCGGCTGGGCCGGAGCGCCGCTCTTGGCCATCGCCGCCAGGCCTTTGAGCTTGGCGTCGATCAGCTGCTGGTCCTGCGCGGTGGTGGTGCCCAAGCCCTTGCACTTCTCCAGGAACGAGGTCGCCTTGGGCCAGGCGCTCTTGTCGGTCGAATACGCCCAACCCGCGCCACAGATCGCGTCATTCTGATCAGCCTTCAGCGCCAGCACCTTCTCGAACGCAGCGCCCGCAGCGAGCCCCTTCTTCGGGTCCCTCCCCTTCTGACCGTCGAGGGCATAGGCGTACGCGAGCTGAGTCTCGTAAGAACTGGGGTCCACCGCCAGCGCCTTGGCAAACGCCTTCTCGGCGGTCTCGTAGTCGCGGTAGGTGAGCGCCATCGCGCCGATGTTCACGTGGCCCGGAGCGAAGCGGTCGGACAACGCGACCGACTTCTGGAACTGGCTCAGCGCCATCCGTCGGTCGTCGAGCTTGAGGTAGATGAGGCCGAGGTTGTTGTAGACGCCCGGGTCCTTCTCATCGAGCTTCTTGGCATTGGCGCTGATGAACTCGGCGAGTCGGTAGTTCCCCTGATCGTAATAGATCAACGCCAGATTCTTGTACGCGTCGGGGTTGTCCTTGGTGTGGGCGAGCACCCGCCGCGCCGCTGCCTCGGCCTTGTCGAATTTCTTCGCCAGCCGGTAGGCGACGGTCAGGTTGTTGAGCAGGGCGACGTCGCCCTCGTGACCCGGGAGCTTGAGCGCCTCTTCGTAAAGAGTGATCGCCTTGTCGAACTTGTCCTGCAGCCGGTAGACCTTTCCCAGGTTGAGCAGGGTGGGAAGGTGGGTCGAGTCGAGCTTGTGGGCAGCCTCGTAAGCCGACTCCGCGCGGGCAAGCTCGCCCTTGCGCTCGGCGATCACTCCCAGGTTGTACTGGGCGTTGACCATCTTCGGCTCGGCGGCGAGCAACCGGATGAAGGTCGCTGACGCCTCATCGAGCTGGCCGGCGTCGAACTGCTTCACCCCCTGGGCGAAGTCGTCGGAGGGAGTGGCCTTCACGGCCACCGGCGCTGACACCACCGGCGCGGCCTTCACCACCGGTTCGGCGGTCTTACAGCCAACGAGGAGCAGGCTGGACAGTGCGGCGGTCGAAATCAGGCGGTTGGGAATCATGGTCGCTCGGGTCATGGACAAAGGCTTCCTTCCGCTCACGGCCGGTTGCCAGCGACCACCGGGGTCGTGGACGGGTTCGAGGGCTTGTTCTCGGCCTTGGCTGGGGCGGGAGTGGCCTTCTCGGTCGACTTCTTCTCCGGAGTCGCCGCAGGAGGAGCGGCCTTCAGCTCAGCCGGAACGACAACTTCGGGGCTCTTCGAGATCGGCGCGGTAGCGAAGAACTCCGAGCCTCGGTAGTGAACGTCGCGCACCTTGGCGTAGGCCCCGGGCCGATACTTGTTGATCCGCTCCTGAGCGAGCAGCGTCCACTCGTTGTAGACCGAGAGCTCATAGCTCTTGGCGAGCGCCTTCTCGAGCGCCTCGATCGATTTCTCCTCGAGGGGAAACGCGCGGTTTTCGAGCTCGCCGCGGTACATGTCCATCTGCTCTTCGTCGAGACCACGCGGGTTGGGCGAGTCGAGGAAGTTCTGGGCGAAGTCTGAATAGGCGAGGCCGATGCGGGTCAGCGCGGCGATGCCATACTCCCCGGCGCCGATCGCCAGCACCTCGGTGTAGGCCTTCTCGACTTCCTGGATCTTCTTCAGCTTCTGATTGAGGTCGTTCTTGATCGTGGCCACTTTCTGGAAGCGGATGTCGGTGTACTGCTTCCACATCGGCTCGAGCGCGAGGAACCGGGCGTGCGCAAAGGCGTTGAGCACCGGGTCCTTCTTCTTGTCCTCTGCCGAAAGCTTGGCGTAGCTGGCGATCAGCTCCTTCTGCAGCTTCTCGCCCTCGTTCTGGTTCTTCAGCGTCCGCTCGGCGAGGAAGGTGCGGTACTTCGCCTCGTAGATCTTTGAGGCCCCGGCCCGGTTGTCCTTGGCGTAGGTGGTAGCGAACGACTCGAAGGTCTTGATCGCCTCGCCCCACTTCTTGTCCTTCTCCTGGATCAACCCGATGTTGTAGGCGATCTCGGGAACGTCCTTCTTGTCCTTGAAGCGGGTGAGGTAGCGCTGGTAGGCGGCGATCGCCTTGTCCGACTTGCCCAGCCCTTCCCACCAGAGGCCGGCGTTGAACTGCGCGTCGGCGACCCACTTATCGGCTTCCTTGATCAGCTCTTCCCGCTCCTTGGGGTCGACCTTGTGGGCTTCGATCGCACCCTTGGCAGTGGCCTTCGCCGCCACCTTCTTCGGCTCGGGCTTCTTCGCCTCGGCCTTCTTGGCGCCCTTGAGCTCGTTCTTGATGTTGTCGTACCCGACCGCCTTGGTGCCCGCGGCGGTGTCGTAGGCGGCGATGAATGCTTCGTACATCTCGGCGGCCTTCTGGAAGTCGGCCAGCTTCTCGTAGAAGCTCGCAAGGGTGTAGCGAACCTTCAGCTCGAAGGCGCTCCCCGGGTACTCCTTCAGCACCCGCAAGCCGGTCTCGATGCCCCGGTCAAGCTGATTGGCGTCCTGGAAGATCACCATCGCGTAGGTGAGCGCCCGGTCGGCGTTGTCCGACTTGGGGAATTCGGCGACGAACTTGAGGAACTCCTCGGCCGCCTTGGCCGGGTTCTTGTCCCTCTTGTAGATGACCTCGTCGACCCACTTGTACTGCGAGCCCTCGACCACACCGACCGCGCGCTTGGTGAACTCGGTGCCCAGCTTCGAGAGCTTCTTGTTGGCAACGAACTGACGAGAGAGCTTGTTGAGCTCGAGCCACTCCTGCTTCTCTTCCAGCACCGACATCGAGAGGTCGGCCGCTTCCTGCGAACGCTTCTCTTCCGGCCACTTGAGGATGATCTCGCCGAACCTCTTCGCCGCTTCGAGGAAGTGGTTGCGGTCGTAGAACACCACCGCCGACTGGTAGCGGACGTCGATCTCGTCCTGATTGTTCGGGTAGAGGGTGTTGTAGCGGTCACACGCAGCGACCAGCTTCCCTTCCACCGGGGTGAGCTTCTGCTCCTCCAGTTCCTTCGCCGAGCGCTTCTGGATCTTGGCCTGCTTCTCGACGTTGCCCTTCTTCTTCTGCTCGTCGACCTTGGCGCCTTCTTTGATCTCGGTCTTCGCCAGCTGTCCGCGCTCGATCTTGAGCAGCTTGTCGTAGGCGAGGATCGCGTTGTAGGCGGCCGACTGGCGGTACTTCTCTTGCGAGACTTCCTTGGCGGTGTCCCGGCTGGGGACCTTGAACGTCACCACCGCGTCGTATTCGCGTGAAGCCGGCTCCCACTCCTCGAGCGCCCAGAGGATTTCCGCGTAGTAGAAGCGAAGGTTGAACGCGAAGTCGGAGATGAAGTTCTCGTCGGTGCCCGACGCGAACGCCTCGATATACTGCTTGTAGATGTCCCGGGCGAGCCGGTAGGTCTCGACCTGCTTCGTCTTCTGCGCTTCCTGGTGATACTCGGTGACGATCGTCCGCATCGCCTCTTCCGAGACGTTGAAGGCATCGCGAAGCACTTCCTTCTTCGACTCGTTCGCCTTCCACCAGGTGCTGCCCGGCCGGTACAGCTCGGCCATCTTCTTCACTTCCGCCTTCACCTGTTCGCGCTGGCGCAGCCCTTCGTAGCTCTTGATGATCGCCTGCTGGAAGTTGGGAGCGCCTTCCTGCAGCGGGTTCTCCGACACCAGGTAGCGGTAGGTCTTGATCGCGTTGTCGTGGTGGCCGGCGTCGGCGAGCTGGTCGGCCATCTTCGCGATCAGCGTCGCCTGCTTCTTCTTCCCCGCGTGCTGCTTGTAGTAGGCGATCGCATCGTCCGAGCGGTTGAGCTGAACGAACATCGTCACCATGTCGTTGAGCGCCTCGTTCTTGAGGTCGGTCATCAACTTGCCCTGCTTCTCGGAGTAATCGACCACGTCCTGCAGCTTCTTCAGCGCCTTCTCGTGCTCGCCGACGTTGAAGTCGCACCACGCCAGCTTGTAGAGCGCGTAGGACTTGATCTTCGGCGAGGGGCTGGCGAACGCCTTCTCGTACATCGCCCGTGCCTTGCTGAGGTCGTTGGCGATGTCGAAGTAGTGGTTGCCGAGCTGGATATAAGTGTCGGGGACGAAGGTCGACCCGGGGTAGTTCTTGATCAGCTCCTCGTAGCGCTTCACCGCCTGGTCGCGCTTGCCGATCTCGTAAAGGTTGTAGGCGAGCGAGAACAGCACTTCGTCCTTGCGGTCATAGGAGGGGTGCTCGCGGAGGATGGTCTCGTAGAGACGCATCGTCTCCGAGCGGTAGAGCTCGCTCTCGCGGTGGTCTTCCTTCGCGTCCGCGACCTTCTCTCCGCGGTTCCGGGCTGCGTCGGCCTTCTTCTCGTCCGCCTGGAACTTCGCCATCTCCTTGCGGTTGAGATACTTCGATTTTTCCCAGTACAGCTCGGAGAGCTGGAAGAGCAGGTCCGGGCGGTTGGGCGAGCTCTCGTCGAGCTTGGTGAAGACCTTCTTCAGGCCTTCGATCGTCTCGTCCCGCTTCTTCTCGACCAGCGCTTCCTGCTCGGCATCTTGAAGCTTGGGGGCGTCAAGCTTGTACTTCGCCGGCCCCTTCCGTTCGGCCTTCTTCTCTGCCGCCTTGGCGGTAGCCGCGGCATCAGCGCGAGGCGCGGCCGCCTTCTTCGCGGTGCTCTTTTTCGGCTGCGCATGGGCCTGACCTGCACCCATCGCCGCGAGACTCAGACCCGACGCTGCGGCAATGATCCGGAGGAAAGACGTCATGCGGTCTCCTGTTCCAATTCCACTTTGGCTGCGACCACTTAGGGCCGAAACGCCCCGGAAAAATCGGCGCAACCTACACAAGGGACAAGTAAATGAAAAGTGGGCCCACTTCCGACCTCGCAGGCGATTCTCATCGCCGCCGGGCAGGACCGAGCCCACGAGAATGATGCAGTCCCGCTGGAGCTATTCCGCCTGCGCGGGGCAGCCCTTCTTCAGGGTGTACTGGTAGTAGCCAATCTCGTCGATCCAGAACTCGCCCTGGAATCGCCAGTAGTTCCAGTTCTCGGCCGGCATCGCGGGGCGGAACAGGCTCTGCTTCTTCAACAGCGCCGTCTGGTCGATTCCCACCTCGGCGAGTTCCTTCTCGGCCTTGGAGTCCTCGAAGCGGATGATCTCGGCCTGATCCGAGAACGTCTTCACCGTCTGCGCGGCTTCCTGCAATCGGGACTTGGCCAGACGCCCGGCCAGCTGGGTGAGGGTGCCGCGGTTGGCGTCGAGGAGCGAGATCTGCTCCGGAATCATCTTCGACCCCTGCCACGCAGCGTTGCCGGTGATCGCCTTCTTCTCGTTCTCGATCTGCTCGAGGGTGTGGAACACCCCCAGCATTCGCTCGTTGCTGCGCACCCAGTTGAGCACCGGGCGGGGCACGTCGCTGTTCTCGTCATTCACCAGCTTGAAGTAGTAGTCGAGATCGCGGTCGGCCTTGGTCAAGGTCTTCAGCTTCTCCGACATCGGCTGGTAGATCTCGTCGAACGCTCCGAGCGCCGCCTTGGACTCATCGTAAAGGCAACTGAAGTAGTAGACGGTCGCCTTGAGAACCCACGACTCGGGCTGGAACGCGCCAGCGAACTGCGGTGCGTGAAGGGCCTGAAGCGAGCCCAACGCGCCACCGAAGTCTTCCGACTGGAAGCGGGAGAAACCGTTCTCGAAC
>JAYUUC010000105.1:0-2337 GCA_043755105.1 Myxococcales bacterium
GGGTTCCTTCGATTCAGGGAGAGGTCGACGACGACAACGCCTGGGCGATGGATGGGGTCGCTGGTCACGCGGGTCTGTTCGGTTCTGCGGAAGCCGTTGCGGGCTTCGGCCAGCGGCTCCTTCAGGAGCTCGACGGCGCCGCCAAGCTCGCCCCCCGAAGTCTCTGGGAGCAGGCCGTTCAGCTCGACCCCCTCACCCCGGGCAGCACCCGCGCAATGGGCTTCGATACGCCTTCCCCGCAGGGTTCTTCCGCAGGGAGCTCGCTGGGCAAGCAGCGCCCGGGAGCTGTGGGCCACCTCGGGTTCACCGGGGTCAGCCTCTGGGTCGACCTCGCCCGCCAGCTGGTGGTGGCGCTGTGCACCAACCGCACCCTCACCGGCCGCGAACAGAATCAGCTTCATTCCTTTCGGCCGCAATTCCACGATGCGGTGCTCGAAACCCTTCACCTCACTGACTAAAAAAACCAATGGCAGACGACAACGGAAACGTCCTCGACGTCATCGACCCCGGCAGCATCCGCCGCATCCACCTGGTGGGTGTGGGGGGCACGGGAATGGGCTCCTTCGCCGGCATGCTCAAGGCCGCCGGCTACGAGGTCAGCGGCAGCGACGAGAACCTCTATCCCCCGATGAGCGACATGCTCGCCACCTGGGGCATCTCGGCGCTCACCCCCTATCGTCCCGAGAACCTCGACCTCGCCCGGCCCGACCTGGTGATCATCGGCAACGTCATTCGCCGAGTGAACCCGGAAGCCACCGAGGCTCGAACGCGAAAGCTGCGCCAGATGAGCTTCCCCGCAGCGCTCGGCTCGCTCTTCCTCAAACAGCGCCATTCCGTCGTCGTTGCCGGGACTCACGGAAAGACCACCACCTCGTCGATGATCGCCCACGTGCTCGTCTCGGCCGGGCGCGACCCCACCTTCCTCGTCGGAGGCGTCACCCGCAACTACGCGGGAAACTTCCGGGTGGGGAAGGGTGAACACTTCGTCGTCGAAGGCGACGAGTACGACACCGCCTACTTCGACAAGGGGCCAAAGTTTCTCCACTACCAGCCCCGCACCGCGATCCTCACCAGCGTCGAGCTGGACCACGCCGACATCTACCGCGACCTCGCCCACTACGAGTCCTCCTTCGACCGCTTCGTCCGTCTCCTTCCTCAGGGAGGACTGCTCGCGGTCTGCGCCGCCTACCCCAACGCGGTGGCCCTCGCGCGCGCGTGTCCCGGTCAGGTGGTGACCTACCTCGGTCAAGAGCAGGGCAGCGCTGACTACCTCCCCCGCGGCATCGCCTTCGGCCCCGAGGGCGCTCGCTTCCAGGTGGTGGAGAAAGGCCAGCTCCTCGGAGAGATCCGCTTGCCGATGAGCGGTCACCACAACGTCGAGAACGCGCTCGGAGTGATCGCCGCCGCCCGCGGCCTCGGGCTCTCCTTCGAGGAGATCCGCATTGGCCTCGCCAGCTTTGAAGGGGTGAAGCGACGGCAAGAGCTGCGCGCCGAAATCGATGGCGTGATGGTGGTCGACGACTTCGCCCACCACCCGACCGCGGTGCGCGAGACCATCGCTGCGCTCAAGGCCCGCTACCCCCACCGACGACTGTGGGCGATCTTCGAGCCGCGCTCGAACACCAGTCGGCGCAACCTGCATCAGGACGAATATGCCCACGCATTCGTTGGTGCCGAGAGAGCCAGCCTCAAGGTGCCCGAGAAGCACGACAAGGTCCCCGAGGGAGAGCAGCTCGATGTTCCCAAGCTGGTCTCCGCCCTCGCGCAGCAGGGCATCGACGCCACTGGACACGGAGATGTCCCTGGCCTGCTCTCCGAGCTGGTCGCAGGGGCTCGCCCCAACGACGTCTTGCTGGTGATGAGCAATGGCGCCTTTGGCGGGCTGATCGACAAGCTGATCGCCGCGCTGAAGGAGCGCCGATGAGCGGTTCGCCGATGAGCGGTTCGCCGATGAGCGGTTCGACGTGGCGGAAGGAGTCGGCGGCGCACGGATTTCCCTCCTGTTCCGGGTCGGTGCGCGCGCTGGGCCTGCTGGTGGCGGCCCTCGCCTTCATCGGCTGCGTCAAGCGCACCGAGCTTCCGCCGGCCTCCGGTCCTCTCCCCGGGTCGGCAGGGGTAGGCAGCCCGGTGCACCTCACGCTCCCGCTCTTCCCCGACCGCCAGCCCCACGCGATCGAGGCCGACCTCGGCAACGTGGTCCTCCTCGACATCTGGGCCACCTGGTGTGAGCCCTGCCGAGAAGCGCTCCCCACCTACCAGCAGCTGCTCAAGCAGTACGCAGAGCGGGGGTTCAAGGTCTACGCCATCAACGTCGATGAAGACCCCGCAGAGATTCCC
>JAYUUC010000106.1:0-2335 GCA_043755105.1 Myxococcales bacterium
GGCGGGTCCTCCTCCGCTTCCCGGCCTGGCAGCGGCGGTGGCCGCTGTCCGTCGAAGCCCCTCTGTCGTGGCTGCCGCCGTGGCTCGCCCGCCCGAAGCCGCGCCCGCGCCCGAGCCTGCGATCGGTGTCCGGGCCGAGGATCTCGGTTGGCCGCGCACCTCGAATCAGAAAGTAGGCCCCCGCCGCTGTGCGACCGCCGAGCAGCTTCCTCCTCCTCCCTCTGTGTCCCGGCCTTCGCACCGGCGGGGCCCTGGCAGTGACGGGTGGAAGAGCTGGTGACGAGGGGTACGCTTCCTGCCGCGGTGCTCGCACTGTGCGCGGGGCTGGCCGCAGGACCCGTGTTCGCCTCGCCCCGAAATCTGGACGGAGGGGGCCGGGTGGCACTGCTGCCTGGCTGGCGCCTGACCCCCAATGACCACTTTTATCGCTCCGCGGCGGAAGCGGGTTTTCCGGTCGAGGGCTCCTCTCCTGGCGGGCCGTCGTTCATCGGGACCTTCGCCTACTCCGCACTGGCCAACCTCGAAGTCGCAATCGATCTGTTCGGAAGCGCCGAACAGCTCCACCTGCAGGGGCGCTCGGCGTTCACGTCCATCTCCTATGGCGCGCTGCTCGGTGCCCGGCTTCAATGGAGTGGCTTCATCGCCGAGGAGCTGACCTCGTATGTGGGGCTGTTCACCGGGCCCGTGTTGATTTACGTGACCGGGGGAGACCTGCCGCAACCGGAAGAGCATCTCGCCACCGGCTACGCGGGCGCCGTCGGGCTCACCTATCGGCTCAGCGAGAGCTTTGGGCTGACCCTCGAATATAGACTGCTGCTCGCCCGGGGGCAGGTGACCGACCTCGGCAGCCTCAACGGCGGAGGCCAGATGCTCTCGGTGGGCATGTCCTTCTTCGTCCCCGGCGAAGGTCCTTCTCGGAACGAGCTGCGCTGAAGGGCGAGCCAGGGCTTTCCTGCCCGGCTGCTCTCCAGTAGAGACGGTTCTAAGAGAGGAAATCCTGCTGACCTGATCGTTGTTCGACGTCCAACCTGCAACCCTTGCCAAAAGAAGAGGCCCTCTTGAGACCACAGCGGAGTATGAACTCAGAAGCCGTCGACTCGGGGCCGAGGAATATCTCCATGGTGCAAGAGAAGAACCCTGAGCTGGACAAAGGTCTGGAAGAGATTCGCCGCGAGGTAATCGAATCGCGGAATCTGGTGATCAAGACCGACAACCTGCTCAAGAACCTGCACGCTGAGCTGAAGTTGGTGGGCAAGCGTCAGGAAGATTTCCAGAAGCGACAGTGGATCTCCTCGGCGGTGGCTTATGCCCTGTTCGCGGCGCTCTGCATTGGCGGCGCGGTGATGGTGGCGTCGGCCCGTACGGCGGCGGCGACCGGAGAGCGCGAATCGCTCCAGAAGAAGAATGGCGAGCTTGGCACCCAGCTGGAGAAGCTCAATGGCGAGATGGGGGCCACGGAGCAGGCCCGGCGTGCGGCGGCCGACGTCTCGCGGATGATGACCACCTTGCCGGGCGATGAACGGCTGAAGGGAATCGACGCCCTGGTGAAGCTCGACACCAGCCGCCTCAGCCCGCTCGAAAAGCAGGGGCTGCAGGCGCAGGCCGAGCTGCTGCGCAAGGAGATCGGTCAGACCGCTTACGAGCGGGGCAAGAATGCGTTCCGCCGGCAGGAGTACCCGGCCGCCGTCAGCGACCTTTCCCGATTCCTGGCGATGAACCCCGGCAAGGACGAGGCGCTCGATGCCTCGTATTTCCTCGGTGCGTCTTACACCCAGGTGCGCAAGCCCGACCTGGCGATTCCCCACCTGGCGCGCTTCATCACCGAAGACAAGCGCTCGAAGACGCGGGACTACGCGATGTTGTTGCTCGCCAGTCCTACGATCAGGTCGGCCAGTTCGAGAAGGCCGCCGAGGTGTCTCGCGAGGCGATCGGCACCTACCCGAACAGCGAGTTTCTCACTCAGCTTCGCGGCCGGCTGGTGGCGGCGAAGAAAGGGCTGAGCAGCGCAGCCGAGACGGCAGCGGCCAAGCCTGCTGCGGCGGGCACTCCGGCAGCGCCTTCGACCGGTGGGGCGGGTCAAGCCTCGACAGCGCCGGTCGCGCCGTCACACTGAGCGCTTTCGTCGGAGAGCCGCGATTGTCCAATCAGACCGAGAACGCGGCGCAGCACCAGCGCCTGCGCCCCTTCCGGATCGCCGCCTACGCCACCTACCTCACGGCGGTGGGCGTGTTCTCTCTGCTGATCATCCTCAGCGTGGTGAAGTCGGTGATGGCGATGACGCCCCGCCATCCCGCCGCCGCCGAGAACCCACTGGGGAAGGAAGAGTGTCTCGCGC
>JAYUUC010000107.1:0-6969 GCA_043755105.1 Myxococcales bacterium
GGGTCGACCGGAACTGAGAGCGGTGCACGTAGATGGGCTGCATCGTCGCGTTGGCCGGCTGGAAACGGATCCGGTCGGGCTCGGGGTAGTAGCGCTTCACCGTCGCCTCATCGTCGATCAGCGCGACCACGATCTCTCCTGCCCGGGCGCTCGCCGCCTTGCGGACGAAGAGGAAATCGCCATCAAAGATGCCGTCCTCGATCATCGACTGCCCTTTGACCCTGAGGGCGAAAATCTCCTTCCCCGAGGTGCCCCCGAGCAGAAAGCTGTCCACCCGGATGGTGTCTTCGAGGTTCTCGGTGGCGAGCAGCGGTGCGCCGGCGGCGACCTTGCCGAGCACCGGAACGTCGATCATCGTCCCGTCCTCTCGGGCCCCGACCCCCAGCACCAGCCTCGCCCGCTTGGTCGGCACCAGCGACCGGCTCTGCTGTTCACCCCGGTTGAGATACCCCTTGCGCTCCAGCGCCTTGAGGTGGTCGTTGACCCCGTTGGTGGAGCGGATGTCCATCTCCTCGCCAATCTCCCGGATGGTCGGTGGAAATCCCCGGTTCTCGGTTTCCTTGACGATGAAGCTCAAAATCTGACGTTGCCGCTCGGTCAGCTCTTCCATCGATGTCCCTCTCCCGCCGACGACCGCTCTCCAGGGAGCGGTACAGGCTTTCAGTAGGGTGGCTGAACGGACGTATAGAGTCAACAGAGGAGACGAATGATTCCCTGCGGGCTGGAGAGGCCAGCTAGGAAGGAATTTGTCCCGATGCGTTTGATTCCTCTGCTCGTGTTCACGTTGCTGGTGTGCTCGTCCTGCAGGACAGGCGCCTACGCCAACGGTCAGTTCAGCAAGGGCGAGCGGGTCAATTATCAGCTGGTCGCTCCGGGCAAGGGTTGGACGGCCGTCGGTCTGTCCGACAACGACCTCGCCTATCGAGCCGTGTCCTCGCCCCATTTCCTCGCGGTCAATTCCACCTGCCACGACCACAACGACCCGTCATTGCAAGTGCTCACCCAGCACCTGCTGATCGGGTTCACCGAACGCATCCAGGTGTCGCAGGAACCGGGAATGCTCGACGGGCGCGAACAGCTGCGCTCGCACTACCGCGCCAAGCTCGACGGTGTGCCGGTCGAGCTGCTGCTGGTAGTGATGAAGAAGGACGGCTGCGTCTACGATTTCAGCTTTGTCTCTCCGGTCGGTCGCGTCGAGGAGAAGCGGGGTGAGTTCGAGTCGATGCTGGCGAGCTTCCGCACCGTCGGGCCCGCCCGATGAGCGGTGAGCGCGAGTTGCCGGACGACGAGGATGAAGACCTCTCCGAGCTGCTGCAACAAGAGCTCGATGCGCTGCTTCCGTTTTCCGCGAAGGTGCGCTCGGGGCTGGAGCAGCTCGGCGGAGTCGCCACGATGTTCGGGCGGATGGCAAGCCGGGCGGTGAAGCGGCCGTTCGACCTGGCGGGAATCGCCTACCAGGTCGAGATGCTGGGGCTGCGGTCGTTGTCGATCGCCGTTCTCACCGCGACCTTCGCGGGCCTGGTGATTTCACTTCAGTTCGCCTTCTTCCTCGCCCGCTTCGGCGTTCAGCACACCGTCGGCAAGGTGGTGGTGCTGACCCTGTTCCGAGAGCTGGGACCGGTGCTCACCGCGCTCACCGTCGGGGCGCGGATCGGCTCGGGGATCACCGCCGAGCTGGGCTCGATGAAGGTCACCGAACAGCTCGACGCCATCCGCGTGCTCGGGGCGGACCCGATCAAGAAGCTGGTGGTGCCCCGGGTGCTCGCCTGCGCCCTGGTGTTGCCTGCGCTGACCGTGCTCGCCGACGTGTTCGGGTTGCTCGCCGGTTCCTGGGTGGTGAACAACCAGTACGGGATCGCCTACGAGCAGTTCTACCGCTCGGTGGTGGAGACGGTGTCGTTCCTCGACTTCACCTCGGGCATCGCCAAGAGCGCAGTGTTCGGGATCATCATCGCCGGGGTTGGCTGCTTCAAGGGCTTCAACGTCCAGGGCGGGACCGAAGGCGTCGGCAGCGCGACCACCGAGACGGTGGCGATTGCCTCGGTGGCGATCTGTCTCTCCGATTTCTTCCTCACCAAGCTGTTCCTCGCCCTGTGAGCGACGAGGCGTTGATCGAATTCCAGGGGCTGTACAAGGCCTTCGGGAAGAAGCGGATCTACGACGGCCTCGACCTCACCGTGAATCGCGGCGAGACCCTGACGGTGATCGGCGGGTCCGGCGCCGGCAAGAGCGTGCTGCTCAAGTGCCTGATCGGCCTGCTCTACCCCGACCAGGGCCAGGTGCTCTTCGAAGGAGAGAACGTCACCCGGCTCACCGAGGCCCAGTTCCTCCCCATTCGCCGCAAGGTGGCGATGGTGTTCCAGGGCTCGGCGCTGTTCGATTCGCTCTCGGTGGGAGAGAACATCGCCTACCCGATCCTCGAGCACTTTCCCGAGTTGCCCCGCGCCGAGGTCGCCGAGCGGGTGGCGAAGCGGCTGCAGCGGGTGAACCTGCCGGGCATCGAGAAGATGCGGCCGGCGGATCTCTCCGGAGGCATGCGCAAGCGGGTGGGGCTGGCCCGGGCGATCGCCAATGACCCCGAGGTGATTCTGTGGGACGAGCCCACCACCGGGCTCGATCCGATCAGCACCCGCGTCATCGACGAGCTGATCATCTCGATGAAGGAGCAGCTCGGCTGCACCTCGATCGTGGTCACCCACGACATGGACAGCGCCTTTCGCGTCTCCGACCGGATTGCGATGCTCGCCCGCAGAAAAATCGTCGCGGTGGGAACGGTGGCGCAGATGCGCGCCTCGACCGTCCCCGATGTCCGCGCTTTCTTCGACGCCCGCACTGTGGGCCGAACCCCCAAGGTCTAAACCATGGACAACAGCAACCCCGAGGTCCGGGAAAAGCGGTTTCTGATTCGCGCGGGGCTGTTCGTCGTTCTCGGGCTCGGCCTCGCCGCGGTGGTGATTCTGCTGATCGGCAAGGAACGCCGCTTCTTCGACCGCGAGCACACCTACCGGGCCTCGTTCGACGACGTCGATGGACTGAAGCTCGACTCGCCGGTGCGGCTGGGTGGGCTCGAGGTGGGCAGGGTCTCGGGCATCGAGTTCGCTCCCCAGGTAGGAGACAAGCGGATCATCGTCAGCCTCAAGGTGTCGTCGAAGTTCAGCGAGCGCATTCGCGGCGACACCGTGGCCCGCATCGGCAGCCGCGGCGTCCTCGGTGACAAGGCGGTGGATCTCTCGCTCGGCTCTCCCTCCACGCCGGTGGTGCCGGAGGGCGGCGACCTCAAGTCGGGAACCTCGGGCGATGTGGCGTCACTGCTGAAGACCGCCGGAGAGATCGTCGACAACGTGAAGCGAATCTCCACTGAAGTGCAGGGCGCGGTCACTGCCTACGCCGACCCCGAAATCCAGAAGGACCTCTCGGGTCTGCTCCGGGGCGCGCACCACGTGATGAATGAGATCGAATCCGGGGGAGGCGCTCTTCATGCCCTGGTCTACGACCCCAAGACCGCGCGCGACGTCCAGGGGTTGCTAGCGTCTGCTGCGAGGGCCACCGGCAAGGTCGACGCGGCGATGGGAGAAGCCCAGGCGCTGCTCTCCCAGGCGCGGCAGGGCGACGGCCTGGTTCACAGTCTTCTTTACGACAAGCGCGGCGACCAGCTGCTGCGGGACCTCTCGGGCGCCGCCAACGAGCTCTCGGGGTTGGTGGCCGACGCAAAGAAGACCAAGAACGGGGCGGTCCACCAGCTGGTCTACGGCGACTCGAAGGACCTCTTCGCGGACCTCGGCGCCGCGGCCAACAACCTGAAGGCCATCACCCACAAGGTGGCCAGCGGTGAAGGTTCGCTGGGCGGGTTGATCAACGACCCCACCCTTTACGAGGACCTGATCGAGGTTCTCGGCAACGTCAAGCGCAACCGGGTGCTGCGGGCGCTGGTCCGATATTCCATCTCGAATGGCGAAGACCTCGATAAGCCAGGCCAATCGGTCGCCCCGGCCGCGCCCTAACCCCGCGCATCCATAGGGCCTGGGGGTGTCGGCGGCCGAGGTACGCCTCGGGCATACGTCAGCTGGCTTGACGGCTTTCCACAGGGGGTTCTACTCTTTTCGACGGGCAATGATTCGGAAGCACAGCTGCCCAACCGGGGTTATGAATGGGTCGTGAGGTCGCGACGATGACGATGATGTTGCTGGCTTTGACCAACGTGGCCTTCGCGGGCACTTCTCCCCTGGGCTCCGGTGGCAGCATCGGCTTCGTCTTCGCCTTCCTCCTCGCGCTCGCCAGCCTGTTCTTGATCGGCGGCGGGCCCGGGGGTGGACATCGCGTTCGGGTCCGTGTGCCGGCGCGCTACGACCGCCGCAGCCGCTGACCGGAGTCGTGATTCGGTTGGGCGCTCTGTTTTTGGTTCCGTTTGGCCTAGGCCAGGTCTCCCTCGACTCTGCGTCTTCGTCGCGACGCTCGGGATGAACGGGGTCGCTGTCCTGCGTACGGCCATCCTCCCCGAAGCGGCACGGAGCTAGAGCCCGAAGCTGATTCGGCGGCGCTTGCCGTCGTCCCGCCGCTCTTCCAGCACTCCGAGCAGTTCCAGCGCCAGAAGGGTGGCCAGCGCCTCGCGCTCGGGGAGATCGCTGAGCGAGAGCACGTCTTCCACGGTCTTGGTGCCGTCGGCCACGGTGAGCAGCATCGCTTGCGGCCCCGAGAGCTTGAACTCGTGGAGCGCGTACGGCGGGTCGGCGGTGGGAAACAGCTTGCGGGTCTCGGGAAGCTTCTGCCGCAGCGAGAGCAAGGTCTCGGTGCGGGCCACGCCTTCGAGGATCAGGTCGCCGGGGAACACCGAAAGCTGGACCCGATCCGGGTGCGCGGTGGCAGGCTTTTCGGTGAACGCGTAGCTGCCCTCGCTCCATCGGAAGGTGGACCAGATGATCTCTTTCACCTGATCTTCGAGCAGGCTCTTTCGTTGCTCGGCGGTGATCAACCCCAGCCGCAGCATCGCCTCGCCGGTTTGGAGCTTCTCGTCGCGCGCGAGCGAGAGGACCTCGGGCAGATCTTCTTCCCGAAGCAACGCCTTCCGCACGCAGAAGCGACCGAATCGCTCCTGAGCGACGTTGGACGCCGCATAGACCGGTCGCCCCGATTCAAAGGACACGACTTTCTGCACCGGCCCCTGCTGAAGTCTGAGCTCACCGGACGGCCGCGACGGGTGGTAGGCGTTGAGCAACTTGGGAACCAGGCCGGGTGCGACGCTTCCTTCCCGCGCCCAGGAGGGAAGTTCTCGCGTCCGTCGTCGGCTCCCCGCAGCGGGTGCTGGCCACTCCTGTTCCCACGCAGAGAGCGGAGCAAGGCTTCCGAAGTCGACGGGCGTCTCTGACGAAGGAGGCTCGGGGTTTACCTCGACGGCATCGACGAAGCCGGGGTCCTCGGTGGAATCGGCAGTCTCGACGGCGATTGCAGCGAAGCTGGGTATCGTCTGGATCGCCGTCGGCGCCTGGTCGGCGCTCTCCTCGTCCAGCGAGCCGAAGTCGAACGCTTCCGCGGGCGACGGAGGTGGCTCCGAGACATCGTCTTCCAGAGAAACCGGGTGAGTCTCGGCTGCCTCGCCGATCGCCTGGAGCAGTGCCTCGACCTCGAACGGCTTGGTCAGATAGGCGTGGGCGCCGTAGACCGAGAGGGCGGCGCGGGGCAGGGTGTCGGTGGCCGGCGCTCTCCCGGTGGCAATCGCGGTGATGCCGCGGCGCTGCAGCTGAGGCAAGAGTCCGCTGCCGGCCATGTCCGAGAGATGGAGGTCGACCACCGCGATGTCATAGGACTCGCGTGCGAAGGCCGCGATGGCTTCGGCGGCGCTGTGCGCCTGGTCAACGTCATGCCCTTCCGCCTGGGCATGGAGGGCGAGCTGGGCGGCCACCCGGAGATCCTCGTCGACGATGATCAGGCGCGCCATGGGGGGCATCGAGCATAGCATCCGCCCATGCCCATTGACGGCTTCCACCATGTGGCCCTGCAGGTTCAGGACCTGGAGACAGTGTGCGTGTTCTACCGAGATGTCCTCGGGTTGGCCGAGCAAGCGCGCCACCATCGCCCCGACGGCGCGCTTCGAAGCATCTGGCTTTCGGTGGCCGAAGGAAATCCGGATGCGGGCTTTCTCGCTCTCGAGCAGGCTACCGGCGCGCCCGAGCAGGACCCGTTCCTTACCCATCGCCTGGGCTGGTTGATGGTGTCGCTGCGCATTTCACCCGTCGAGCGAGGCCTGCTCGTCGAGCGGTTGAGCAAGCACCACATTGAGCTCGAGCACCAGACCCGGTGGACGCTGTACGTCAGAGACCCTGAGGGCAACCGGGTGGGGCTGAGCCACCATCCCCACGACCCACTGCCGATGTGACGGCTACTGGGTCTCGACGTTGAAGTACATCCGCTCGTTTGCGCGCACCGAGAAGGCTTGCTGCCACTTGGCATTTCCGACCGAAACGGAAATCCGGTGGCTGCCCTCGTAGACGCTGATCTCCTTGATCGGTGCCTTGCCCAGCACCTTCCCATCGATCGATACCACTGCGCCGTCCGGAGCGCTGAGGGTGACGTAACCGCGCGAGAGGGTGATCTTCTCGGTGGTCTTTCCGTGCGACTTCACGAACACCGAGCGTGAGGTGGAGATGCCGAGGCTCGGCTCGCTGAGCAGGACCGAATGCTTGCCCGGGCTGAGCGGACCCGAGAAAGGAGAGCGACCTGACGGATTCCCATCGATGGTCAATTCCACAGCAGGGTCGACCACCAATTCGAGCGAGGGCGGCGCTTCGATGGGGGCAGGCTCGGGAGCTGGGCGGGGAGCTACAGACGGCGGAGTCGAGGGAGCGCCGCCCGCGAACGCGGCCCCCCCGGGCGAAGGCGCCCCGGCGTCGAGAGGAGGTACCGCGAGGGGATCCGTCGGCAGCGTCAGGGGGGCGGGAGCGGCGAGCGGTCCAGGGGCCTGTTGTGCAGCGGAGG
>JAYUUC010000108.1:0-6963 GCA_043755105.1 Myxococcales bacterium
CACGAAGTCAGCGGAAAGGTGAAGTACAAGGCGCTCAGCCTCGACGGCGACTTCACCACCGCGACCCTGGGCCGGCCCGGCGGCACCCACGTCTCCACGGTGGGCAACTGTGGGCGCTGCCACTTCACCCCTGAAGACACCGAGCATGTGCAGAACGGGAGCGCGGCCTTGCAGGTTGACACCCAGGTGGCGAGCTGGCTGCGGCTGTTCGGACAGGCCTACGGCTTCGTCAAGCGCCGCAGCGTCGACCTCCGCGATGAGATCAGCGGGCAAGTCCAGTCGGTGCTGGGCAAGCGTCGCCGCCTGGGCGCAGAGGCCCGCGCGCTGATGACCGCCGGGCCGGTGACCGTCACCGTTGGCGGCGATGCCAAGCACGACCTCGTCAACAACGAGAACATCCTTCCCAACCTCGGCCTCAACGACACCCAAGAAGCGATCTTCGGTGCGTTCATCGACGCGGAGTTCAAGCCGATCTCCCGCCTGGTGATTGCCGGTGGCGCCCGCTACGACCACTACGATCTTCCCCAGCGGGTGTGGACTGCGCGCACCGACCAGATCTCGCCGCGGGCCTCGGTGGTCTTCCACGCCACCCCCCAGGTGTCGCTGAGGGCCAACTACGGTCGCGCTTTCCGGGCGCCGACCTTGTCCGAGCTGGCGATCAACCAGCAGATGTACGCCTCGACGCTCCTCGGCAACCCCGACCTGCGCGCCGAGACCCTCGACACCTTCGAAGCCTCGATCGACGCCTGGCCGTTCGATCGCACCGTTCGGCTCACCGCCACCGGCTTCTGGAACAATGCCAAGAATTTCATCAACCCCGAGTTCGCGGGCGGCTCGACCTCGCTGTTCCAGAACATCGGAAACGCGCGGGTACGCGGTGTCGAGCTCGAAGCGGCGGCGCAGGTGCCGGCGCTGAACTCCTCGTTCGACGTCGCCTACCAGTTCATGGAAGGGCGCTCGCTCGCTTTCGAGGGCAGGCCCGAGCAGCAGCTGGAATACGCTCCCAAGCACCGGGTCTATCTGCGCGGACGAACCCGCATCGCCACCCACGGCTTCATCGAGCTGTTCGGGCTTTACGTCGGCGAACGGTATGACCCCGGCTTCGCGGTCGACGCCACCACGGGAGCGGTGACCGGTCGAGTTCGGCTGCCGGGTTACTTCACCGCCAACGCCCGCGTCGGGGTGGACGTCACCCCCAACTTCACCGCTTCGCTGCTCGCGACCAACCTGTTCAACACTTCTTATCAGGAAATGTATGGCTTCCCCTCGGCCCCGATCGGCGCGTTCGCGGAGATCAAGCTTCGCTATTGATGGCCTGGCGCAGGGCGGCAGTCGACACAGGAGAGACACCGATGTCATCGATTGAAAGTGTTTCGAGTGGCCTCCAGCGGGCCAAGCTGGGGTCTTTGGCGCTGGCCGCGGCGCTCGCGCTCAGCGGGTGCAACCTCTTCAACACCGCCGATAACGAGAACACCACCGGTCGTGGTGCCAAGGCTTTCGACCCTTATCAGGGTGCAGCCTCGGGCTCGGCGCGCCTGGCGTTATTCCTCTACAATGGCTGTGCGGTCACACCCAATGGGCAGGTGGTGGGGAAGGGCAACACCAACATTCCCTACCCGGAGTGCAGGATTCGGCCCGACCAGAACAAGATGCGGATGGTCGAGGACCCCTCGTTGCCGCCCGCTTCGAAGCCGCTCGAGCTGCTCGCAGGGACGAGTTACTTTCTCAACGAGCTCACCCTGATGGAATCGGAGTTCGGCCACTACACGGACCCGGGCCGGCTCGACGACGTGTCCTACTGGATGCGGAACCTGCCGAAGTTCAGAAATCTGGACTGGGGCGGTCTGATTCGTGGCCCCGACGAGTACGCGCCCTCGGGCCTCTCGATGAGCCCATATGCCTCGAAGCACGTGGTCAAATGGGAAGGAGCCAACTGGCAAAAGGTGAAGGACGACACCTTCACCGTCGAGGTACTCGACGCCGACGGTCAGACCCGCGGGTCGGTGACCTATGACCGAAAGGACTTTCTGGTCAGCAACCCCGCCGCCGAGCACACCACCTTGTTCTGGGAGGCCGAGAACCTCGCCGCGCTCACCCCGGATACCCGTAACTCGGTGGGCCCGGTCACCCGCGCCCCGCCGCCTGGCTTCCCGCCGATGTCGCCCCCTGCGTTCCGCTCGGTGTTCAAGGTCGAGCTGGTGACCTCCACTGCCCCAAACAAATCGGTCGCGCTCGACCCCAACCTGATCGGCGACGGTTCGCTGCGGGTGACCTGGAGCCAGCTGCCGGACGATCCGTTCTACTTCCCGGTGACCTTCATTCGCCCCACCGAGGTGCCGCGGACCTGTTACCTGGCCTCCGACCCGACCCAGACCACTCCGTGTGCGTTCGGGCTCAACCCCGAGGCGACCTTCGCGCCTCCGGAGAGCGGCACCGTGTACCAGCCGGGCGAGAACGTGCAATTCACGATCGAGGTGAAGGACGGACGGGGCAACCTGCTCCACCCCCCCGACCGGTTTCCCTCGTGGACCGAGTACGCGAAGGGGGAATCGAACGGCCTGATGTTCTTCAACTTCGTCAACACCTACGGATTGGCCGACCTGGACACCATCGCCGGCTGGTCGGCTTCAGGTCCAAAGCATCTGATGACGCCGATCTACGACCTCAACGATCGGTCTTTCTTCCGGCTCCCCACAGATCAGACGATTCCCGGAGTGGGAAACGAAGGGCTCACGCTCATTTCCGGCCCCCTCTACATCACCGGCGCGGCGCCGGGCGCGATCTCGAGTCACCCGCCCACGACCTATCACTTTCAACTTCCAGCCGATGCCAAGCCGGGCACCTACACGCTCTACCTCAAGTTCCACCGCTACTTCCTGGGGGAGCGCTTCACCAAGATGCGGCCAATCGAATTCCAGGTCGGTCAAGCCGAGCGGACCCTGTTCCCCAACCGGGTAGGCAACTGCCAGACCTGCCATCGGGGGGTTCAATCGCTCGACAACGTTCGGCACGGCATGTCGGTCGATAACATCGAGGGCTGCAAGACCTGCCACAACCGTGACACCTTTGCCGGGGTGCGCGAGTCACCCCAGAGCCTGATTCACCGGGTACATGCGCAGTCGGACCATTTTCCCGCTCAGCTGAGGGACTGCACCACCTGTCACCTCACCCGCGCGAGCACGCTCCGCCCGAGTTTGCTTGCCTGTGGGGGGTGTCACGTCGAGCCACACGGGAACACCTTCGACTATCTCAAGTTCGTCCCCGACGTCGACCCGTCACTGACGAGCACTTTCTACAGCAACTGCGCGGGGGGCTGTCACGAGAAGAACGTGCCCTCGCAACACATCCTTCCTCCGGAATGAGGGCGCCAATGCGAACAGAGTTAATCCGGTTGTTGAACCTGCTCGGTGGGGCGTCGCTGTGCCTCTCGCTCGGTGGCTGTCTGATCGACTTCAAGCCCCCCGAGTCGATTCCCGAAATCGTCCCCCAGACCCAGGCCCGCTTCTCCGAAGCGCGGAAGGTCAACGTCACCACGGTGACCGGCTTCGTCTGGGACCCCGAGGCGTTCTGGTTCACGCTCGCTTCCTGTGGCCAGACCTGCCCGATTCCGCCGATTCGAATTCCGGGAGTGCCGATCTTCGATCGCTCGCTCGTCAACGGCACGGCGGTCGCGCTGTTCGACCCGGTCACCGCCCAGGCAACACTCACCGCTGCGAAGCCGACCGGAACCGATGGTGCCTTCGAGCTGCTCGGCGTTCCCTCGCGGCCGGGGCCTCCGTTCCTGGCATTTGCGACCCGCACCGGTCCGGAGTCGACCGCGCTGACGCCCGCCGGACCGCCGACACTGACGCCGGTCCCTGCTGCGGCCTATCTGCCCACGTTGACGATGAAGCCGATCTTCACCCGCACCACCAACTGCATCGGACAGGGCGCGGCCCTGGTCAGCGACAAGGGTGCGCTCGAGGCGGTGGCGAAGTACCTCTCTCAGCAGGGCTCGGCGACCACGGTGGCCGACCTGATCAACCCCGCTCGGTTCGGGGGCGTCGCGGTGCTCTGGGCTTATCGCGCCGCGGGTCCGCCGGTTCGAGTGCCCGCGTTCGGAGTGAAGGTCACCACAAGTGGAGGCACGCTGCTGCCGATCAACTGGGCACCTCCGGGGGCGCCCCTGCCACCGCCGCTGCTCGCGCTCCAGTCGCACCGCGGCTTCTTTGTCGACACCAGCGCCCCTCAGGCACCGCTCGGACTGGCAGTTCTTTTGCTGCCACCCCTGCAAGGCCCGCCCAGCCCCACCCAGCTCGCGGTGGTCGACCCCGTCAACAATGCAGCCGACGGGCGGCCGTGGGCGTTTCCGCCGCTGCCCCCGATGGTGATTGCACCCGGCCTGATCTCCTTCATCGAACTCCCGGGTCTGCAGCCGGGTTCCCCTCCGCCTCCGGAATGGGTGTGTCTAAACTGACTTGCACCGACCCGCGCTCACCTAGCCCTACCCTGAGGTCAGATATCGAGGCGGGGACCATGTTAGCTTTCAGCCATGTCTCGTTGGCTCGTGCTCGCATCGTGGATCTTCACCGTCGGGTGCGCAGGAGAGGCCCCCTTTCCTTCCAGCGCAGAGCTGGAGCAGATTCGGGGACTGCGCGCGGTGCAGACGCCGCCCCGCAGTCCAACCAACGGGGTCGCCGATAATCTCCTGGCGCGGCAGCTCGGGGCGCGGCTCTTCAACGACCCCCGGCTCTCGTCCTGCCAGACGGTCGCGTGCGCCACTTGCCACCGCGGTGCCGCGCTCGATGATGACCATCAGTTCTCGAAGGGCTGCGGCGGGGTCGCCACCCGGAATACCCCCGCGGTGCTCAACGTGTCCTTTGGCGCATCGTTCATGTGGGACGGGCGTGCCGACACGCTCTGGGGCCAGGCACTGCTCCCGCTGCTCAGCCCGGTAGAAATGAACGGCCACCCGGCCCAACTTCGCGCGCTGGTGGAAACCGACTACCCCGAGTACGCGCAGCTGTTCAACCGGACCGTCGCCGATGAACCCAACGATGACCGCTTCCTCTCCAACCTGGGCAAGGCGCTCGAAGCCCACATGCGCACCCAGGTCAAAATGGTGGGGCCCTTCGATGCTCAATTGACCGGGTTCCTGAACGAGGCTGAGGCAGGCACCGCCGAGAAGAGCGCCCTGTACGCTCCGCTCAAGGCGTTCGTGCGCGACGGTCAGTGCATCACCTGTCACCAGGGGCCGACTTTCAGCGATGAGAAGTTCCACAACATCGCGCTCAAGGAAGCGACGGCCGACCTCGGCCGGGCGGACGGCCGCACCTTCGTACAGAAGTACCGCTTCGTCGGCTCGGGCGTCTTCAGTGATGACCCGGCCGCTGGCGCGGTGCACCGTGACGCGCTCCTCGACGAGGACATCAGCCTGCTGGACGGCGCGTTCAAGACCCCGTCGTTGCGCAATGTCGAGCGGACCGCGCCCTACATGCACGATGGAAGCCTCGCCTCGCTCGAAGACGTGGTCGAGCATTACGACCGGGGCGGAGACCCCGTGGGTAGCTTTCCCGGAATTCGCAGCGAGTCCCTTCACGCACTCAAGCTCAGCGCGGCGCAAAAGCAGACGCTGGTCGATTTTCTCAGGCTGCTCACCGCTGACGGCATCTGAGCCCGCGGTCGAGCGCGTTGTGTTTCAGCGGCCGTCAGCGTCGGCGAGGGCTTCGACGTCGATCTGCTGACCGGGAACGGCGAGCAAGGTTCGGTTCCAGGCAGGCTTTCCCTCGCAGGCCACCGAGACCGGCAGCTCTCTTCCCGCAGGGAGCGTGACGCTCGTCGGCGAAACTCCGGCGGCGCGCTCGCCCGCCACGGTGACCGCACAACCCGGCGGCGCCGACACCTTGAGGATCGCGGTCTTCACCTCATCGCTCGGCCCCACCGCGACCAGAGAACGCACGTCGAGCACTCCCTTGCCGGAGTAGGTGCCGAAGCGAACCAGCTGCCCCTGGCGCGACACCGCCACGGTGCCCGAGAGAGTTTTGCCAGCAGAACGCTGCTCTTCCGGGAAGCCATTGAAGAAGAGTCGTTCGCCTGATGCGAGGTGCAGCACCTCGACGCCAGAAGAATGTCGCCCCAGAAGGCCCCAAGCCGCGGCGAGCCCGATGCCAAGCGCGGCCACAGCGCCCACCCCCCAGATTGTCCGCGGACGCCTTGGAGGAAGTGCCTCGGCAGCGGCCGGGGCTTGCAGTCGCTGTGCGGGTTCCCGCGGCCGCGCGGCGACCGGGCGTTCCTTCGTTGCCACCGGAGGCAGCCCGATGCTCTGGGAGGGGACAGCCGGGGTCACCTCGCCCCGTTCCTTCCGCCGGTACTGAGTGGTAGGGCCCGCAGCTTCAGTGCCCGGCTCGCCGGTGGAGAACGGAAACTCCGGGCCACCGGCATCGACGGGGTGACTCCCGGTCGGCTGGGTGTTGCCGTTCTCCTCGAGGAAGATCGCCGACACCGAGACATCGACCCCGGAGATGCTCTGGCCCAAGACCTCAGGCGCGGCGTCGGCTTCGGCCTTCACCGGGTACTGGGTGGACTCGGGGTAGGGAGGCGGAACCTTCAGCGGAACCGACGGTTGGCTCAACCCCGGGTCGGTCACCAGACTGGGGTCAATCTCGGCGAGATCGCTTCCGAGCGCACGCCGGAAGAAATCGGCAACTGCGCTCGCTGACGAGATGAGGTTGTTGCGAACCATCACCTGGTCGATGCCCTCGCGGAGGAGCCCCGCGGTACCGATGCGCTTGTTCCGGTCCTTCTCCAGTGCCCGCATCACCAGAGCCGAGACGTCGGCAGGAATCGTGGGGTCGATGGCGCTGGGCAGCTCTGGGCGGTCGGCGACCACCGCCCTCAAGGTGGCAGCTTCATTGTCCCTTCGAAAGGGTGACTTGCCGGTGAGCGCCTCGTAGAGGGTGACCCCGAGCGCGAAGACGTCATGAC
>JAYUUC010000109.1:0-2330 GCA_043755105.1 Myxococcales bacterium
CAAGCTGACGCTGGCAGCCCAGCGGTTCGACGATCACGTCGCCTACTCCATCGGGTTTGTGGACAAGGACGGCGTTGGGCATGGCACTCAGGCAAATGCCTTGAGCATGTTGAGATCGTAGCCGAGGCCGTTGCAGCCCGCGGGGACGACCCGGATGACCAGGGCGAAACCCTCGAACTTCTGCGAGCGGATGATCTCCTTCACCTGGGTCACTGCGCGCTCAGTGAGCACGAAGGGAGCGAGAGGCTGATCATTCGCGGGCACTGTTTCAACAGCTGAACTCGTCTCGGTAGGGTTCATCGTCTCTCCAGAAGCTCAAAGCAGCGCGAACTCACCCTGCCCTACTGCGCAAACGACGGCAACCCCTGGGCGACGGCCCAGTATAGCCCACACTTGGGTCGGTCGCCGTCACGCCAGATCGTTGAAGGAAGCCGAAGGGTTACAGGTTTCCTGTCCCCACCGATCGGCCGCCATCCACAGCGAGAATCTGCCCGGTGATGAACCTCGGCCCTTCAAGCAGAAAGCGAACCGCCCCGAGGATGTCGTCCGGGCTGCCGAACCGCTTCTGGGGAATGTTCTCGCGCAGCCCTTCGACCACTTCCTCGCTCAGACCTTCGGGCAGCAACACCGTCCCCGGAGCGACCCCATTGACCCTCACCGCGGGTGCCAGTTCGAGCGCCAGACAGTGGGTGAGCGAGGCCATCGCCGCCTTGGTCATGCAGTAGGCCGAGTAGTGCTTCCAGGCGTTGATCGCCCCGCCGATATCGAGCACGTTGACGACATCGCCGCTGCCCCGCCGCATCATTCTCCGCGCGGCCGCCTGGGTGAGCAGATAAGGAGCCCGGGCATTCACCGCCCACTGCTGGTCGAGGACCTGCTCCGACGTTTCCAGGAACGGCTCGCGATGGAACAGCGCTGCGCTGTTCACCAGCACCGCAAGCGGGCCCAGGCGGGCCTCGACCGCTTCTACCAGGCGCTCGGCCTCTACTCCTTGCGACAGATCGGCTTTGAAAGACGCCGCCCGCCCTCCTCGGCCTTCGATCGCCGCCACTGCCTCCTCGGCCCCTGTCGACGAGGAATGGAAGTGCACCGCCACGGTGGCGCCTGCAGCCGCGAGACCTTCGGCCAGGGCCCTCCCCAGGCGCACCCCTCCGCCCGTCACCAGCACAACTTTTCCCTCCAGCGGGGGTGTCATTTGCGCGCTCCTCCCTTCGTGTTTCGACTGCTCGGCCGGGTTATAGAGTGTTTTTCGGCCTGCGGGCCTCATCACCAAGGGTAGTTCATGTCCCCCACATTTCGAGAGGTTCTCTCCAGCGCCAAGAAGGAGATCCGCGAGGTCTCGGTCGACGAGGTGAAGAAAGCCCTCGAGGCCAAGGAACCGCTCAAGCTGATCGACGTCCGCGAAGGCGAGGAGTACGCCGCGGGCCGAATTCCTGGCGCGATCACCCTCCCCCGCGGGTATCTCGAGCTGCGGATCGAAGACAAGGCCCAGCGCGAAGAAGCGGTCATCCTCTACTGCGCAGGAGGCACCCGCTCGGCGCTGGCAGCGAAGACGCTCCAGGAGATGGGCTACCAGAACGTTCGCTCGATGGCAGGGGGCTTCAACCGCTGGCACGACGCCACCTACCCGGTCGACAAGCCGGTGGTGCTCTCCGCCGAGCAGAGAGAACGCTACCGCCGGCACTTGATCATCCCCGAGGTCGGGGAAGAAGGGCAGGCGAAGCTGCTGCAGGCGAAGGTGCTGTTGATGGGCGCCGGCGGCCTCGGCTCGCCCGCGGCGCTCTACCTCGCGGCGGCCGGCGTGGGCACGCTCGGAATCATCGACATGGACGTGGTCGACCTCTCCAACCTCCAGCGCCAGGTCATCCACACCCAGGAGTGGCTCGGCAAGCCCAAGGTCGAAAGCGCCCAGGCGGCGATCCGCGCCATCAACCCCGACGTGAAGGTGGTTCCCTTCAAGGAACGGCTCACCTCTGAAAACGTGTTGCGGGTCCTCGACGGTTTCGACTTCGTTCTCGACGGGGGCGATAACTTCCCCACCCGCTACCTGCTCAACGATGCCTGCGTGGTGCAGAAGAAAGCCAACATCCACGGGTCGATCTACCGGTTCGAAGGCCAGGTGACGACGTTCCTGGCGGGCAAGGGCCCTTGCTACCGCTGTCTCTACCCGCAACCTCCGCCTCCTGACATGGCGCCCTCGTGCGCGGAGGCCGGGGTGCTCGGCGTGCTTCCCGGAATCATCGGGCTGCTCCAGGCGACCGAAGCGATCAAGCTGATCCTCGGCAAGGGAGAGCCGCTGATCGGCCGGCTGCTCACCTTCGATGCCCTCG
>JAYUUC010000110.1:0-6954 GCA_043755105.1 Myxococcales bacterium
GGAAGGAGAGGATCGCCGCTGCCCCGCTCTCCTTCAAGGGCGCCGTGGACACCGACAAGGTGAGCCGGCGTCCCGCCAGGGTCCGGGCCTGGATGTCGATCTCCCGCCTCAGCTCGCCCCGGCCCACGGACCAGAGCACGTCCATCATCAGCCCGTCGTCGTTGGGGTTGGTGAGCGAGTTGATGTGGCGGCCCTTCGCCTCCTCCCCGGTGACGTCGAGCAGCGAAAGCCCTGCCGGATTGAGAGAGAGCACCCGGGCCCGCTCGTCGAGAATGGCGATGCCGTCGGAGAAGTGGGCGAAATAGGACTGGTAGCGCTTCAGGTCCGCCGCGTGCTCCTCGGCAGCGATGCGGGCGGTCTTCTCGCGCTCGCTCTGTCCCCTCACCGACTCGAGCTGGCGAGCGTTGCGCAACGCGACCGCAGTGGCATGGGCCACGGTGGCGAGGAAGTCGATCTCCCGGTGGGTGAACGCGCCGCGGCGAGACGAGGCCCTCAGCAGCAGCACCCCGAGCACCTTGCCCTGCACCGCCAGCGGCAGCGCCGCGATGTTCTGGATGCCCCGAGCCGCCACCTGCACCTGCACCCCTTCGAGCAGCGGGTGGGACGGGGCGTCTTCCACGATCACCGGTTTGCCGGTGCGCACCACCTCGCGGATCTCCGGATAGCGCGACAGCTCGATTCGCAGGTCCTTGAGCCCAGCGTCGTCCGAGGCGGCGACGATGAAGCCCAGCCCATGCTCCTCGTCGAGCACCACCAGCGAGGCGCGGGCGATGTCCATCTCGGCGGCCAGCCGCTTGGTGACGTCGTGGAGCAGCTCTTCGACGTCGAGGGACTCGGCGTAATCGGCAGTGAGCTTGAGGAGCAACGACAGGTCGCGCTGCCGCTGCTGCGCTTCCTTTTCTTGAAGGTGTCGGGCCTGGGCCTGAATCAGCCGCGCCGGCAGCTCGCGCTCCACTTCGCCCTCGGTGACGAAATCCGAAATCCGCAGCCGGGGCGGCAACGCGATCGCTCCTCCGGGCCCGACCACCACAATCAGGGTCAACAGAGCGCCTTCGGGGCTCGCTCGCAGAGCCTCCAGGGCCCGCTCACCCTCGGCCGTGGTGAGATCGACCACCCCCACCGACACCTCTTTGATCCGGCTGAGGTCGACCCGTTGCCCTCGGGCCTCGTCGATCGCCCGGGCGATCGGTCCTTTCTCGGCTGCGCTCTCGGGCAGCACCAACACCGGTTTTAGACGCAAATTGGACAAGGGCTAGAGCGGCCGCGCCGCTTCGGCACTCTACATCGCTGCCGATTTCCTGCTTCAACTTCGCCGGAGGGGCCTTCGGTGTCCGCTACTTCCGGCGCTGGCGGCCCAGGTCGCGAAGCAGCTCGGGATAGCGGCGGTTGCCGGGGTTGGCCTTGTAGGCGCGACGGTAGCTCTCTTCGGCCGCCTCGATCTGTCCGGTGGCCGAGTGAATTTCTCCCGCGAAGGACCACGCCTCTTCACAATCGGGCTCGGCCTTGCTCGCTTCGCCCAGCTCTTGAAGGGCGAGCTTGGCGTAGCTCTGCGGGTTGTGCTTGTACCGCGACCAGGCGAGGAAGGCGCGGTGACGGGCCCGCGGCTCGATGTCGTAGGCATACTCGAAGTATTCGATCGCGCCCCGGAAAGAGCCCGCCTCGAGCCGCTTCAGCCCCTCCGAAAACTGGCTGCTGGCGTCGAGCAAGGTGGTGCGGATCCGGAACTGGTCCGCCGTGGAAGCGCGGGCCGGTGCCTTCTTCGCTTCGCTGGCGATCTGCCGACGCTGCCGGTGGAGCGCCAGCTGTTCAGGGTCACTCAGCGAAGCGAAGGCCCGGGCATGGGCGAGCAACAATTCCTCCGCCTTCTCCTTCAGCTCGGACGAGCGGAAGCGCTGCGGCGAAAAGCGGTCAGCCAGCCCGAGAAACGCATTGCGGACCGCCAGCGGCTGCGAATTAGCGCTCACCCCGAGGAGGTCGAAGGGGTCCTTGCGACGCAGCTCGAGGAACGCAGCCGCGAGCGCGTTCTTGCTCGCCTCATCGTCGTCGGAGAAGGCCGGAACGGGGTCCACCCGCCCGACCTTTTCGATTCCGCCAGCCCCGCTGCGCGCCGGAGTCGAGGCCGACCCCGACATCTCGCCTCGAGGCGAGCCCACGGTGACTTGAGCCATCGCCTGCCCGTCTCGGCCAGGCGCCTCCGAATCTGCGCCCCTCGCAACGCTGGGGGCGAGGGGCGCCGCCACCGCTCGAACGCCCGCCGCTTCCTCCGGTTCCCTCGAAGGTTGGCCAACCGTGGCCTCCTCCGCACCCGCCAGCAACTCCACCAGCCCCAGCACCCCGAGCGCATAGAGCCGACGCATCGCCTGCTCGGTGTCGAACCCCGAGCGCTCCACCACTTCGGCAAAGGTCGGCCGTGAACGCAGCACCTGGACCAGTCGGGCATCGCGTGCGGTGAGCTTGAGATCTGCGAGCTCGTGAGCGGGCGCCGCCACCAGCGAGAACCTCTGCTCGTCGAAGAAGGCGAAGTGGGTCCCCACCACCTCGAAGGGCAGCACTCCCACCGCGCCGGTGAGAATCAGCTGCAACACGTTCATCTTGATCGGGTTGGTCGCTCTCTCGGTGGCCTCGACCAGGCGATAGCTGGCATCGGCCCAGCGGAAGCTGTCGAGAATCTGGTGGGCGAGGTTCGCCTGCAATTGCTTGTAAAGGTCAAAGGGGGCGATCAACCCCTGATTCACCAGCAATGCCTCCATCGGCGTACCCGAGGTGACGCTGTCATTCAGTGTGGTCTGGTATTGCTGCTCGGTGAGCTTGCCGCGCTCGACCAGAAACTTCCCCAGGGTCTCGTGCAAGAGGTTAGATTGGCAGGCAACCGGAGAGCCCTCCTCGAGCCAGATCCGCTTCTCGAGCTGGCGCACCCTCAGCTCGAGCACACAGCTGCGCTGCTCCAGCAGCAAAGCATGCAATAGCAGCGGAAACGGGGTCTCCGCGAGGGACCCCTGCTTGGACGCCAGGATTTCAGCCGAAGTTCCAAACACGTTCGCGCTCCAGCATAGACGCTGCTAGCGTTTTGGTTGCCATGGCAAAAACTCTCACCCTCTACCTCATTCAGTCGGTCAGCCAGCCGCTCAAGCCGACCTTCCCGGTTCTGATCTGGAGCGCTCCTCCCGAACCCGCGAAGCCTGGGGATGAGGCGGAGCGTTATCTCGGCACCCAGACCGGCCACTCGCTCACGCGGCCCACCTCAGGCGAAGCGCTGATCTTCGAGATCCGCAAGGACCTCACCAAGAAGAATCCCTTCGCGATGGGAGTGACGATCGGCAGCGCCGAAAACAACGACATCCTCCTTCCCGACCCGAGCGTTTCCCGGTTTCACGCCTACCTGCAGCAGGACCCCAAGACCCTGGGCTGGAACCTGGTCGACGCCGAGAGCACCAATGGCACCAAGATCGGCCCGCTGAAGCTGGTCCCCAACCAGAAGCAGGCGCTCACCGACGGGATGAAGCTCCGCTTCGGCGACGTCGAGACGGTGTTCATGACCCCCGACAGCTTCGTCCGCTACCTCGAAGCGATGCAGTCCTCGTAGCCAGCTTCGCTACTGAACCTCGAGGCACGACAACCCATTGTCCGGAGCGCAGTTCTGGCCAATCAAGCAGCCTCCGCTGCCATGAAAGTCGACGCAGTGAATTGGCCGGCAATCCTGTGAGCTGACGCACTTGCGGCGGGAAATCGAGCACTCTCCTCCACTGCAGGTCTCCTGGGCACAGTCCGCATCCACCTGGCAGCTGCAGAAACCCACCGTGTCCCCTTCGCCCGCGGCACACTTGCCCGCGCAGAACCCGGTCGTCGCCCCCGTACTTTTCTGGCAGCTGCCGCCGCGCTTGCAGTCCCCATCCACCGTGCAGGGCAGCTGCGCGTTCACAGGACATGCCGCGCTCGCGCCACACTGCCACTGGGTGAAGACGACGATCACATCCTGGCAGCCATACCCCCGCGGGCAGCTCTGACCTTCGGAGCAATCCACACCGCAAAACGAGTTGCCGGCGTGCATGGTGTCGATCAAGCAGTAGTTGGCACCGGTGCCGCAGACCTGGGTGCCTCCGCCGAACGAGCAGTTCGCACAGTAGGGTCGACGGTTGTTGTCGAAGTCGCTGAAGCACTGCTTCAACGCCGTGCCCGCATCAGGCTGGACGCCACATTGTTCTCCGAACTTGCAGAAGGTCTCGTCGGCGCAGAAGTTCGAATCACACACCCCGAGGGTGCAGCGGGCGAGCTCTGCCTGGGTCTTCCCGGTGCAGGCGCAAGCCGCCTCTCCGCATCGACAGGAAGCGCCCGCGCAGTCGCCGTTGGTCCGGCAACCCTCGACGCAAGTGGACTTGGCGAAGTCGCAGACCTGCCCGAGCTCGCAGTGCACGTCCGAGGTGCAGCGGCCGCGGCTCAGACAGGTGCCGGACCCGGTGTCGCAGAACAGCGAGGAGTCGAGACAGTCGTCGTTCTTCTCACAGCCGGTCTTCGCCTGGCAAAAGCCCGAGCTGTTGCAAAACTGCCGCGGCGCACAGGCGTCGTCGGTGCGGCAATAGCACTCCCCCGTCTGCGTCTCGCAGCGGTAGTTCGCCGCCGGGTCGCCGCAGTCCTTGTCGGCGAAACAGCCCTTGCTTCGGGTGCGGGCATCGCGGCATCCCGCCACGGACAGCAACAGCGCGAGCAAGGAGGCGGCGAAAGCAATCTGTTTCATGGAGTGAAGGGCTCGCTGAGCGCAATCGTGTAGCTGGACCAGGAAACGCCCGAGAGCGAATCGTACGTCCACTGCGCATAATTGAATTTGGGAGACCGGCTGGAAAGGATCGCCACCACCAGGCTGCTTTGAGACTCGGCGTCCTTGAGCTGCTGCACCGCCGGCGGCGGCAACACCACCTGGGTCTCGGTGCCCGGCAACACCACCGACCACAGGGTCACTGTCCCTGCCATCGTCGGCTTCAGGATTTCCACTTCCTGGATGTTGGGCGTACCGCCCGGCTCGGAGGTCCACGACAGCGTTCCGTTCAACCCGCCCGCATTGGGCTCGAGGATTCGAGGCGGCGGCAACATCGGGCCAATCGTCACGCCCGTGGACAGGTCACCCGGCTGGCGGCGGAAGTAATAGCTCACCGGGTAGCCGGTCGCCGCGCCCGCCTTGTTGAGGAAGATGAAGTTGGAGCCGTCGAGCCTCGGAAACCCGGGGAAGCTCAAGGTCGGCAGATTGCTGCTCACCGACGTGAACCCGGTGGTCCCTGTACCCCAGTTGTGGGGGTTGGGAATGAAGCCTTCCGCGCCCAGGTCGAGCCAGGCATAGACATTGTTGGTGGCGGTGACCGACCCCGCATCGGGGCTGGACAGCTGCACCGGTGAGTCGATCGTCACCGGCACGGTGAGGTCCAGGTGCATGTCGAGCACGATGTCTTGATTGGTGGCGGGGCTGTCCGGCGAGGTGGTGATGCCCCGCCGCACTCCCATCAGATACGGCGTGAACTGGCCGGTCTGGGAGTTCTTCACCCCCAGCACCGCATAGGCCGCCCGCAGGCCCGCGCCGCTGAGCAGCAAGTACTCGCCCCCGTCGGCGACGATCACCCACTTGTCCGCTCCCTTGTTCGGAGCGCCGCGGTAAGGCGGGCCGCCGAAGAGCGAGCTCTGCGAGGTGAACACCCGCGCCTCGAGCGACTCGTTGGAGTTGAGCGGGTGTGGGGCCTTGAACCCGGTCACCCGCCCCGAAATCAGCGACGGCGGAACACCTGGAGGAGGGGCCGAAGGCGGTCCGCCGCCACCGGTACGGGCCACCAGCACGGTGAGGTTCTCGGCATTGACCGAGGTCACCGTGGTGCTCTCGAAGCCTTGCTTGTACGCGGTCACCGTCTGGGCCTTCACCAGGGCGGGGTCCGAGAAAGTGATTTGGCCGCGCGCGTCGGTGAGCCCCTGAAAGGGCGTGGCAGGGTCGACCCCGAGCATCACCGAGGCCAGCGGAATCGGAGTTCCGTAAGTCGCCTGGTCCGAGCTGAGCACGGTGACGTTGAGAGTGCCCACCAGCGGCCCCCCGGAGAGACCGCCCGAGATGCTGCGGGGGTCGAAATATGAGAACCCCCCGAGGAGGGTGTCGTGCTCACCGTCCCGGCTTACCGCCACATCCACTGAGCCGATCTCCGAACGGGGCGTGCGGCAGGTCAGGGTATGGGTATCGACGATCTTCACGTCCTTCGCCTTGGAGGTGCCGAACGACACCACCGTGCCCTCGCCAAAGCCGGCGCCGAGCACGGTCACCAGGGTCGAGCCTGCGATCGCCCCGCGGTCGGGCTGCACCTTGCCGATCGACACCGGCTCGTTGAAGGTGAACGCCGCCGGCAACACCGCTTCGTTCTCCGGGTCAGCCGCTTCCCGCACCCGCAAGTCGCTCGGAGCGCCGCCCGAGCCTCGCGGGGTGGTCAGCTGCGCCTGGGTCTCGGTCGCCGGAGCGGTCAAGGTCCCCGCGAGCGCCCCCAGATACACTTCCGCGTCCGCGGGCAGCTGGGCGCCGGTGACCGTCACCGCCGTTCCTCCCGTGGAGGGCCCTTCGCTCGGGGCCACCGCCTGGAGCGAGATTCGATAGGTGTACGCCCCCGGCAGGGTCGCGTTTCCGGCGTTGGAGCTGACCGCCACGTCTGCCTTCGGAGGCGCGCCCCCGCGGGCGGGCACGGTGACCACCGCCGTGGTGGCGCTCTGGGCCTTCACCGGCGCGGGCTGTCCCCCGATGGTCACGGTGAGACCCGGCGGAAAACCCTGCCCGGTCAGCGTGACACTGTTGCCGCCGGCCGCAGGCCCGACGTGAGAGAACACCCCGAAGAGCGCGAAGGGCCCCGCGGGGTCGACATAGGTGAAGCCGTCGCGGACTGTCCACTCCTCGCGGGGAGTGACCACCGTCACTGCCACCGCGCCAGCGCTCGCTCCCGC
>JAYUUC010000111.1:0-2323 GCA_043755105.1 Myxococcales bacterium
GAAGCCGCGCTTGAAGTCGTACCCGGTGCGGTAACAGCGCAGCTCGCCCTTGCGGATCCAGGTGGCAAACTGATCAATCACCTTGCGGGGCTCGCGCTCCCCTCCTTCGCGCAGCAGCCAGCGAATGTCCGCGCCGCTCACCCGCGAGGGGTTGGAAAGTCGGTTGACCCTGCCGGTGACGGCCTCCACCAGCGGGTTACCATCGGTGCGGTCGAGCAGGCTGGAGGCCAGCTTCAGCCAGGCGTCCACGGGCACGTAGCGGTACTCCAGCTTTTCCTTGGCAGGCCCGGGTTCCCAGCGGCTGCTGCCCTTGACCTTCAGCTTCTTCAGCGCCGAGGCGACCAGCTTTTGCCCCGCCCTCGCCACCGAGCGCTGCGCGTTCACGGTCGCAAGGGTGAGGTCCACGGCCCTTCCCACCAGGGTTTCCGAGCGGGCAAGCAAGCGCAGAAGGAAGAATCCCCTGCCCAGGTCTGCGGGCGAGCCGATGGTGATCAGCCCTTCGAAGTCGTCGTGAATACCCGCGTAGCCGTACCCGAGGATGCCGCCCATCGAATGGCCACAGAAAAAAATCTTCTTCCGCTTGGTGATTCGCTTCACCCCCGCCACCGCCGCGGGCAGGTCGTAGAGAAAATAGCTGTCGATGTCCCAGTCGTAGTTGAGGTCTGTGGGAGGCTCGCGGTGAAAGCGCCGGGCGCGCTCGCGCTGTAGCTCGAGCGAACTTTTCCCATGTCCACGCAGCTCGAGAATGTGAATGTCCACCCCGAAGAAGAGCAGGTTTTTCACGAACTCGCCGGAGGTCCAGGCATGGCGATTCTGCGAGAAACCGTGCACCAGCAACAAAGGCTCTCCGAAGAATGGCTGCGGAAAGGCCTGCGGCTTGGGCCGGTAGCGGCTGATCACCAGCGTCCAGCCGTCGGCGGTTTCCACCGCATACTTGGTCTTGGTGTAGAGCGACCGGAACTCGACTTCGTCCACCGTCGGACTTCCCAACGGGGGCGCGCTGTCCGGAACGGGCATCCTCATCCTGTTGAATCTAAGGGTCGTCGGCCCTCCAGCCAAGGTTTCGTCAACCCGGGGTCAACACCGGGCGAACGCAGCCAATCAGGTAGAGCGACCCCGCGACCACCACCCTCCCCTCGGCTCCGGCGATCGCCCGTGCCGCCATGAGCGCGTCCGCGGGCGTGGCATGCACTGCGACCTGGGAACACCTTTTCCGCGCCGCGGGCAGCAGCGCCGCGGGGTCGAGCGACCTCGGGCTCGGAACCGGGGTGAGCTGGACCGAACGGCAGAGCGGAAACAGCGCGTCGATCATCGGCCCGTGGTCCTTGTCTGCGAGGACCCCGAAGACCAGATCCACCGGCAGCCTTGGCGTCAGCGTGACCAGTGCGGCCGCGAGCGCCCGGGCACCGTCCGGATTGTGGGCGCCGTCGAGCACCACTTCGGGATGAGCGGCCACCCGCTCCAGCCGACCCGGCCAGCGGGTCTGGGCGAGACCTCGCAGCAGCGCCTCGTCTTCGACCTTCAGCCCCACCGACGCAAGCTGCTCCAGGCAAGCGAGCGCAGTGGCGGCATTGTGGCGCTGATGGGGCCCCTCGAGTCCGAGGACGATCGGGCCCAGAGGCTGGGCTCTGCGGGCGCTGCGGTAAAAGAGGCCTTGCCCGGGTTCGTCCGCCAGCGCGAACTGCTCGCCTTCGTAAAGCATCGGAGCGCCCACCGAGGCTGAGATTTGGCGCAACACCGCGAGCGCTTGGGGCTGCTGCGCGGAGACCACCGCCGGCACCCGGGCCTTGAAGATGCCGCCCTTCTCCGCCGCGATCTGTTCCAGCGTCGAGCCGAGATACTCCTGGTGGTCGAACGAGACCGAGGTCACTGCGGTGACATCGGAGGCGACCGCGTTGGTGGCATCGAGCCGACCTCCGAGCCCGGTCTCGAGTACCGCGACGTCGACCTTCCGCTCGGCGAAGTGCCACAGCGCCACCAGGGTGGTGAACTCGAAAAAGGTCAGCGGCGCCGGGGTGGCCAGTGCCTCGGGATACCGGCGGGTCACCTCGAGTACCGCGGCGGCGAGCTCGGCGTCGCTCACGTCCACCCCGTCAACGGCGATGCGCTCGTTGAGCCGGACCAGATGGGGCGAGGTGTAAAGGCCGACCCGGTACCCCTGGGCTCGCAAGCAGGAAGCAGCGAAGGCACAGGTGGAACCCTTGCCGTTGGTCCCCGCGACGTGGAGCGTGCGATAGGCCCGTTCGGGGTGCCCGATCGCGGTGAGCGCCTGGTGAGTGGGTTCCAGGCCCAGCCGTGTTCCGGCCGGGGACAGCGAACGAAG
>JAYUUC010000112.1:0-6931 GCA_043755105.1 Myxococcales bacterium
CCGGGCATCGAAGGTCTGGTGCACGTGTCCGAGATCAAGGAAGAGCGGGTCGAGAATCCCCGCGACGCGCTCACCGAGGGCCAGGAAGTCAACGTCAAGATCATCGACATCAACACCCAGGACCGGAAGGTGGCGCTCTCGATCAAGGCGCTGCTCCACGAGGGTGAAGATGACTACCGCGAGTACCTCCGGAAGCAGGCGGAAGGCTCCAAGGCCCGCCTCGGCGACGTGATGGCGAACAAGCTGAAGAAGTAATCAGCTTCGAAGTTAAGGTTTGAAGAGAGGCCGCCAGCTCCGCAAGGGGTTGGCGGCCTTCTCGCTGTAAGGGGAGCGAGTTCGCCCTCCACCCCAACTCACCCAACCGTTCATCCCGAGCGTCGCACCGAAGGTGCAGAGTCGAGGGACCGCCCTCGGCTACGGCCTGGCGGCCTACGCTCGGCCTAAACGGGGAGCGGTGAACGGTGAGGACCGGAAGGATGCCCGACCGAGACATCCGTCCGGCAGATCATCCAGCCGTCGGTATTGACCCGGCCGAGGCCGCCGAGGATAAGTCTGCGCTCGGCCGTGATGCATTGGGCCTTGCGAGGAGATGACCGATGGCGCGCGACGTGGTGATTGTAGGTGCAGCTCGGACCCCGATCGGAGCCTTCCAGGGCTCACTCTCCAGCCTCACCGCCCCCAAGCTCGGTGCGGTGGCGATCAAGGCAGCGCTGGAGCGAGCAGGCGTCGCCCCCGATCAGGTGCAGAGCGTGATCATGGGCTGCGTCCTTCAGGCGGGCGTGGGCCAAGCGCCCGCGCGTCAGGCGTCGATTGCTGCAGGACTGCCCCACTCGGTCCCCGCGGTGACGGTGAACAAGGTGTGCGGTTCAGGGATGCAAGCGGTGGTGGACGCGGCGCGGATGATCGCGCTCGGCGACGCCGACGTGGTGGTGGCCGGCGGCATGGAGTCGATGAGCAACGCTCCGTATCTGTCGACTTCGATGCGCGGCGGCGCCCGCATGGGCACGGTGGAGATGAAGGACGCGATGGTCCACGACGGCCTCTGGGACCCGTACGACAACGTCCACATGGGCAGCTGCGCCGAGGGTTGCGCCACTGACTTCAAGTTCAGCCGCGCCGCGCAGGACGAGTACGCGGTGGAGTCGACGAACCGCGCCATTCGCGCCCAGAAGGAAGGGGCGTTCAAGGCCGAGATCGCTCCAGTCGAGGTCCCCCAGAAGAAGGGCGACGCGATCCAGGTGTCGGAAGACGAAGGCCCCAAGAATGCGCGGACCGACAAGATCGGCTCGCTCAAGCCGGTGTTCAAGAAGGACGGTACCGTCACTGCCGCCAATGCGTCGTCGATCAACGACGGCGCTGCTGCTTTGGTTCTGATGAGCGCCGAGCGGGCGAAGGCAGAGGGACGCACCATTCTCGGGCGAATCACCGGTTACGCCAGCGCTGCCCGCAAGCCGGCGGAGTTCACCATTGCTCCGGCCGATGCGATCAACAAGCTGCTCGACCGGACCCAGCTGAAGACTTCGGACGTCGACCTCTGGGAGATCAACGAGGCCTTCGCGGTCGTGGCGATGGCCAACAACCAGATCCTCAAGCTCGAGCCGTCGAAAGTGAACGTCCGCGGCGGGGCAGTGGTCCTCGGGCACCCGATCGGCGCCTCCGGTGCCCGGTTGCTGGTGACCCTCCTTCACGAGATGAAGGACCTCGGGAAGAAGCGCGGGGTCGCCTCGCTCTGCATCGGCGGCGGTGAAGGCATCGCGATGATGATCGAGCGCTGAAACGTTTCTCAAGGCCCCTTAGCCCCCGAGATCTCCCGAATGAACAAACTCCAGAACAGTGCCGACGAGGCCGTGGCCGACATTCCCGACGGCGCGGTGATCATGAGCGGAGGCTTCGGTCTCTGCGGCAACCCCGAGAACTTGATTGCCGCGATCCACAAGAAGGGAGTGAAGGACCTCACCCTCATCTCCAATAACTGCGGCACCACCGATCTTGGGCTGGGCATTTTGCTGAAGTCGAAGCAGGCCCGGAAAATGGTGGCCAGCTACGTCGGCGAGAACAAGGAGTTCGAGCGCCAGTACCTCTCCAACGAGCTCGAGGTCGAGCTCAACCCTCAGGGCACGCTGGCGGAACGAATTCGCGCCGGCGGCGCCGGGTTGGGCGGCTTCTTCACCCCTACCGGAGTGGGCACGAAGATCGCCGACGGCAAGGAAGTGCGGACCATCGACGGCAAGGAGTACGTGTTCGAGAAGCCGCTCAAGGCCGACTACGCCATCGTCCGCGCGTGGAAGGGCGACCGCTGGGGCAATCTCATCTTCCGCGAGACTGCCCGCAACTTCTCGCCGCTGATGTGCATGGCGGCCCGGGTGACCATTGCCGAGGTCGAGCACCTCGTCGAGGTGGGTGAACTCGACCCGGACCAGATTCACGTCCCGTCGGTGTTCGTGAAGCGAGTGGTGAAGGGAACGAACTATCAGAAGTGGATCGAGCGCAAGACTGTCCGGAAGGGGGCGTAAGACCGATGGCACTGACCCGAGAGCAGATCGCCCAGCGAATCTCCCAGGAGCTCCGCGACGGCTACTACGTCAATCTGGGCATTGGCATGCCTACCCTGGTCGCCAACTACATACCCCCGGGAATGGACATTCTCCTTCACTCCGAGAATGGCCTGCTGGGCATTGGGCCCTGGCCGCTGGAAGGCCAGGAAGACCCCGACCTGATCAACGCCGGCAAGGAGACTGTCACTGCCATCAAGGGCGCGGCCTTCTTCGATTCGGCGATGTCCTTCGCGATGATTCGCGGCGGCCACATCGACCTCGCGGTCCTGGGCGCGATGGAGGTCAGCGAGCGGGGCGACCTCGCCAACTGGACCATTCCCGGCAAGGTGGTCAAGGGCATGGGCGGGGCGATGGACCTGGCGATCGGGGCGAAGAAGGTCTTCGTGTCGATGGACCATGCGACCAAGGAAGGCACCCCGAAGATCCTCAAGGAGTGCTCGCTGCCCCTGACCGGCAGGCGGTGCGTTCACTACATCGTGACCGACCTGGCCTTCATCGAGGTCACCGACCGGGGACTGCTTCTCAGAGAGGTGGCCCCCGGGGTCAGTCCGGAACAGGTTCAAAAGCTGACCGAACCCCGGCTGATCGTCCCGCCGGACGTGAAGCAGATGCAAGTGTGAAACCGGTGCTATAGTCACAGGCCAATGCCCGAGAAGGCCGAAAAATCGAAGCGTCCGCGGAAAGCCGACCGGCTTCAGCACGAGCTGCTGGTGGCCTACCGCACCGTGGATGGCTTCATCACCGACTGGGCCGTGAACATCTCGCGGGGCGGCATCTTCATCAACACCCGCAACCCACTCAGCGTGGGCACCACCGTTCGCTTGATCATCTCCCTGCCGGACACCGCGTTTCCCTTCGATCTCAGCGGCCGCGTCACCCGGGTCAACGAGTTCGACAACCCGTCGAACCAGGTCCCTGGAATGGGGCTCGAGTTCCTCGACGTCGACGAAGAGAAACGGGCCCGCATCGAGCGCTTCGTCGAGCGCCTGCGCAAAGAACTTCCGGATCTGGTCGAAGGGAAGAAGTAGCCACGGCCTTCGGGGTTGCGTTACGGAGGCCGATGCGCACCGAGCTGACCATCGATCGTCTGTCGAAGCTGGGGGAAGGGGTCTCGACCCACGAGGGACGGACTGTGTTCGTGGAGGGCGCGCTTCCGGGCGAGCGGGTGGTGGCGGAAATTGTGCCCGATGGGAAGATCCTCCGAGGCGACCTGATCGAGATTCTCACCCCCAGCGCCGATCGACGAGAGCCCCGTTGCGTGCTCGCGGGTACCTGTGGGGGCTGCGATTGGCTGCACGCAGATGAGCGGCTGCAGCGAGAAGCCAAGCTGGAGATCGTCCTCTCTGCGCTCGAGCACCTGGGTGGAATCGCCCGGGGTGAACTCCTCGTTCACGAGACGGTGGTTTCGCCCAAGTCCTGGGGCTACCGGCGCCGCGCCGTGCTCCACACCGCCGACGGGGCACTGGGTTTCTTCGGCCGCAAGAGCCACGCGCGGGTGCCGGTTGCCGTCTGTCCCGCCCTGAGCGACCCCCTGGCGAAGCTTCCCGGAGAGCTCGCCGTTCACCTCGCCCCAATGCTCAAGGATGTGATCTCGGTCAACCTGCTCGCCGAGGAAGAGCGGGTCTCGTTCGCCGTCTACGTCAAGGGCGAGGTGCGGGAGCGTCACGTCGCTGCCTGCGAGCTGGCCATTCGAGGCTGCTCGCTGCGGGGCGCCGTGATCGTCCCCGAAAAGGGCCCGCTCAAGCTGCTCGGGAAGCCAGCGCTCCGATCGATGTCGCCGCTCTACCCCGAGGTGCCTCTCTACCTTCGCCCCGATGGCTTCGTGCAGGCAAACGCGGACGGAAACGCGGCCCTGGTCGCTGCGGCGATGCAAGCGTTGGCGGCCGAGCCCAACGACCGCGTGCTCGAGCTCTTCTGCGGCAACGGCAACCTCACCTTTGCGGCCGCAGGGCTCGCGGCCGAGGTGCTGGCGGTCGAGTCGTCGGGCCTGGCGCTCGAGCTTGCCCAGCGCGGAGCCCAGGAGGGGCACCTGGACAACGTTCGCTTCGTCCAGGGCGATGCCGACAAGGTGTGCCAGGGGCTGATCCGTGAAGGGCGTCGGTTCGAGCGGCTGCTGCTAGACCCCCCCCGCGCCGGCGCGGCCCAGGTGGCGCAGTGGGCCCGGGGCCTCGGCGTTCGCCAGGTCGCGTATGTGTCCTGCGACCCCGGCTCGCTGGCCCGCGACGCGTCCGAGCTCAAGGCTGCGGGCTATCGACCGTCGAGCGTTCAGGTGGTGGACATGTTCCCGCAGACCCGCCACGTCGAAGCGGTGATGGCTTTCGAGCGCATCTCGCGCTGAGCGCACCCGATGGACGCCCGCATCGTCGACTTCGCCGAGGTGCTGCGACAAAACGGGGTCCGGGTCAGTCCCTCCGAGGTCAACGATGCGCTCCGGGCCTCGGCGGAAATTGGCCTCGAGGACCGCCGGCTGTTCAAGGCGGTGCTTCAAGCGACGATGTGCAAGCGCGAGCTCGACCGCGAGCCGTTCGCTCGGGCCTTCGAATTCTACTTCTCGGGAGCGGCGAGGACCTTCGAGGCGATCGACGCCTCGCTGCTGGCAAAGATCCAGGAGCAGGGGCTGCTCGAAGGCGACGAGCTCACCATGGTGCTCGCCACCGTCAACCGACTCTTCAATCAGCTCTCGCCTCTGTCCCAGGCGGCGCTCGGCGCTGACAAGGCGAGGCTCGCGCACATCTTTCGCAGCGCCACGCTCCAGCTCGACCTCTCGCAGATGGAGAGCCCGATCCAGGCCGGCTTCTTCTCGCGGAGAATGCTCGCGGCCGCGGGAGGCGAATCGATGCGCAAGGACATCGACACCCTCGAGTCCGAGCTGAAGGCCCGCGGGGTGAGCGCCCAGGGGCTGGAGATAGTCTCTCGCCATCTCTCGGGAGCGCTTCGCCAGGTGGAGGAGGCCGCCCGCCGCGAGGTCGACCGTCAGTCGAAGGCTCGGCTGAAGCGCCGGGGCGACGGAGCCCTCTCGGAGCGCTCCTTCCACACCCTCAGCCCCGCCGAGGTCGAGAAGGCGCAGGCGTCGGTGCGCAAGCTGGCCGAGAAACTGAAAAGCCGACTGGTGCGCAAGCAGCGTTCGCGGCGGCGAGGCGCGCTCAACGTCCGGCGAACGCTGCGAAAGAACATGACCTGGGGCGGGGTGCCGATGGTGCCGCTGTTCCGTTCGCGGCGTCCAGAACGGCCCGAGGTGGTGGTGCTCTGCGACGTCTCGGACTCGGTGCGCAACGCCTCGCGGATGATGCTGCTGTTCACCCACACCTTGCAGTCGCTCTTCGTCCGGGTGCGTTCGTTCGTGTTCGTCTCGGATGTGGGCGAGGTCACCGCCTACTTCAAGGACGCCAACGTGGAAGAGGCGATCGACCTCGCCACGGCAGGGAAAGCCATCTCGCTCCACTCCAATTCCAACTACGGCCGAGCGCTGGCCTCGTTCGTCCGAGATCACCTCGGCAGCATCACCCGCCGCACCACGGTGATGGTGATCGGCGATGGCCGTAACAACTACAACGCGGTCAACGCCTGGGCGCTCGAAGACCTGAAGCGCAAGTGCAAGCGACTGCTCTGGATCTGTCCAGAAGACCGCCGCTCCTGGGGCTTTGGCGACAGCGTGATGAACGCCTACGCGCGCCATTGCCACCAGGTGGTGACGGTGCAGTCGCTCGAGGACCTGGAAAAGGTCGCCGAGCAACTGGTACCGGTATAGCCCGTGAGAAGGAAGCCCGTGCCCGCTCGTTGCGAAAACGGCCCCCGATTTCCCGCTACTCCTTGGCCTTCTTGGGAGTGCTGATCTTGTCGTAGACGTGGTTGGCGAAGAGAGCGAACCGAGTCGGCGCGGGCGCGGGGTCAGACCCGGCCCAGTCCTTCAGGAACATCTCCTCGGCCTGCCCCGGGGCGCGGCCGCCGTAGATCTCCACGTTCGACTCCGCCACGTACTCGAACCCACCCAGCGCCCAGTTCGTGGACCCGGCATGAAGCTTGTTGCCGTCGACGATCATCACCTTCATGTGGTTGGTCGTGCTCTCATCGGTGGTGTGGTAGAGGCGAACGTCGAGCGCCGCGTCCATCATCCGCTTCCGCGAGTCGGCGTTGAGAACGCCCTTGGGCCCGATGTGGATGATCGGCACGAAGCGGCTCATGTCTCCCGGATCGAGGAGCACCTTCACTTCCACGCCGCGGTCTCGCGCAGCGGCCAGAGCGGTGACGATCTCCGGAGAGTCGAACTGGTGCATCTGGACGTGGATGCTGGTCTTCGCCGCATCGATCAGCGCCATCAAGCTCTCGCGGCTGGTCTGACGTCCCACGCCCGTCCCCACCAGGCGTACCAGGCCAGG
>JAYUUC010000113.1:0-2318 GCA_043755105.1 Myxococcales bacterium
CAATCGCGTCGCGCACTTTCGAAATCATGAACGGCTTAGATCACGCCTGATCTGCCCAGAAAAGATGTGCAGGATCATGAGACGCTCGGGATGAACGGGGGGCTGGGGCGGGTGCTAGTGCAGGTCGCCCTTAAAAGTCTCCCCTCCACTTCTTCAGGTAATAGACCCCAGCGACGTAGGCGATGCCTCCCAGTATGGTTCCAGAGAGAAAGTCAGCGGTGAACGAGAGGCTGTCGCCGAAGATCAGATGGGGCAGGTAGGCCACGAGCGCGCTAAAAATCATGGCAAGAAGCTGAACCATGGTTCCCATCCTAAGCCCAAATCCTTCTCTCGAGGTCCAGGGACTCAGCAAGACCTACGGCGCGCTGCTCGCGGTGACCGGGCTGTCGTTTGCGCTCGCTCCGGGCGAAGTGGTCGGATTGGTCGGACCGAACGGCGCTGGAAAGACCAGCACCTTGCGTTGCCTCAGTGGGGTCATTCCTCCCACCACCGGCACCATTCATGTCGGCGGCATCGATCTGCTCAAGGACCCGGTCCGGGCGAAAGCACAACTTGCCTTTCTGCCCGACGAGCCGCGGCTGTTCGATCAGCTCACCGTGCTCGAACACCTGAACTTCATCGCTCGCCTCTACGGCGTCGAGGATTGGGAACAGAAGGCCCGGGCGCTGCTCGATGAGCTCGAACTGGAAGGGAAGGAGCACGCCTTCCCCCAGGAGCTCTCGCGGGGCATGCGCCAGAAGTTGACCATCGCTTGCGGTTTTCTCCACCAGCCGCGGGTGCTCTTTCTCGACGAGCCGCTCACCGGGTTGGACCCGCTCGGCATCCGGAAGATGAAGCAGTCGCTGCGGCAGCGTGCCGAGGCGGGCGCGACGCTGATGCTCTCGTCTCACCTGTTGCCTCTGGTCGAAGAGCTCTGCCACCGAATCCTGGTCATCTCCGGCGGTCACGCAGTGGCGTTCGGCACGCTGGACGAGATTCGCCGTCAGCTAGGAGGCGGAACCGGCGGCGCCGCGCTCAGCCTCGAGGACCTCTTCGTCGCCATCACCGGCCCGGCGGAGCGCTGAAGGCTTCGATGGGACTGGCGAACGCAACCGTCTTTCTGGTGCTGGCGGGAACCCGCAATCGGGTGGTGCGCCAGTTCAAGCGGTTGCGCCAGCCGCGCTACCTGGTGGGCACCGTGCTGGTGCTGTTCTACTTCTGGACCTTGCGAGGGCGAAGCCGGGCGCTTCCCCCTTCGCCCGCGGTCTCCGCCGAGGTGGAGCTGGCGGCGCTGGCGATTCTCGGGGTGCTCATCGTTCTGCTCTGGATCATCGGCAAGGACGTGCCCGCGCTCGCCTTCACCGAGGCCGAAGTCCAGTTCCTCTTTCCGGCCCCGACGTCTCGGAGGGGCTTACTGCACTACAAGTTGCTCCGCAGTCAGGTCCGGACGCTTTTGGGCGCTTCGGTGCTGGCGCTGATCTTTCATCGCCGGCCGGGCATCCCCCTGGGGCTGGCGATCGCCGCCTCGTGGCTGACGTTGACCCTCTTTTCTCTTCACGCCAGCGGGGTAGCGCTGACGCGGGCCAGCTTGCTCGAGAACGGTTGGGTCGGGCTGCGGCGCCGCATTCCCCTGCTGGCGGTCCTCGCCGGGGCGGTGTCGATGGTGGGCTATGGGGTGTGGCGCTTGCCGCCGCTACCCGCACTCGAACCGGACCCCCTGCTTCAGTGGGCGGAGAGCGCAGTGGAGACGCGGCCGCTGGCCTGGGTGCTGGCCCCGCTGCGCGCCTTCCTCCAGCTGCAGCTGGCCGAGAATACTCCGGCGCTCGTCCGCGCCTTGCCGGCGGCGATACTCCTGGGAATCGCTCACTACTTCTGGGTGGTCTCGAGCAAGGTCTCGTTCGAGGACGCAGCGATCGAACTCGCCCAGCGCCGGAGCGCTCGTGGCTCCAAGATCATCGCCGGGTCGGCTTCTCCCCGGCGCCGGTTTCGTTCCTTCCGCCTGGCGCCACGCGGCCGACCTGAGCAGGCACTGGCATGGAAGAACGCGCTCTCCGCGCGGAGGGGTTTTCAAAAGCGCGCCTTGCCGATGATTCTCGGAGTGGCGGCGCCGCTGTTGATCACCGGCTGGACCGTCCGCTCCAGCGGGCTCTGGTCGATGGCTGCCGGCATCTGTCTCGCCTTCGCCCTCGGCAGCGCGCTCGCGGGCCCGGTATTTGTTCACCTCGATCTGCGGCTCGACCTCCCCAACGTCGATGTTCTCCGCACCTTGCCCCTGCGCGGTGCCGCGGTGGTGCGAGGAGAGCTACTCGCGCCCTGGCTGCTTCTGGGGACCGCCCAGT
>JAYUUC010000114.1:0-6922 GCA_043755105.1 Myxococcales bacterium
CGAGCGCCACCGTCTGTTCAACGGTCCCGTCACCATTGGAATCAATCTCTTCGTTCATCGGCCCGGTGCCGTTCCAGGCAGCGAAGTCCAGCCAGTCGATTGCATCGGCTCCGAGCGCGATTCCCTCGTGAGTGAATTCATCGACGCTGCTGTCGGACGTGCGGGTGATTTTCACGCCAAAGGTATCGGGCGCACCGTCGGAATCACTGATCGCAATCCGGCCAGTCGCCTCGTCGAGCTTGAGGTCGATGTGGGCATCACCGGTGACGTCAATTCCTGAAACCTCCACCCGGTAATCGGCGCCGTCGCGGGAGATGGACAGCGCGATTTTCGGCCGCTCTTCCGCGCCGGGGCTGAAGGACACCGAGTCGCCATCAGCGGAGAGAGTGAGGGTCTCTTTGCGGGTGCCGATGTGCAGGTTGCTGATGTCGACGGCGGTGTGGCCTCCAAAGACAGCCAGTTCCTCGGAGTCAGGAGCGGACACGTTGGCGCCGTCGAGAACGACCTCCACCGCCTTGCCCACGGGGATGAAGTACACCGGCTCGGTGAACTGGGCCCGCCCTCCTGCCGGAACGGACATCGTTGCCCCCGCCATCTCGTTGACGAAGGTCGTCCCGTCGTAGCCAATCCGTGACGCGCCCTCCTTGACCAGCGCATGGGCATGACCGGCCAGAATCACCTGGCGTAGCTGCGCCGCACCGGCTTCATCGCAGAAGGGACATACGGCCTGGGTCCGCGAAGAGAGCGGCGTGTAGCCAATCGATTTGGTCTGGGCGTCCCCGCCCCAAGCCTCGGCCGGCTGTCCCGGATTGAGCGAGCCCAGTGCGTACTTCCAGGTGTTGGCCGCCGTATCGAAATCGACGGCCTTTTCCTCACCTGGGTAGTTGTTGTCATAGATGAGCACCTTGAACAGGGTGTCGCTCTCTTTCTTGACCGCATAGGGAGTGACAGCGTGGCCGCCCTTCCCTTCCTGGAAGTAAGCGAGGGTGATCGGATCCGGGGCACCGCTTCCGAGGGCCGCAATGATTCCCTGGAGCACTTCGCTGGGGGTCTTCTGACCAACCGTCTCGCTGCGCTTGGCAGCGGTGGGCATCGTCAATTGATATGCCCAGTACAGACCCAATTTGCGCACCAATTCATCGGTGGGCTGCAGCTGGTAGGCGGTCTGGCCTCCGAAATCGGAAGCCTTGTCCAGCCCCTTCCACATTCTTGCCGAGAGCACGGCGAACCCTTCGCAATGACCAATAGCAACCTTCTTGTTGATCATCTCGACCCACTGGGCCGCGATGGGCTTGGCGTTGCACTGCCCGCCCGACACGCCCTCGCAAATGGCGGCGTCGCCGAACATCACCCTGGCCTCGGCGAGGGTGTAAGACGGTCTACCGGTCGGCGGCGCACTGAAATTCTGGAATGCAAATCCTTGCGGATTGGGTTTGAAGTCGGTCTCGATGACCATCCCTTGCGGGTAACTGCCGAGCGGCGGGAAGCTGCTGGGGCTCCCAGCGTCGGGCGTGCCTTCGTTGTTGCTTCCGACCGGAGTTCCACAGCCCAGGAACACGACGGCGGTGATGAGCGCAATTCGTTGACGCATGGATGAGCCCCCAAAAGTAGTCAGAGCCCGTTCCGGCCGAACGGGCTTCGAGGGCGCGGCCTTAGCGCCCGGGGTCTTCGAGTGTCAAGCTGCAGGAATGCAGTTCGCACCCTCGGTCAGGGCAGCCCGTCGACCAGCATCGCCCCCACCGCGCCTTGAAAGTCGCACGAGTAACCAGACCCGGAGGAAGGGTTGTAGTGGACACAGACGATGGCGCCCGAGGCCGAGCTGCGCTGAACGCCGATCGCGTTCTGCGGCTTCGGGCCCGGATAGAACGGCTGCTGCTGGGCCTGGGTGAGCCCATCGAAGATGGCCTTCAGGGTGGCCAGTTCCTGGGGATAGGGCGACTGCAAATTGGCCTGCAACTCCACCTGGATGGCATCGCCCACCTTGTACAACTCGGGGTGTCCTGCGATCGCGATGCTGTCTCCCGTGTACGCTTGAGGGTGAGCGGTCACCGAGATCACCTGCGGGATGCGAGCGTCGCCTCCGCTCTGCCATTGAGAATCGAAGGCCGCGGCGATCTCGGCCGCCTTGCCGGGCATGAACTGCAGCGTCAGATGCATCGTTTGAGGTCCGGGAGCCGGACTGATTGTCTTTTGATCCAGAACCATGGTTGAAGGCGCGCCAGGTTGCTGCATCGCCCCGCAACCCATTCCGAGAACCAACGCACCGATCATCTGCACTCGCCTGAGAACCATGATGCCTCCCTGCTGTTTGGAAGGCACATTCATCCCAAGGCTCGAGCAGGGCGTCTATCCGTATAAATTTTACGTGATTGTAAATTATGCGTTTATTATCAGGGTCGAGAGGAGCAAGGGGGATCTCGTTCGAACGGGCCTGGAGTGACTTGGGGGCGGCGATTCCCTAAAATGGGGTGACAGGGGCATGCAGATGAACGACCGCGCGCCTCCAGGAGGCAAACAAGGACAGCCGGAAAAGAGCGCCAAGGCGCCCGTTTCCGCCCCCGCAACCCCAGCGGAGAGTCCGGCGGGCCCAGCGCCGAAGCCGGCGGGAGGGGCCGTTCCCCTGCCCTTGCGCCCTGTCCCTCAAGCGCCTGCTGTTCCTCAGGGACCCGGTGCCCCGAAAGGGGTAGCGGCCCCTCCAGGACCTGTGGCCGTCAAGGCGCCCAGCAGTTCTGAAGCGCCCCCCGCCGCCCAAGGACCTGCGACCCCTACCGCTGCGACGGCAGGTGCAGGTGCGACCGCTGCGGTGGCAGGCACACCCGAAACAGCAGCGCCCGGGGCTCCCCTTGCAGCCCCTGGCGTACCCGTCGTTCCCCCTGGCCCTCCCGCCGAGGTGCGGCCCCGAGCCCAGGTGTCGTACAGCGGCAACGACGAGTTTAGCGGAGCGTCGATGCATCCGCTCCGCCGCAAGCCTGCGGTGACCCTCGCGCCCGTGCCCCCCGCGGATGCCATTCCTCCGGCGCTGAATCAGACCGCGGACACTCCGGAGTCGAAAGCCAAGAGCACTTGGCACTTCCTGGTGAAGCTGCTGAAGAAGTAGAGCGCGGCTTTGACTGGACGAGGTCTTTTGAGTTCCCTGGCGATCGAAGTGAACGGGCTGGTGAAGAAGTTCGACGACCTGGTAGCGGTCGCGGGCATCGACCTGGCGATCGAAACCGGAGAGTGCGTCGGCCTCCTCGGCCCCAACGGTGCCGGCAAGACCACCACGGTGGAGATTCTCGAAGGGCTTCAGAAACCTACCAGCGGCGAGGTCAAGGTCCTCGGCCAGCGCTGGGAGGAATCTCCGGATCAGATCCGCCGTTCGATCGGCATCGCGCTTCAGGAGACCCGCTTTTACGAGAAGCTCACCGTCGCCGAGACCGTGCGGCTGTTTCGCAGCTTCTATCCTCACGGCCTCACCGTCGAGGCAGCGATCGGCCTGGTGCATCTGGAGGAAAAAGCGAAGACCCACGTGGGCAAGCTGTCCGGAGGTCAGCGGCAACGCCTGGCGCTGGCGGTCGCGCTGGTCGCCGAGCCGCAGCTGCTCTTCCTCGACGAGCCCACCACCGGGCTCGACCCCCAGTCGCGGCGCTCGGTGTGGGACGTGGTCGAAGCCTTCAAGCAGCAGCGCCGCACCGTGGTGCTCACCACCCATTACATGGAAGAGGCCGAGGTTCTCTGCGACCGGGTGATCATCGTCGACCACGGGCGAATCGTCGCCCAGGGCAAGCCCTCCGAGTTGATCCGCTCGCTCGGCGGCGATCAGGTGATCGACTTCTCGGCCCAGCCCACACCGTCGATCGAGCAGCTCGAGACGCTTGCCTCGGTGATCTCCGCCCGCGCAAGGCCCGGCGGCGCCACGCTCACCGTCGCCGCACTGCACCTCGCCCTGCCCGCGCTCCTTGCCCTGTTCCAGAAAGAGGGGACGAAGCTCGAGCACCTCGCCACCCGTCAAGGAACGCTCGACGACGTCTTCCTTTCCCTCACCGGCCGCTCACTCCGCGAGGAACCTGCTTCATGACACCCTCCCGCGGCCCCAACGGTATGTGGCAGTTGATCCTGTTCCGTTCCCGAACCCTCACGCGGGAGCCGGCGACACTCTTCTGGGTCTTCGTCTTTCCGCTGCTGATCTCCGTCGCCCTGGGAGCGGCCTTTCGCAACCGGGAGCTCGCGCGCCTCGGCGCTGCAGTGGTCGCCGGCGATGGCGCTGATGCGCTCGTCGCCGGTCTCGACCAGGTGGAGGGTCTGCGGGCAATCAAGCTCGAGCGCGGCGATGCCGAGGACCAGCTCCGGCGGGGAAAGGTCTCGGTGGTGGTGATTTCCGGTGCCAAGCCCGAGCTGATCACCGATCCCACCCAGCCTGATGGGCGAACCGCGCGGCTGCTGGTCGCCGACGCGATGGAGCGGCTCGGTGGCCGCGTCGACCGACTGCAAATCACCCGAACCCAGCGCACCGCGCCGGGCTCCCGCTACATCGACTTCCTCATTCCTGGGTTGCTCGGACTCGGGCTGATGATGTCGGGCATCTGGGCGATCGGCTACTCGCTGGTGCAGATGCGAACGGGCAAGCTGCTCAAGCGGCTGATGGCGACGCCGATGGCCCGCGGCGAATTCCTCGTCTCCTTCATCGCCACGCGAGCAGCGCTCGCCCTGCTGGAAATCCTCTTCTTCGTGCTCTTCGCCCGAGTGCTCTTCGACGTCCGGGTGTTCGGCAGCGCGATCAGCCTGGTGCTGTTCGGGTTGCTCGGCTCGCTCACCTTCGCAGGGCTTGGCGTGCTGGTGGCAAGCCGCGCCGAGAACACCGAGACCGCGAACGGGCTGATGAACCTGGTGACGATGCCGCTGATGGCGCTCTCCGGGGTGTTCTTCGCTTCCACCAACTTTCCGCCCGTGGTGCAGCCGCTGCTCAAGCTCCTGCCCTTGACCGCGCTCAACGACGGCCTGCGCGCGATCATGATCGACGGGGCGTCGATCGGGTCGCTCACAAACGAGCTGGGGGTCCTCGCGGTCTGGGGCGTCGGCAGCTTCGTGATTGCGCTGCGAATCTTCCGCTGGCAATGAGCGGCCCGCCGGTGAAGACGATGGGCACGCGCCGCCGCGACGTCCTTCAAGTGAGCGACGCGCCCGGCGGCTTTCAGGGCCGCACCCGCGCCGACACCCTCGCGGTGGAAGAGCCGCTCGAGATTCGACTCAACGCCGAGCCGCTGGCGGTGACGATGAGGACCCCGGGGCACGACTCCCGCCTCGCGGTGGGCTTCCTCTTCGCCGAAGGGGTAATCAAATCCATCGACGACGTCGGCAGCGTCGCCCACTGTGGCCGACCCGGCGAGGAAGGCTTTGGCAATGTGATCGACGTCATCGCCGCTCCCGGCGCGCAGCTGGCGTTCGAACGGGTACAGACCACCCGGCGGGGAACGCTCACCACTTCGGCCTGCGGGGTCTGCGGCCGAACCACCATCGACGACCTGCTCGCCAGCTGCCGTCCGCTGCAGTCGACCCTCCTCATCGAAGCTGCCGGGGTGGCGCAGTCCGCCAAAGCGCTGGAGGCGGTGCAGAAAAATTTCGCGCTCACCGGAGGCGTTCACGCAGCTGCCGCGCTCGATGCCCAGGGACGAGTTCTGGCCGGATTCGAGGACGTCGGTCGACACAACGCCGTGGACAAGGTGGTGGGGGCGCTGGTCTACCAGCGACAGCTCGACTCGACCGAGGCCGCGATGCTGGTGGTCAGCGGCCGTGCCAGCTTCGAGATCATCCAGAAGGCGGCCCGGGCGCGGATTCCGGTGGTCGCTTGCGTCTCCGCTCCCAGCTCTCTCGCGGTGGAACTCGCTGACCGCATCGGCATCACCCTGGCCGCCTTCGTGCGCGGGAATCGGTTCAACCTCTACACCCACCCTCACCGGGTGAGCGGAATCGTCGGAGCAAAAGAAAGCCCCGCCGAGGATTAGGCTCGCGCCTTCAGTACCGAACTCCCACCTTGGCGGCACGGGCCTTCACCTCGCCCATCACCTTGGCATCGAAGGAATCGGCCGGCTTGGCGGCGTGTGTCGACATCCACCCTTCCCGCTTTGCAGCCAGCTGGCTCACCTGCTGTTCGAGCGCCCTGCGTTCCCCGGCCAGGACTTCCACCCGGGCTTTTCGAGCGCTCGGGCTCAAGCCTCGAAGAGTGTCGGGCAGCTGGTTGTCGGCAAGGCCTTCCAGTTGGGCGGGGGCGGCGGTGAGGTCGACCGAGCCCGCCACGGCCACCGGTGCGGAAGTGGAAGCGCCGCCTCCTCGGGTCTTCTGGCTCATGTAGGCCGCACGGTCGCCTTGCGCCGAAGGGGACATCGCCACCACCTCCATCACCCGCTTCGCGCTCTGCTCACGGGCCTGAGCGGACCCGGCGTAGAGAGTCTTCGCCGCGAGAGCGCGGTTGGTCTGAGCAATGTCCTGATCGTAGGGAGTGACCACCGCGACCATCGAACCGGTCTGACCGATGCTGGAAAATGAACCGTCGGCGAGCCGGGCCATCTCTCGCCAGGCGACCTCGGTCTGGGGGTCATTCCCGCAGCGCACGGTGTGGACGGTGATGCCCTTCTCGAGCGCCCTCCTTGCCCACACGCGGTAGTCCCAACCATCGTTGTAAAGGTGAGGCGGGGCATCACCGACCAGGAAGATCATCTTCAACGAAGGGGCCTGGGCTCCACTCCAGCTCAGCAAGCTGACCGCCTCTCCGAGCCCCTGACCGACGTGCTCAGGCGTGTCACCTCCCCCCTCGGCGTGAAACGAGCGCAGGTTTTGAAAGACCGCGTCGAGGTCGTCGGAAAGGTCGAACCGCCGGGTGATGTAAGCGTCTCCCCGATCTCGGTAGCCGACCAGCGCCACCCGCAACCTGGGAGCTGGCTGACCC
>JAYUUC010000115.1:0-6914 GCA_043755105.1 Myxococcales bacterium
TCCGGTGGGCCCCCACGCTTGAGGAAGTCGCCGATGATCACCTCCGAGGCCCGGCGGCCGTCCGAGGCGGCGAAGTCCTTGCCCAGACCGGTGATGCCGTGGGCAAGCGCCCAGGGATTTTGGGGGTCGGCGGCCTGAAGCAGGCATTGAGTATGAAGCTTCTCGTGGGCCTCGGCGCGCGGGGGAGGCTTGGCTCCGAGCAGCAGCCCGGCGGAGATCAAAACGGTCGCGAAGGTCATCAGGGCGCCCACCCTACCTCTGCCGCCGCGTTCGGTTAAGGTGCCGCCCCCACGCCGACTTCCGCACCGCCTCGCCTTGCTCAAAGCCCTTCGCGCCGCCTTCGTCCTCGCCGTGGCCCTCCCAGGGCTTGCTCTTGCTCAGACCTATGTCGCGAGCACATCGAGCGAACCGTATCCGGTGCTCACGGCCCCCACGCTGGTAGGATTGCAGGGGCACGTTCCCAACGACGACGGTCGGGCCACGGTGCCGCTGGGATTTTCGTTCCCCTTCTTCGCTCGCAGCTACACCTCGCTGGTCGTCACCGCGAACGGGATGGCGTTTCTCGAGCAAACCAGCTGCTCCACGTGCGACTACCCCGCCAATTCGGCGCTGCCCTTCGCGGTGCCTCCCAATGGCGTGCTCGCTCCGCTGTGGGACGACCTCTCGGGAAGCCACCCTGCCAGCCGCGTTCAGATGCAGGCGCTGAGCGGCCCTGATGGCGCAGGCCTGGCGATCGAATGGGTGGAGTGGAACCACTGGACCCAGCTGTCGACCTACTCACTCACCTTCCAGCTGCGACTCTGGGAAGACGGGTTGATCGAATTTCTCTATGGGCCCATGAGCGGAAACGGGGCCGCCCTCACTGCCGGGGTGGGTATCGAGGACCCGACCGGAACGATCGCGGTGCTCGGCAAACCCTGTGGTTCCAGCCCCGGCTGTGGCTTTTCTGATTTCCAGTCGAACGAGCGGATCCGTTTCGGGCCCGGCGCTTCACCGGACCTCTTCGTCGCCGGACTCGAGGTGAGCTCGATCGACGAAGCCTCTGGAACGCTGCAAGTGCACTCGGCCCTGAAGGTGAGGAACTTCGGCCAGGCCGCGGCCAGCAACTTCACCTACCGGCTCTACCTCTCCACCAACACCACCTTCGAGCCGGGAACCGACCTTCCCTTGACGCCGTCTCCGCTGGGGCCGCTTTCGGTGGGGGCGATGGCCACGGCCACGGATACCGCGACCTCGTCCTGTCCAAAGCCGGGGGCGGGCGCCTACTACCTGCTCGCCGTCCTCGACGATGCAAACGCCGTGGCGGAGTCTGACGAGACGAACAACGTCGGCGTCAGCGTCACCTCGCTCCACTCCGGCATCGACTTGGTGGCCGAGGCCATTCACGGGCCTCCCTCTGGAGGGCCAGGCGAGGGCGTGACCACCGCACTCCGCTTTCATAACGCGGGTCTGGAACCAGCGGGGACGTTCGGCTACCGGATCTGGCTCTCGGTCGACGCCAGCTTCGATCCCGCGGACCTGCCCGTGCACAGCGGAACCGTGGCCCTCGCGGGTGGAGAGTCCGCCAACGTCACGGTGAGCTTCCCGCTGCCGGCCACCGTCCCGGCAGGGGATTACCACTTCGTGCTCGAGCTCGACGGCCCTGCACCGGGAGTCGTCGCCGAGCTGAACGAAGCCAACAACGTGGTGGTCGACGCGGACCGCTTCACCGCCCGCCAGGCAGATCTTGCCAATGGTCCGGTCGAAGTCTCCTCTACCCAGGGCCGGGTGTTCTTCGGCGAGCCGGTCACCCTGCAGGTCGAGGTCAGCAATCTCGGGGGAGCGACCGCCAGCGGTTACCAGGTGTCGTTCTATCTCTCGGCCAATGCGAGCCTGAACGCCTTCAGCGATGCCTGGATCGGCTCCCAGCCCGGGCCGACATTGACGCCAGGAGCGAAGGCCACCGTGACCCTGCTCGCGCCGGTACCCCTGTCAATCCCCTCGGGGGCCAGTCTCATCCCGGGTTCCTATTTCTTTCTGGCGGCCGCGGACCCGGGCGGCCATTTTCTCGAGACGACCACCGTCAACAACCTCTCCAGCTCGGGGCAAACTGCGGTCCAGTGGCCTGCTCCGGATCTGGCCCCCACCACGGTGGTCGGGCCGGCGTTTGCCGGGGCCGGAGAGCCGTTTCAGGTGGCGAGGACGATACGTAATCTCGGCAACCGGGACGCTCCTGCGGCTTCGTACCGGTACTACCTCTCCGCCAACGCGCTGGTGAGCGAGGCGGACATTCTTCTTCCTCTCGAGGTGCCAGGGGGCCCTCCGACGGATCACGGCACCGTGACCTTGCCTGCGGGTGGGGAGGATCTGGCCACCGAGTGGGTGAGGCTGCCTCCCAATACCCCCGCGGGCCATTATTTCATCGGGGTTCTGGTCGACCCACCGAACGCCGTCACATCACCTTTCGGCCCGGTCACCGAGCTCGACGAGGGCAACAACGCGCTCGCGGGAACGGAGCTGGAAGTGGTGGCGCCGACGTTGACCCTCGTCCCTCGACCGTTGAACGACGCGGTGGTCGCGCAACCCTATTCCTTTCAACTGGCCGCTCGGGGAACCCAGGAGCCCGCCACCTTCGAACTTGTGGCGGGCAATGCCCTTCCTCCCGGCCTGACGCTCGATGCCGGAGGCCTCGTGCGGGGAACTCCGACTGTCGTGGGCGTGTTCGGCTTCACCGTCACTGTCCGCGCTGGAAGTCAGCGCGAGGACGCAACGCTGGTGCTGAGAGTGGTCCCGATCGGGACCCCCCTACAGATTCGCCCCGGCGACTTGCCGCGGCTGTCGCAAAGCTTGCCCTACGAGGCCTGGCTTTCGGCGCAGGGAGGCCAGGGGCCGTACCGCTGGTCGCTCGTCAACAGGGCGCTGCCTCAGGGTTTGAATTTGAGCGAAGACGGTTCCCTCACCGGCACCACCGGTGATGCCACCGGGGCAACGGCTCCGTTCACCATTGAGGTTCGAGATGCGCTGGGAACGACAGCCGTAGCGAGCTTCACCCTCGCCGTGCGGCTGGCGACCCCGTTGATGCTGCTGGCCGAGCCGCTCCCTGAGGCCGTCGTCGGGGCGCCGTACCTGATCGACATCAGAGTGCGCGCGGACCCGGCAACGATTGAAAGGCCGATCCACTTCGAGCAAACGGGCGGCGCGCTCCCGCCGGGGATGGCGCTCCGGTTCACCGAAGAGAGAGCTTTGGTAGAGGGAACTCCCAGCGCTCCGGGACTCTCTGCGTTCACCCTCGAGGTCTCTGATGCCGGAGGCAATCGTGACTCCGCAGGGTTTGTGATCAGCGTCTATCCTGCCGTGGTGTCGATGGTTGGTTCGGTGCCGTCCACGGTCTTGCGGGGGCAATCGGTCTCGACCCGCTTTTCCCTGGCCGATGATCGCCCGGCTCAATTCACACTTCGGGGCGGCGAACTGCCGGCGGGGTTGAAGTTGGACCTCGACGGAACTCTGGGAGGCGAAGTGGCCCTAGACGCCGAAGGCCGCAGCTACCCGTTCGCGGTGCGCGCCCACTCCAGCGACGGGGCCGACGCACTGGCGGCCTTCTCGATGGAGGTGACGGTCCCGCCGACGCCGAGCCAGGGCTGCGGTTGTGGTTCCACTTCTTCAGGGCTCGTTTCCCTCGGTTCGCTCTTGGTGGGTAGCTGGGCCATGCGACGACGACCCCCGCTGAAAACCCGCCCGGGGTCTTGATCTCCCTCGCAGACACGTTCAGATTGCGCCCCATTCGAGTGGGGGGCGGCCGCCTCTCACCTCGCCACAGGAAGGATGGTCCACACAATGAAGCTCAGCTCCCTCAGGCTTGCCGGAGTGCTGGTTTGCGCCGCGATGGTTGTCTCGGGTTGTCGTTGCGGCACCACCGGTACCAAGCAGCAGCCGGGTGAAATCGGCGTGGTGTACGAGGTCGATGGCAATCAGCTCACCAACCGCGACGACACCTACGACTTCGGTCCCGTGTTCATGGGCCAGCAGGGAAAGCTGAAGCTGGTGGTGAAGAACCTCCGCGGCGGCGCCATCGGACTTGAAAGCCTGACCAAGGAATCGGGCGAAGCCTTTGACGGAGATACCACTCACGAGCCCTCACCGGTGTTTGGAGTCACCTTCGAAACCAAGGCCGTCAGCGCGGGCGAGACCGTCGAATACGACATGGTGTTCAACTCGCCCCAGGATCCGGCCCAGCCGGCGGTCGACCACACGGTGAAGCTGGTCCTCAAGGCGTCCAACACCGAGGCGGGCGCCGAGACCGCGACCATCACTCTCCATGCCCGCGCCATCTCCGGGGTCTGCGAGCTGCCCAAGACCCTCAACTTCGGAGCCGTGGCCAAGGGCGACATCACGAAGATTACCGTCGAGTTGAAGAACCCTTCGCCGAAGCAGATCGTCGCCAACGTCGGTGACATCTATTCCAGCTCTGCCTCGGGGGACGACAAGGCCTTCGCGTTCGCGGCGGACTCGGCCCGGGGCAACGTCACCCTCGCTCCGTCGAACAGCCGCAATGTGGTGATTGGCTTCAGCCCCACCGAGATCAAGTCCTATCTGGCCTTTGTGAAGATGCGCGCCTCGGCCGAGTGTCCGGAGTTCGTCGTCTCGCTGGTGGGTGACGGTGTCGACAAGGTGCTCAGCTGGACCAACCCGGTGGACTTTGGCTACGTCACCCCGGGAGGCCTGGCCGTTTCCCGTGAGCTGACCTTCAAGAACGCCAGCCTGACTGATGTGACCCTGAGCAACTTCAAGACCGCGTCTGCGGAGTACAAGGTCGTTCCCGCAGCGGGGCAGGACGTGACCAAGCTGGTGGTGCCGGGAAAGAACGGCGAGCTGAAGTTGAGCCTCACCTTCAAGCCGACGGTGCTCGGTCCGCGCAACAGCAGCCTGACCTTCAACACCACGCTGTCCAAGCAGCCCAATGGCGCCGCCGACCTCAAGGGCTTCGGTGGAGGCCCGGACATCCAGGTCGTCCCCGCGCCGGTGCTCAACTTCGGCAAGGTGGCCTACTTCGCCGGAGCCACCCCGGCCTCGTTCCAGACTCGCAAGGTGACGGTGATGAACGTGGGCACCAAGCCCGTCACCCCCGACCTGAAAGCCAACCTGAGGTTGGGGCAGGGCGGGGTGGGCAAGCCGTACACCTCGGCAATCACCGCGATTCAGGGCGACCTCGCAGAGATCTCGATTGCCGACCTGCCGGTGAGCGGCCCCGGCTCCTATGACCCCTCGGTGGGGATCGAAGCGAGCGCGGGGAAGAACCTGGTCGACCTGGTAGTGAGGCTGACCCCGACCACCATCGGTCCGAAGGAGTTCGAATTCATCATCTATTCCAATGACCCTGATGAGGCCGAGACCAAGATCACGGTCAAGGCCGACGTGGTGGTGCTGCCGCCGTGCAATTACTCGGTGACCCCGACCGCGCTGAACTTCGGGCTGGTCTCGCCTCCGTCGTACCGAGACCTCACCTTCACCATCAAGAACCTGGGACAGAACGCCGGCGAGGTTTGCCTGCTCTCGAACCTGGACATGGCGGCCGCCTCAGACCCGGTGTTCAGCCTCCCCGCGGGTTCAGTCGCGAGCAAGGAACTGCAGCCGAACGAAACGCTTCAGGTCGCGGTACGCGCGTGGCCGCAAGGGACGGTTCCGACCACCATCAAGAACGTCACCGGTCAGGCCGAATTCTTCATGTCCTCACCCAACAAGCCGCAGACGCTGGTGCAGCTGCAGGCGTCGATCGCCGCCTCTTGCTTGACGATCTATCCCAACGACCTCGACTTCGGCACCGTGCAGAAGGGCTGCAACTCGGCCACCCGGACCTTCACCATCTACAACACCTGTGTGTCGTCGGTGACTCTGGCCAGCTTCGTGATGCAGGCAGGGGCCGGCCAGCCCGCGGGCGGTCCCGATTGCCCCGGCACGGTTGCCTGCCCCGAGTTCCTGCTCGTCTCCACTCCGGCAATTCCCACCGGCGGCCTGGTGATTCCTTCGGGCGCCAGCCCGATCACCTTCACTGCGAAGTACAAGCCGATCGACCTCGGCGCCGACTCCGGAGCGATCGCTCTCAACGCCGTGCAGGCGGGCCAGAACGTGACCTATCTGGTGACCTTGCAGGGCAAGGGGGACGTGGTGGGTCTCAACACCGACGTCTTCACCCAGGACTCCAAGCCCCAGGCGGACATCCTGCTCACCATCGACGACTCCTGCTCGATGAGCGACAAGCAGCAGTCACTGGCGGCGAACTTTGGTTCATTCATTCAGTACGCCACCTCGGCCAACGTCGACTACCACCTCGCGGTCACCACCACCGACGACGACTCCACGGGTCCTCAGGGCAGGTTCAAGACGGGCACGGCGGACCCGGACAAGGTGCTCACCCCCACCAGTGCGAATGTCGAGGCTCAGTTCAAGGCCAAGGTGAATGTCGGCATCAATGGAAGCGGCACCGAGACTGGAATTTCGCCGTCCTTGAAGGCGTTGACGGCGCCGCTGATTACCAATGAGAACGCTGGGTTCCTCCGCAACGACGCCCAGCTGGCGGTGGTGGTGGTTTCCGACGCTCCCGACCAGTCCGCACCGCCGGTGTCCTTCTTCTACAATTCGTTCATCAACATCAAGGGAGCGAAGCGTTCGAACCTTTTCACCTTCAACGCCATCGTCGGGTTCAATCCCAGCCCTCCGACGGGCTGCTCTTACGATACCGGTCCAGATGACGGCCGCTATGCGCAGCTGGTCACCCAGACCAACGGCGTCAAGGGCGAGATCTGTACGCCCGATTGGGCCACTACCCTCGAGCAATTGGGAAAGACCGCGTTCGGCTTCCGGACCAACTTCTTCCTCAACGGGTCTCCGGACCTGAGTGGCGGCCATGCGATCGTGGTCAAGATCGACGGGGTGGACCT
>JAYUUC010000116.1:0-2313 GCA_043755105.1 Myxococcales bacterium
GCACCCACGCCCCGTCCGGGGGCAATGCGCCCGGCGCACGCGGCTCCGAAGGCCATCCGGGCCGAGGTGCGCCCGGCGCACGCGGCCTGGCGCGTCATCCGCGAGGGCCTGCGCCCGGCGCAGGCCCGCCCTACGGGTCAGGACGCGGTGCGGCTGGGGTAGGTTGGGCGAATGCGAATCTCCATCCTGGTGGCGCTTCTGCTGGCGGGCTGTGGGACGACCTCGGGCAATCACGACGGCTGCGCCAACAAGAACCTGGTCTGCCGCTACGACCTCACCGACGGCGGCTGCGAGGTCGTCAGAGCGGTGTGTTGCAGCAAGCCCGAGGAAGCAGCGTGTGAGTCGGTCACGCCGGTCGAGTCGTCCACGACGCCGTCTTGCGTCTCGGTCGCGCAATCAACGCATCGACTGCTCTGTCTGTAGCGACCGCTCGCCCGGCGCAGGCCACAACACCCGGTGTAGCGTGCCGCCATGCTGACCCGCCTCTACGTCGACAACTACAAGAGCCTCGTGAACTTCGAGCTGAAGCTCGACCAGCGCCTGACCGTGCTCATCGGCGGCGCCGGGACGGGAAAGTCGGCGGTCCTCGAGGTGCTCGACGGACTGGGCAAGCTCTTCCGCGGCGTCGCGGCGAAGGATGCATTCCCTTCAGGGAGCCGGACCAAGTTTCAGAGCCGCGACGTGCAGAGGATCGAGCTGACGGTGACCCTGCCGGAGCACGGGGAGATCCAATACGAGCTTGAGCTTCACTTCTCGGGGGCTTCTGACGTTGAAGTGCGCAGTGAGTCAATTGAGTCGACTGAGCATTTAGTGAGGTTCGTGCGCCAAGGCGGTCGACTCGAGGTGGCAGATAGCACGCAGTTTGCGCCGTTTTCTGTGGCGACTGATGCGAGCCCCATCGCTAAGTTCAGGCAAATCATTCTCGCTCAACACTTTCCTGCTCTCGGCCAATTCGTTGATGTGATTTCTCAATCCATAAATGCCTCGCCCGTCGCTCCGATCATGAAGCAGGTGTCGATGGGCCCGGAGCAGGACGTGCCGGATCGGAACATGGCGCAGATTGGCGGGTGGCTGCGTCGGCAGATCTCGGATTCAGGATTCACTGTTGAATTGATGAAGCACCTGAAGGAGCGCATCCCGGGGCTGGACAAGCTCAAGGTCGAGATGCTCACCAAGGACCTCTTCAAGGTCGACGCGGCCTTCGTGCAAGACGGCGCGAAGTTCACGCTCAGCCTCGATGAGCTCTCGGACGGGCAGCGGCAGCTCATCGCGCTGTACGCGCTCTTCGTGGCGGCCAAGGAGCAGAAGCGCCTGCTCATCCTCGACGAGCCCGAGAACTACCTGGCGCTCGCGGAGATTCAGCCGTGGCTGCGGGCGCTGGAGCAGGAGCTCGAGGACGAGGGCGGGCAGGTCATCCTGAGCTCGCACAGCCACACCACGCTCAACCTGCTGGCAAAGGGCCACGGCATCTTGCTGAGCCGGAAGAACGGGCTCACCACGGCCGCGCCGTTCCCGGCGGGCGCGCTGTCGCCCGCGCAGATGGTCGAGCTCGGGATCGAAGCGAAATGAAGAACGTCATCCTGTGCGAGGACGAGTCGCACCGGCGCTTCGTGGAGCGGCTGCTGAGGGTCCTGGGCGTGGCCACCACCGACGACCACAGCGAGCCCCTGCCGCCCGGCGCGGGCTCGGCCGAGCAGTTTGTCCGCGAGGAGTTTCCGAAGTGGCAGGCCGAGAGCACCAGCCGAGGCTGGCGGCTCATCGTGGTGACGGACGCGGACACCGGAACGACCGCGGACCGCCTGGCGACGCTGGGGACGGTCGCAGCGAGCACCATCGTCTTGATACCGAAGCGCGCCATCGAGACCTGGTTCGCCCGCCTGCGCGGCGACGCGGGCCTCGACGAGACGGACAGCTTCGAGAGCAAGTTCAGCAAGGTGCCGCCGAAGGAGGTCTTTCACCCGCTGGTGACCACCTTCGTCGCGCAGATGAACACGCCGGCGTTCAGCGACGCGGTGGTGCCCTCACTGGAGCAAGGCGTCCGCGAGGCGCGCCGGCTGGTGTGAAGTCCCAAGAGTAAGCCCCGCTCGCACGGGGCGGGCGGGGCTCGGACGGAGCGCGGTGACTGGAGTATCCAACGCCCCCTCTCCCTGGGTTTCATCAGGGAGAGGGGTGGCGCGCAGCGCCGGGGTGAGGCCTACGTCGCGCGGGAGATCTTCTCGCGGCTGTACTCGGTCTGCACATTCAGCGGCTCGTCCAGCACGAGGAGCTTCTCGAAGGCGAAGCAGAGCCCCTTCTCGGGCACGGTGATCTTCA
>JAYUUC010000117.1:0-2310 GCA_043755105.1 Myxococcales bacterium
CTCAAGGCGAGACCTCCTCGTCTTGGAGCCGCCAGACACCAATTCGAGAAGCCGCCTCCGTTCATCCCGAGCCTGTCGAGGGACCCCACGGCTGGCTGCTCAGCCCCTTCGCCGGCGAAGACCGGCCATCGCCAGGGCGACGAAGCCCGCCAGCAGCACGAGAGTACCGTCCGCAGCTTGGCAACCGCACCCGGTGGGGGCCGCCGCCCCGGACGCCGTCGCACCGCCATCGGACACCGGGTTCACCGTCACCGGTTGAGGGCCCGCGTCGGGAACGCCTGCATCCGGTACAGCCACAGGTCCCGCGTCGACGCATCCGGGGGCGCGGGTGACCTGGAAGCTCAATTTGCTCAGCGTCTCGCCTGCAGGAGAAGTGGTGCCGAGCGCGAGGTAGAGCTCGCCGCCACAGGGGACGTCGAGGGTGGCCTTGGCGGTCAGGGTGGTACCGCTGATCGCCCCATTTCCCGTTGCCTGGGCGTCAGCGCTCAACCCGGTCGCCCCGGTCCGGGTGAAGGTGATCGGTCCCCCGACCCGGGCGAGCAGCTGAAGCCCCGTGGTCGCTGCCCCGAAGATCGGTGAGCTCGCCTTGCTGGAGACCTGCACCGCGGTCGCTCCCTCGGGCAAATGAATCTTCACCTGGAAGGGGCCAGGCACCACCGTGCCCGACGCGAGCCCTGCGGCCTGACTGCCTCCGATTCCGAAGTACGGCAGCGGCGCGGCCACCTCGGTCAGATCCACCACCTTGGAGCAGTGGGTGACGCCGCGCTGGTCGAAGACCGCCGCCATCTCGTTCGCCGCTTGAGGCACGTTGGGAAAGGCCTCGCCCACTGCGGCGGAGATCAGCGCCGCGGCCTGTCCGAAGTCGGTCTTGGGGGTCATCGAAACGAGGGCTGCGTAGACCGCTGCGTCGAAGGTGCGGCCCAGGTCTGCTCCCTGGAACAGGCTCTGACGCGCCCGCCACAGCGCGCCGGAGAAGTGCTGGCTGTCCTGATGGACTTCGCCCCAGAGAACCTCGGGACACTTCAAAGCGTTGTCCAGATTGCGCAGCGCCACGTCCTGGGGGATCTGCGCGCCTCCGCTGCTGCTGCTGATCCGCGGCCCCACGTAGTCGCCGATATGCGAGTTCTGCCCGAAGGCCGCCGCGATGTAGTCGGCGATTGCTTCGTGCATCGCCCCGCCCTCGTTGTTTCCCGAGCGCGAGTCGAGCGTGAACGAGTCGAAGGCCGCGGTGGAGTAGATCACCCCGTGTCCAAACTCGTGCCAGAGCACCGGAGCGTCGTAGCCGAAGTCTGCTCCCGGCCCCTGGAAAATCATCAGTGTGTCCACGTCGAGCATGTACTCGGGCAACACCAGCTGACTGAAGTTTTCCTTCGCCAGGAAGGCCGCGTTGTCCACCCGCGACAGCTTGTTGGTGGAGACCGTCCGGGTGAGGAAGTCGAAGTTCTTCTGCATGTCTTCGAAGTCCGGCAAGGTCACGTTCGACCAGACCGCCGGCTTCCGCGGAGGGTGGTAGTCGCGCTCGTCTCGCATCTGGAATCCGGTCAGCCCGGCATCAGGGAAGAGCGGCTCGGCGGCCACCGAGAGCCCGCGGATGAAATCGTAGACCTGGTTCACCTGGTAGAAGGCCTGCACCTCGGAGAAAGGGTCAGAGTCAGCCAGCATCGACTGCGCGACCGGTCCGACCTTGCCGTTGACCAGCGTGGGCGGGTCCACCGGCGCGTAGACGAAGCTTCCTCCGTCGTTGATCATCGGGTCGTTGGAGGCTTGCTGCTTCCGATCGCACACCACCACGTCGTAGTTGATCGTCGCCCCCTGAAGGCTGAACTGACCGGTCGACCGTTTCGGCCCTGCATCGGCCGCGTTGCTGCAACCGCCGTTGGGACAGCAGCCATAGGACGTGAGCTGATCGCCGTCGAGGTGGCCGCCGTCGTTGGGCACGATCAGTGAGCCGCCATCGGCGTGCTGTAGCGACACGGTCACCGGGAGGGTGGCACCGACTCCGGCGTCGAGCCCTCCAGGGCTGCGAGCAAAAACCTGAGCCTGCTCACTGTGAAAGACCCGGTTGTCCTTCCAGAGGATGGCGCCATTGGCAGCATCTACTGCCACGAACCAGTTCTCGCGGAGATCCACCGTGGGGACGAACGTGAAATAGCCGGCGCGAAGCTCGTCGCCGATCGCAAAGAATTGCGGGCGCACGCCGCCGAAAGGCTCGCCATTTTTCTGCAGCAAGGACCGCGGCACCTGCTGCGACGCGACCTTGAGCGCTTCCGTCGGGGTCAGCGCCCAGCGCAGCGTCGCCTGCTTGAAGGG
>JAYUUC010000118.1:0-2309 GCA_043755105.1 Myxococcales bacterium
GGATCTCGACGTCGACGCGGCGATCGCCCGTATCGGTTCGGCGCCCACCCAGCCCTTCGATGTGGGCCAGGTGGAGTTCTCGGACCCATCGGGCGCGCGCTGTGTGCGCTACTTCGCCAATGTGGCCAGCCTCGGGGTGAGCGGACAGGTTGCCGCCAACGTCAATGCAGGGAGCAAGGCCTTCGGGGGCAAGCTGTCCTTCATGGTGGGCAGCGTGAAGGCGCTGCTCGGGTTTCGCGACCAGAAGGTACGTTTCACTGCGGATCAGCTCCCTCCGGAAGAAGCGTCGATCACCACCATCGCGGTGGCCAACGGCGGCTACTTCGGCGGAGGCATGAAAGTGGCTCCGGCAGCCGACACCGCCGACGGGCTCTTCGACGTCACCCTCTGGAGCGGCTTCGGGCTCTCGGACTTCGCGCTGAAATCGAAGTCCCTCTACGACGGAACGCACGTTCAGCTCGCGGGCACGCGGACGCTGCGGTGTCGGCGCTTCGAAGTCGAGAGCGAAGAGACGGTGTTGCTGGACGTTGATGGCGAACAGCCAGGCAGGTTGCCGTGCGTGATGACGGTCCTGCCGAGCGCGATTCGACGTTGTGCGTGAGGTGGCTGCTGCCGCACGGCAAAAGCCGGGTAAGCTGCACCTCCGGTGGACTACTCAGATTACCTCAGCCGAATGGGGGCGCATCGGTCGCTGGCCGAGCAGTCGACCTATGGGTCGGTTCACCATCAGGGCCGCGACTATCCGCTGGTGCGCTTGCAGGTTGAGGGAAGCCCCCGGCTGGTGATCACCGCCGGATTTCACGGTGAAGAGCCTGCGGGTCCGCTCACCCTGGCCGAATACCTTCCCGAAATCGTTCTCCACGCCCGAAAGCGCGGAGTGGGGCTGACCATCTATCCGTGCGTCAACCCGTCGGGCTTCGAGCTGGGCACCCGCTACAACCGGGACGTGGAGAAGCCCAACAATGATCTCCTCCGGTATGAGCTGGCCCCCGGGGTGTGGACCGGTGAACTCGAGCGCGGGCAAACTTTTCTCAGCTGGAAGGTGCACCAGGGCGGTCCCCAGGAGACTCAGGCCTTACGGGCCGAGCTGGAGACGCTGCCGACGCCGATCGGTTCGCTCGATCTGCACCAGGACGATTTTCTCGAGCAGAGCTGCACCTATGCCTACGTGTTCGGCAGCGCGGAACACTACGCGCCCTTGATGGAAGCGGCCCAGGCGCACATTCCGGTGGCACGCGAGTGGGAAGTGGACGTCAACCACCACACCGATGCGCAGGGGCTGATCTACGCCCACGACGGAAGCGTGACCGACTACTTCCTTCGCCGGGGAGCGCTCTTCAACGCCACCCTGGAAACCACCACTCAAACAGCGATGGCTGCCTGCCACCAGGTGAATTTGATCTGGATTCACGGCTTCATCGAGCTGGCCGCCGGCACGACTCAGGGCTAGCAGCGACGGTCCAGAGGGTCCGCCTTGCCTGGAACCACCCTCGACTCCGGCCTCGGCCTTAGCTCGGGCTGAACGGATTGATCCAGAGATGACATTCACGTTCCGCCCCGTTCGGCGCCCCCCCCGTTCGTCCCGAGCGTCGCCGAAGGCGAAGTCGAGGGATGACTCTTTCCTCCGTCAGTCGCCCTCAGGCCAGCCAGAAATAGGCTGAGCCGATCAGCGTTCGGGCGAGCACCACCTTCGCCTTGGCGGTGAGTGCGGCGTGGGTGCGGTCCTTCTCTCCGTAGCGCTGCTCTTCCGCGTTTCTCAGACCGCTCAGCCTGCGGCGGTAATCTCGCTCGAACTTCTCCGAGTGCGCGCGCGCCTTGGCCCGGTCCTGGGTGTCTTCCGCCGAGTTGATCGCCTTCCGGGCCAGCTCCCAGCTGGTTCGAGCCTTCTCCACCTGTTCCCGCGGCTCGAGCAGACAGTCCTCGGCGTAGCGGTCGGCCCGTTCCCGGGCGGCGTCGAGGGCGAGCGCGTTCTCCCGCTCGGCCTGGCGCTGGAGCTCGTCGCGGGCAGCGGTGAGCGCCTGCTCCTGGACCTCGGTCACGCTCACCGACGGAGGTTTCCGCCGCGGCTCATCAACGGCTCCGAGTCGGAGGAAGCACTCCCCGTCGGCCACGGGCATTGCCCGATAGCTGCCGTCGCGATCCTTGAGCAGAACCAGATGAACGAGCCGGTCCTCGGGCCGCAATCCGGTCGCCTCGAAGCGATAGGCGAACCACCACCCTTCACTGCCGGCCAATCGGGCCAACTTCGCCGGGAGTCCCGCGGCATCGAGCTGGAGGTAGCTGATCGAATCAGGACCTCGATCTCGAAT
>JAYUUC010000119.1:0-6879 GCA_043755105.1 Myxococcales bacterium
TCCAGGAGTGACTCCAGGAGCTGTTCTTCATGTACGGCCTTTCCACGCTGGATCATCGCGCCTTCTAGAGCCCCGTCCCAGCTTGCCCGGAGGGGCGATCCCGTCAGTTCGAGAAGGCCGGAGCTCCGGTTCGTCGCCGCGGCATAGTCCGCCACACCCAACCGCCACGGAGTCGCGCCCCGGAGCTGGCTCGAGAGGATATTCCCGATTCGTAGGCCGCCCCAATCGAAGTCAGCGTGGAAGCGGACCCGAGCGCCCCCTGTGGAGAGCTGCCGCAGCAGCTGCAGCGCAGCCGTCGAAGGCACGCCCTCGGTGCAGACCAGCGCTGCGGAGCGGGCCCCGAGTCGGTCCGCGGCTGCTGCCACGATGGTTGGATTCTCGCAGACGAAGATCTCCGCGTCGGGAGCTGTGGCCAGTGGGACACCCATCAGCTCTCGCAAGGTGATGCGTCTGGGCTCTCCCTCCGAGGAGGACTCCCTCAGGTGCCGCGCCAGGCGTTCAGGGCCTGTCGCCACCAAACCCAGAGTGAGCACGTCGGTCGAAAGGGGGTCACAGGAAACGCCGACCTCTGCCCAGAGCCGCCGACGCTCAGCCGCCAGCACGGGAACCGTTGCCCAGCCCGCGAGGGCGGCCGCTGCCCTCAGCACCAGGCCATGCACCGGCCGTCCTGCGTCGAGTGAATGTGCATCGCCGCTGGCTTTCGTCGCCAGCACAGCAAGCATCAAACCCGGCGCTGGGAGCTGCGACACCACCGAGAGTGCCTCTTCGAGAAGTGCCCGCTCTTTCATCCCCGCGGCCCTTGCGGTGCGAGTCAGCAGGCCCGTGGTGCGCAGGTCAACCAGCCAGCGGGTCAGCTCAGGCCGGTCCCGGGTTGCCGGGTGGTCCCTCGCGGCGGACCAGAGCTGCTCGCGGGTCTCGTCGAGCTCTCGCTGCTGGTCCACCCTGTAGGTCAACGGCCCTCCGAGGAGCACGACTGCCTCCTCCAGGCCCATCGCGACGCGGCTGCCTCGCAGGGCGCGATCGAGCTTGTCGAGCGAGAGTCGAAACCGTGGCCCCGGGAGGGTGGTCCACCCATGGAGGTCGGCGATGGCGTGCTCTTCCTCTCCGTCCCTCGCAACGTAGGTGAAGCTGCGCGCCTGGCCGGGTGGCCTCGATTCGATGAATTCCCGGACCCTTTCGAACAGCCGTGTGAGCCCTCGGGTCTCGATGAGCGCCTGTAGCTCCGCCGCGGTCATTGTATCTGTGTGGCCTCTCGTCCGTTCCAGATGAACCAATCAGAATAGACCCCGGGCATGCCCTTCTCGCGGGCGAGCTGGTAGGTCGAGAGTCCGTCCAGCTGGGGATAGAAGCCCCACTCCTCGAACGACGTCATCACGAAATCCAGGTCGAAGTGGGCGAGCAGTCCCATCAGCTGACCGCGGGTCTCCCGGTCAATCCCCGCGAACGCTTCATCGAGAAGAATCAGCCGCGGCGCGGTGCTCCGCGCTGAGTCATAGAAGGCGGCCGCCGCGGCAAAGAGGGGCAGGTGCAGCATCACTGCCTTCTGGCCTCCGGAGCCCGCCGCGTGGACCTTCCGGGTCAGCCGCTTCCAGCCTGCCGCTGCCGATCGGAATTCGACGTGGAATCGATGCCAGGAGCGGTAGTCGAGGACCGTGAGCAGTTGCTCTTGCAGGGAGTGCGCCCCGCTGTGGGAGCGAGCTTCGTCGAGCCGCTGACGCAGAAAGCCTCCCAGCGCGTCCCGGTCCGAGTCGCTCAAGAAGCCTCCAGATTTGAAGAGGAGGTTCACCGCCTCCCGGGTCCCGGGAGCCGCTTCGTCCGCCACCTGCCAGTCCAGACGCATCTGCATCCCGGAGGAGGTGGGATGCGCTTCGAGCTGGAGGTTGATCCGCTTCACCAGCGCGTGTGCTTGCCGCAGCTTCTCCCGGAGATGCTCATGGGTCTCCCCTGTCAGGAAGGACTCGAACAGCTTGCGCTCGTCGTTCCCCAGCAGCCGGTCGCGGGCGGCGACGTCCGCCTCGAGCTCTGCGGAGAGCTCGAGCAGGGTGAGGGCGCGTGCGTTGAAAGTCGCCTTGTACACGGTCACGCCCGAGAGCTGTTCGGCATGGATCCGGATCTCCGAGCGCATTCCTCGCATCAGTTCCTGATGCCGCTCGCTCACCCGGTTCCAGGCACGGTCCCGCGCTGATTCCGACGGGTCCACCTTGGCCATGGCTTCGTCCGCGCGGCGAGCCGAGAGCAGGGCGTCGGTGTAGCTCCACTCCTGAGGGGCCTTGTCGAGTTCGACCCCTGCCAGCGCGAACAGTCCCAGCCGAGCTGCCTCCTGGACGCTGAGCTCTTTCTCCTCGCGGGCGGAGTCTCGACGCGTCAGGGTCTCCCGGGCCATGTCGACTGCGGCACGAAGGCCCCCCATGTCTTGTTGCGCCACGCCCAGGTTCTCCCGGGAAGTTCGCGTCGCCTCGCGAACTACCTTTTGACGGCGCTCTGCGTCGCGCAGCTTGCCCAGCACCTGGTCGCGCGTACTCCCTGCTTTCTCTCGAAGCGTGTCGGAGTTCGCGGTGGCCCGGAGGGCGTCCTCCCGCGCCTGCCTCGCGGCGGCCGCGCTCTCGTCGAGACTCAGCTGTTCCTGTTGAACTTCTCTCAGGTGAGTCTGCACGAGCGCTTGCGCGGCCCGGGCACGATCGTGTGTGCCCACCACCCTCAGGGTCACGCTCTCGTACTCGAGGGTCTTCCGCTCGAGATCGGGCAGCCGATCCACCCAGCCTCGAAGCCCCAGGGTCGTGGCCTCCCGGTCCCGCGCGGAAAGCCGCTCTGCCCGAATCTGGTCGAACTTGTGAACCTGTTCCTCTGCCTCTGCCTGAGCCGCCCGGGCATCCTTGGCTTCCCCGGCACGCGCGCGGGAGGTCGCCTGGTGATTCCGAAGCGGCTCGAGATCCGGGAAGGCGTCAAGTTCGGCCTCCAGCTGTCTTCGTCTCGCTTGAAGGCCCGTCAAAGCCGTCTCTCGCTCGAGTTTGAGTCGCTCCAGCGCTTCGAGCTCAAGGGCCAGCTCCGACAGCCGGCGTTGTCGCGCGCGCTCCCGGGCGGTCGCCCCGATGAAGGCCGCCTCTCCCTTGCGGTACGTACCGGAAAGCGGTCCGAGTGAAAACCGACCGTCCCCGGAAACCCACGCGGTACAGTCCGAGTTTCCTCCAGGCGGTACCCAGGCCACGGAGCGCAACACCCGCTCAGTCACCTCCGCCGGTACCGACCCCGCTCCCAAAGGTGCCAGCACCTCCAGAAGCGTTACCCCGCCCACGGGAGCAGACACCAGCGCGACGTCGAAGGTCTCGGCGCTCAGGACCTGGCCGTCCGGGGTGACCCACGCATCCAGCAGCCCCGAGGCCTCCAGCGCGGCCTCCAATCCGGCGCGGCTTCCGTCATCCAACGTCTCCCGGAAGTCGCACAGGAGGTACAGCGGTGCCCCAGGTCGGTCCACGCGCGACCCTCGCCACGGGGGTGCGGGCGGCAGACGGTGACGCTCGGCCGCCAGCGTCTTCATCTCAGCCCGGAGGCTGTCGGTGTGGACGCCGGACTCCGCAAGGGCCACCTTCGCGACCGTGACGGCTTCCTCGAGGTCGGCCCGTGCGGGTGCCAAGAAAGGGGCGAGTGATGGCCTCATCGCCTCGGGTGCGAGGTCCGAAAAGGCATTCGGGTCCAGACGCAGCTCTCGGCACTGCTCTGCCCAGTGCTGAACGTCCTGAACGAACGCCTCTCGCGCACGCTCCTCCAGCGCTTCCGCCTCGGCCAGACGCTCATGGGTCGCGCGGGATCGATCGTCCGCGTGGACACGGCGGTCGATCGCCCGTCCCAGCGCGAGCTCTGCCTCACCGAGCTTTCTCACCAGAGTGCCAAGCTGGGTGATGGCGTGCCGCCGCAAGCGGACCGAGGTGCTCAACACCTCGACGCTGGTGTTTTGGGGCAGGGCCGCCAGCACGGCGGTGTGCTGTACTTCCATCCCGGCCTCGCGCGCGGCATTCAAGGCCTGGGCAACTTCCTGTTCGAGCGCCGCGGTCGCCAACCCGGCCTCACGCTTCGCCCCCTCGACCCGGGCGATCAGACGCTCCAGCATCTTGGCCAGGTTGCTCGCGGCGTCTGCCAGACTCTGGGCCGACCGCTGTGCGCTCGCCGCATGCTTCTCGGCCGCGTCGAGCGTCTGGACCGCCTGATACTCCTCCGAGGACTTCAGGGCCTCGAGCCGGCCCTCGAGCTCCACCGCTTCCTGTTCCAGCTGCCTCAGGGTTTCCGTCAGGTCGATCAGCCGCTGATCTGCCGCGCCGAGCTTCTCCTCTGCGCTGCGGACGTCGGCGCGGGCCGCGTGGTAGCCGCTCTCTGCGTGGGTGAGTTCCTGCGCGCGGGCCTTCACGAATGAGCCGACGTAGACCTTGTAGACCTGAAGAAAAGACTTCAGGTCCGAGAGGCTCGCAAAGAAGGCTTCGCGCTCGGTGCGATGACGGTCCAGCCTTTCGAATCCCTCCGCGAGCGACCCGATCACCGCGGAGTCCAGGGGCGGGAGGCTTGCAGTGAGAATGTGCGACAGCTCTTCAGGGTTGAGCTGCTTGGAAAGTTGTGGCCGCCTCAACTGCAACAGCGCATCCACCAGCGCGCTGTACTGGTCCGCGGGCAGCCCGAACAGATGTTCGTTCAGGGCCCGCCGATAGTCCGAGCCCCGGTCGAAGAGCTGACCCTTTTCGCCCAGAGCGCTCGCGAGCCTGGGCTTCGGCAGCGGCACCCGCGTCTCGTCGAGCAGATGCAAATCCACATCCACCCGCTGCGGCGTGGCGAAGTACCAGTCCTCCACGTCAGAAGCGGCTCTCCGCGCCTTCAGTCCCGCCCCGAGGGTCCAGTAGCAGGGGACACCGTCTTCCAGACGACCCAGCTCAACCCAGACATACCCGATGGCAACGTTGACACCCGGGTTGCTGTCGTTGAGGAGGTTCCACCGCATCGGCCGCGCGGTGGACCCGAAGGGGTCCAGGCGCTTGGGTTGAAGGCTTGCGTCGAGCAGAAAGGGAAGAAGCACTTCCAGCGCCTTGGTCTTCCCGGACTCGTTCTGGCCCTTGAGCATCAGCCGGCCATGCTCGAAGACGAAGCGGTGGTCGTCGTACTCCCAGACGTTCTGGATGCCCGCCCGCAGCAGCTGCCAGCGCGGGGCGACGGGGGTGGGCAACTTTCGTGAGGTCGTCACGGGGATCTCCTTGCGCGGGCCTGCCGCGTGGGGGCGCTGGGCCGGAAACGGGCGAGGGCGGGTCGGAGGCGCCAGTGCCCCTCGTGTGAATTTACCAGGCCGAAACACTCCAACAGTTCCATCGAATCCACGGCGAGACGGGTGCATCCCTCCTCGTCCGGGGGGTACTGCTTGCTCCAGTGGCAAAGCTCGCCGTAGTCCCGGTGGAGCTGCCGGGTGAGCTTGACCACTTCGGCCAGCGTCACCCGCTCTCCCGACGCCATTCGCCTGCGGACGAGCTGCTCGGCGAGGAGGATGGCGGCATGCTTGGAAGTCGAGCCGCCGTCTGGAAACGAGGTGTCTGCGGTGTCGCCGGACGGATCGATGGCGGCAAGACCCTCCGCCCGGCGCTCGATGGAGAAGCCTGCCTCGTCTTCGAGAATCCGGTAGAGAAACCCACGGCTGTGGTCGACCCACGCATGCGCTTCCGGAGTCAGGTCCTCGAAGTAGAGGACGGGATCATCGAGCAGCCGGCGAAAGGCGTGCTGTCTGTGCCGGAGTCGCTCTCCTTCTTCCGTCTCTGGCAGGGGCTCGTGCAGCAGGCGCTCAGGTTCCCCCGCGAAGGCCGGAGGCGTCGGAGCGGAGAGGGCCTGCGCGAGCGCGCGCTCATTGACGTCGAACAGCGCGTCACCCTCGCGGCTCTGCGCGTAATGCTCGGTATCGCCATCGCGCACCCTGAGGATTCCCAGTGCGGCGAGCAGGCGCAGGGCATCCACGAACGCGCGCCGCTCGGGGCCGGAAGTGGAATCAAAGGGCGCGAGTCCGTCCCCCTCTGCCGACAGCTCCTCGACCAGCCGCGCGAGGCTGGCGAGGGTGGTTTGGGGCCCGACCTCGTCGCAGGCCGCGAGCACGAGGCAGAGGAGCGTGTACCGCCGACGATCGAAGACGGTCCGCCCAGGCAGTCGGGCGCCCCGGGTCGCGTCCAGGGATGCCGGTACCTTGTGGAGGCGCACGAAGGCAGAGGGTTCCACCACCAGCTTCCATCCCGGATGATCTGCAAACCAACCTGTCAGCCACGCGCGATGCCGCAGGACGCTGGCAAAAACGTCGGGGAAATCCGAAGCGAGCGTCAGCGGGTGGGAGAGCAAATGGCGCAGGGCCGCGGCACGCTGCGAAGAGAACTCGGACTCGACGACGGACGGGAGCTGGCTCATCCGATACGCTCCCGGTGGACCGACGGCGCCAGCGTGAGCAGGTCGTCCACCTCGATGGCGTAGTCGAGGCAATGGAGCTCACCCGTGGGGGTCCGGAGCATCACCTTGTTACCGTCCGCAGTTTCCGGGGGGCGCAGGGTGACCCGGAGCCGACCGTTCGAGGTGGTCGCAGCGCGGGAACTGTCCGAACGGCGCTGGGCAGACAACGCTTCCTCCAGCAAAGTGAGAACGAGATCGAATTCGGCCCCGTCTACCTCCCCGAGCGAGGAGATGCGCAACGGGCCACGGCCCGCGAACCGGCGGATCGCTTCCTGGAGCTGGGCATGCTCGCGGCGCCGCTTCTGCGCAATCCACTGTCGGGTCGAGGAGTGGTCCGGCGCGGCGGAGGGTCTTCCTGCCTGGTTCGTGTTCCCGTGGCTGCGCAACCTCACGGGGACTTCAACCGGAGGCGCATCCCACCACGAG
>JAYUUC010000120.1:0-2299 GCA_043755105.1 Myxococcales bacterium
TGCGATTCCTGGAACAATTTCAAAGCTTCTGCCTGCGCCGCCGAATCGGCCTCGAGGTGAATCAGCACATCGACCACGGCGAGGCGGCGAAGGGCGCCAAGGTCCTTTTTGTCGAGGATTTCCGCCAGGCGGGCGAGCGCGCCGTCGCGGTCTCCCTGGGCGGCCTGGATCACAGCGCGGGAGATGCCCGACCGCTCCGGGAAGAGCTGCTCCTCGATGGTCGCCAGCTCGTCGGCGTCATCGACGTGGCCATCTCTCGCCAGCTCAGCGCCCAGCAAGGCGAGCTGATCGACCCGTTCCCCGAGGTGAAGAACGAGGTCGTGCATGAACAGAGGGTCTGGCTTGCCGTCGGCCTTCGGGAGCTTGAGGAGGAGCTGCTCGACCGTCTTGAAGCGCTCTCCGATCGGCGCTTCGGCCGAGCCGGTGCGCATCTCTTCGAGCGAGAGGATCAGCTGAACGAGCGCCAGCGCCAGGTCGCCGGGCGACAACCGGTCTTTCTCGACCCTGCGCCAGAGCTCGTCCGCAGCAGCAAGGGGGAAGCGCGAGAATTGCCCGGTGCCCTTCCAGGCCGGGTGCCACGCCTGGGCAATGGCCAGCGGGTAGGCGTCCTTGGCCTGCGACGCGAACTGAGCGGCATCGATCGACACCCCATAGTGGTTGAGGGTGGCGAGAATCGCTTCCGTGGAGAACCCGGTCAGGCCCTTGGAACCCCAGCTCTTGTCCACCTTGTCTTGTCCCATCGCGGCCTGCTCCTTCCCTGGCAGAGAGAAAGCGCCGGTCTCTACTCCAGGCCCGGGGTGACAGCGGGTCATTTCGTCAGGCCAGGCCCTGACAAATTGTCAGGCGGGCCGCCAGCTGGGGGAATGATGCGACGCCGCGGGACGTTCGGGCCTGGAAATTCGGGCGGTTGAGCTGGCTCGTCGGCAATGGCCGCGGGCGTGAGGGTGGCACCTTGCTTGCTCGCGTTACCCGCGGTGCCACGGTTGGCTCTCCCCATGATGGAACTCTTCTTCAAAAAATATTTCTGGGTCGTTCACCTCGTCTTCATCTTCGCGGTGGCGTTCCTGGTGGCGCGTACCCTCAACCTGTTCGTCGAGTCGGCGATCGCTCCCCTGCCCTCGGGTCAGCTGGCGCGTGCGGCGCGAACCGTGGTGCCCAGCCTGGCCAACGTCTCGCCCCTGAGCCTCGAGCGGTTTGCCAAGCTCACCGGACTGAAGTTGCCCGAACCCGAACCGACGGTGAAGGAGCCCCGCCTGGCCGCGGTCGACCCCAACGCGGAACCGGTGAAGAGCAGCCTTCGGGTACGGCTGCTGGGAACACTGGTGGCGGGAAACCCCGACTGGTCCTTCGCGTCGATCCAGGACGTGGTCACCCAGAAGTCGGCGACCTACATGATCGGAGATCAGATCCAGACCGCGACCGTGCAGTCGATCGAGCGGGCGCGGGTGGTGGTCCTCAACAATGGTCGCCGCGAGTTCATCGACGGCACAGCAGGCGATGGCAGCGGTGCGCCGGTGGCGTATCTCGCTCCGGAAGCTGCCCCCAAGCCCGGAGGCGATGCTGCGCCTCCCTCTCAGGCTCTCGGCAATGGGATCAAGGCGATCACCGAGAACGAATACGAAGTGCCCCGGGCAGAGATCGACAAGACGCTCTCCAACCTCAACGACGTGGCGATGCAGGCGCGCATCGTTCCCGCCTTCAAGGACGGGGTCGCCCAGGGCTTCAAGCTGTTCTCGATTCGCCCCGATTCGATCTACTCGAAGATTGGTGTCCAGAACGGCGACGTGATCCGGAGGATCAACGGCTTCGAGATGAACAGCCCCGAGAAGGCGCTCGAGATCTACTCCAAGTTGAAAGAGGCAGGCCGCATCGACATCGAGATCGAGCGCAACGGCTCGACCGTCCGCAAGACCTACAACGTTCGTTAATCAAAGACTCACACCCCGAACTATGACCTCACTTCTTCGCCAGCATCGCCCTTCGCTGCGCACCCGAAGCCTCCTTGGTGCCCTGGTGGCCCTGGCCGTCTCGTCTGCGGCGGTGGCCCAACCGCGTCCGCCGGGGCCTCCTCCGGGTTCGGGCGCGCCTCCCAACCCTTCGCTGCGCGAGCGGCAGATCGCTCCTACCTTGCCGCTGCAGGGAAACCCCACCGCGGTGGGTGCGGCCAGGAACGCGCCAGTGCCGGCAAATCCGGGCAAGGCAACCCCGGGTGACGGTTCGGGCCGAAAGATTCCCACCTGTGAAGAGGCTCGGAAGAAGGCGCGCTACGGCATCTACTTCGACAAGGTCGAGGTGGAGA
>JAYUUC010000121.1:0-2297 GCA_043755105.1 Myxococcales bacterium
TGGCCGCCGGAAGCGCAGCGGCTGCGACGGGGCGGTAGCGCGCTCCGTCCGGGGCATGAAGCCCTCCGACCGGAGCACCGGTCGCACAGCCCACCGCTGTGCTGAGCAGCAAGGGCCAACCCCGCCAGCGCACCATGCCGACCATCCTCTCCGGAGCGCCGAGGAGGGTCAAACTCCTGGCGGCGGCGTGCTACCGTGCGCATCCGCTTGAGAGCCTTGGTCCTTCTCTTTTCCCTCGTGGGGCTCGCCGGATGCCGGGGGGGCGGTTACGCCCGCGCCCGCGCCGCGGATTCGCCCGAGGCCTACCGCGCGTACCTGAGGGCCGAACCGAAGTCGGAAGAAGCAGCGGTGGCCCAGACACGACTGGCCGAGCTGGAGTTTGCCGGGGCCTCGAAGGCGCACACCGTGGTTGCCTACAAGCGTTTCCTCGAAGAATTTCCCGACGCGCTGCGGGCCCGGGCCGCCCGGGCGCTGCTGGAAGGCTTGCGGTTCAATGCCGCGAGGGAGCAGGGGACGGTCCAGGCTTGGCATCGCTTCCTCGAGGATCACCCGGACGGCGCTCACCACGGCGAAGCGGAACAGGCACTGGCCGACGCCGAACTGCAGTTGCTCTCTGCGTCGGGCGACCGCGGAGCGCTGGAACGGGTGGCGGCAACGCACGCGGACGATGCCCGCGGTGTGTCGGCCCGTGCGGTGCTCGATGACCGATCTTTCGAAGCAGCCCGGCTCGGGGGTTCGGGGCCGCTGCTCGCGTACCTCGCGGCCTTTCCTGCCGGGGCGCATCGGGACTCAGCCCGGGTGATTCTCCTCGACCGGCGGATCGACGGTCTGCTGTTCTCGGGCGAGGTGGCGGCAGCGAAGGAGGAAGTGGCGCGCGCGCCTCTGGCTTCACAGCTTCCGGATCTTCAAGGCAAGCTCGCCCGGGCAGAGAGGATCCGGTCGCTGGCAGGGTCCCGCGAACCCCTCGTCCGCTCGGTGCAAGTGGGCAACTACCTGCGTTCGCTCGAGGACCTGACCCACGCCTTGTCGGCCGCGGACCCGCTCGAGCGGTGGCAGGCAGCCGAAGAGCTCGGCCAGCACATCAGCATCCTCGCCATTGATCCGCTCCTGATCGCACTCCGCTCGTCGCGGCATCTCAAGGTGCGGATGCAGGCCTTCGACAGTCTGGGGCAGGTGCTCCGCGCGCTGCCTCAAGCAATTCGCGAGCACGAAGTGGCAACACGGCTGCAGGGACTGCGAACTGCCCCCGCTGAAGGTCCCCTTTCCCTCGCGGCAGGAGCGCTGCTCGAGCTTTCCAACCGCCGGGACGAAGCGGTCGCGGCGTATCGCCAGGCCTCTGACCGGGCGGCGCCCGACCCCTTCTTGCTCTGGCGCGAGGCCCATCTCCAGCTCGAAAAGAAACAGCACTATCCGGCTGCGGTGGCGGCGAGGCAGCTGGCTCTCTGGGCCTCGGCGTCGATCAGGGACCTGGGGGTGTCCGAACCTTACACGGCGCTCGCCACGTCCCGCGCTCTTTGCTCGGTGGTGGCGGCAAGTCACTTTGCGCTGCAGACGCTGGATCAGGCAGGCCAGGGCCCCAGTGAATTTCCGGACGACCTCACCGAATTCAAGCTGCGCGCAGCCGAAGTGGAGCGTCTCGCGCGGGCCCGTTTACAGGATGCTGAGCTGATGCTTCGCAGCGGCGACTCCTCGGCACGGACCTGCGATGATGCGCAAGTGTCGGAGCGGCTGATCGATGCGGAACGGCGACGAGAAGAGGCGCTCGAAGCGCTTCCCTCGCGCCTGCCGCGGTTGGCACCCGAGCTGCTCGTTCTCGTCGGAGAGAGAGACCCAAGCTTGCGAGTACGGGCGCTGGCCACGCGGTTGCAGAAATCGAGCAATGTCCACTCACCTGGACGCTGAGTGGAATCGCCGTTACCGACGTCCGGTACGTCGCAGAAGCCTGGAGATTGAAATTGAGGGCGGTTTGAAACTGTTCTGGGAGTGAAAAAATGTCTCGTCAGCGCGAGTTGAGCGACCGCCGCCTCGGTCCGCCTGAGAAGGCGATGTATGCCGCCTTCGCCGCAGTGGTGGTGAGCTTCGTCGCCTCCACCGCCTACACCCAGCATCTGGCGGATAAAATTCACTTCACCGCTTTGCAGATCTCCGAAAACTACGCTCCCAGCATCGAGCTGCTCACCGAGGCGCGGTCGCAGATGCACCCGCTCGAGGACTTCTCCGAGGCCTATTCAAGCAAGGAGATGACCCCGGAAGATGGGCAGTCGGTTCGACAGGCCCAGGGCAAGCTGAAGTCGGCG
>JAYUUC010000122.1:0-2296 GCA_043755105.1 Myxococcales bacterium
TGAAGAAGGCGGAACGGACATTGAACAGCGTCTGGTCCCGGGTCGAGTGCTCGGTCTGCGCTTCGGCCTCGGCGGAAGCCTGGGCGGCGCGCCAGCGACCCGAGCTCTGACCGAAGTCGTAAACCAGCTGGTTGGCGGTCAGCCCCCCATTGAAATAGTCGAAGGTGTCGAAGCTGCCGCCGCCACCGCTTCCGGAAGTCAGCTGCGAGGGCAAGGCCCCGGGGCGGGCAGCGAAGTTGGCGGTGCTGCGCGAGTAGCCAAGGTTGAGCGCCACCTGGGGCAGCAGGGCGGCGCGGGCCTGGTCGGCGCGAGCACGGGCTGCGGCCACATTGGCTTCGGCTTGGCGCAGCTGCGGCTGATGCGCTTGCGCGGCGGACACAGCTTCCTCGAGCGAGAGCAGGCGTAGACCCGCCGCGTTCGCAAGGGAACCGGCACAGACAGTCGCGACCCCAGCGAGGCGCAGCCACCTTCGCAGCAGCCTACCGGCGACGGCGCTCACTCGAACCTCAGCGCTTGAATCGGGTCGAGCCGCGACGCCTTGCGGGCCGGGTAGAGCCCGAAGCCGATCCCCACCAGCGCGCTGAAGGACACTGCCACGGCGATCACATCGGCGCGGATCAGCACCGGCCAACCGAACTGGGCCCCGAGCCGCTGGGCCGTCAGCAGTCCCACGCCCACCCCCACGACTCCGCCCGCGATCGAGAGCGCCAGCGCCTCGACCAGGAACTGCGCGAGGATGTTTGCCGGTTTGGCCCCCACCGCCATCCGGAGGCCAATCTCCCGCGTCCGCTCGGTCACGCTCACCAGCATGATGTTCATGATTCCAATTCCTCCCACCAGCAGGGACACCGCGGCGATGCTCGCCAGCAGGGTGGTCAAGGTGCGGGTGCCTTCCTGTTGCGCACTCGCCATCTCGGTGAGGTTGCGGATCGAAAAGTCGTCGTCGGCGCCGGCCTGAATGTGGTGTCGGTCGCGGAGCAACGCGGTGACCTGCGTCTGGGCGCGGGCGGTGCCCTCGGGCGAGTTGGCGCCGACAAAGATGCTTCCCGAGATGTACTTCTGCAGTCCGCCCTGGATCTTGCTTTGAAAGGTGGATTGGGGAACGAACACCGCGTCGTCGTAGTCCTGCCCCTGGGGAGACTGGCCCTTGCGCGCGAGCAGCCCCACCACCTGAAAGGGAATGTTCTTGATTCGCACCGACTGCCCTACCGGGTCCGCACTGGGCCCGAACAGCTTGTCGGCAACGGTTTGCCCGAGCAGCACCACCTTGGCGCCCCCTTCCACGTCGGCCGTGGTGAATCGGCTGCCCCGGGCCATGGCCCAGCTGCGAATCTCGAAGTACTCGGGCGAAGTCCCGGTCACGCTGGTCGACCAGTTCTGGTCGTCGCCGACGACCTGAGCGCTCGAGCGCAGCGACGCAGCGGCAGAGCGCACCGACGAGACTTCCGTCTGAATCGCCCGCAAATCTTCCCAGGTGAGGGTGGGCATCGAACCGAAGCCGCCGTGCGCACCGCCGGACGTGGTGGAACCCGGGAGGACGATGAGCAGGTTCGACCCCATCGAGGCGAATGACTCTTCCACCCGGGCCTTCGCGCCTTCGCCGATCGCCATCATCGCGATCACCGCGCCCACCCCGATGATGATGCCCAGGGTGGTGAGAAAAGATCGCATCTTGTTGCGAAGCAGGGCCCGGATCGCCACCCGCAGAGTCTGAAGCGCGCTCATCGGGTCGCCTCCGCGGGGTCGGCGTCTTCCACTTCGGGCCCCAGCACCGCAAGCTGCGGCTGTTGCCTGCGGTCGGATCGGACTTTCCCGTCCTTCATCACCACCACCCGCGAGGCAAAGGCGGCGATCTCCGGCTCGTGGGTCACCAGCACCAGGGTGAGACCCGCTTTGCCCAGCTCCTGGAAGATCTGCATCATCTCGATGCTGGTTCGGGAGTCGAGGTTGCCGGTGGGCTCGTCGGCGAGAATGATTTTCGGATGGGACACCAGCGCCCGCGCCAGCGCCACCCGCTGTTGCTGGCCTCCGGACATCTGGTTGGGGTGATGGTCCAGCCGGGTGCCGAGGCCAACCCGCTCGAGCGCCTCGCGGGATCGACGGTGCCGCTCCGCGGTCGAGACCCCGGCGTAGAGAAGGGGCAGCTCGACGTTCTCCAGCGCGCTGGTGCGGGCGAGCAGATTGAAGCTCTGGAACACAAACCCCAGAGTCTGGTTGCGCAGCTCGGCGAGGCGATCGCGGCTGGCCTTCGAGACGTCCTGTCCGGCGAGCAGGTATCGTCCCGAGGTGGGCCGGT
>JAYUUC010000123.1:0-2295 GCA_043755105.1 Myxococcales bacterium
CGCCGGGTTCAGGCTCGGGCTCCGGCGATGATTCAGATTTCGGGCGGCTACATTCTCAGCTTGCTTCTCCCGCTGCTCCTCGTCGTACGGAGGCGTGAAGGTCTTGGCGATCTTGTTGCAGGTACCCAGGATCAGGATCGACGGTAACCACTGGCCGACGAACAGGCCCCACTTCTTCTGGCCGGCAATCACCAGCCCTGCGGACAGCGCCATCGCGCCCACCGCGAAAGGTGATCGACGGCAGCTTCCGGGTTTGATTTTCAACGATGCTGGTGGTGGTTCCTTCGTTCTTCATCTCGCCTCCAGAGAGATGTAGATCAGTCAAGGTTTGCATCTGTCCGCCGGTCGAGAAGCGGGGCCGGTGAAATCTCCCTCTCGGTGAACGATTGGCTAAGCTTTCGCCCGTGCCATTGCCCCTCTTCGCCCCCGAATGGACCTGGACGGGAACCGCCCTCGCTCGAGGTCGTCTGCTGGGGACACCCGCGAGCAGTTCAGGGCCCGGGAGCCACGTCGTGCCCATTCCGCCACGTCGAAAGGCAGCGCTCCCGGGTCTGGTCAACGCCCACTCGCACGCCTTTCAGCGGTTGATCCGTGGCCGGACCCAGTACCTCGCGCCGGGGAGGACGAGCGACGACTTCTGGAGCTGGCGCGAATCGATGTACGTGGCGGCCGAGAGCCTCGACCCCGACGACCTCCACGCCGTCTGCCGTCAGGCCTTCCTCGAGATGGCACTCGCCGGCATCACCACCGTGGGCGAGTTCCACTACCTCCACCATGCATCCGACGGCCAGCGCTACCAGGACCCCAACCTGCTCGCCCACCGGGTGATTGACGCGGCGCGAGACGTGGGCTTGCGGATTTGCCTGCTCGACGTCGCCTATGCCCGCGCGGGACACGGAGTAGCCCCGAACCCGCGGCAGCGTCGCTTCATCGACGCGGACCTCGAGGCCTGCCTCTTGCGGGTCGAAGCGCTGCAGCAGGAGTTCCGCGGCGACGACGCGGTCCACGTCGGAGTCGCGCCCCACAGCGTTCGCGCCGTCCCCCGAGCGTGGCTGAAGGAACTCGCTCAACTTCCCCCAGGCATGCCGCTGCACATGCACGTCTCCGAGCAGCCGGCGGAGATCGCGGCCTGTCTTGCCGAGCATCGGCGTAGGCCGGTGCAGTTGCTCCAGGACCTCGGCTTGCTGTCGCCACGCTTCACCGCGGTGCACGCCGTCCACGTCGAGCCGGATGAAATTCAAGCCCTCGGAAAGGCGGGCGCCACGGTCTGCGCCTGTCCTTCGACGGAGCGCGATCTCGGCGACGGAATCGTTCCCGCCGATGCGCTCATCGCCGCCGGCGCCCGACTGTCCCTCGGCTCCGACAGCCAGGCGCAGATCGACCTCCTCGACGAGGCCCGGCAACTGGAAGGCAACTTGAGATTGCTCCGGGGGCGACGAGCAGTCCTGGATCCCCAGGGTCCGGACAGCAACGGCCTTGCTCGTCGGCTGCTGCAGATCGCGACCACGGGGGGCGCCGCCAGTCTGGGCTGGACCGCCGAGCCGCTCGGAGAAGGCTCGCCGCTGGACTTCTTCACCCTCGATCTCGACCACCCGTCGCTGGCAGCGCTCCCCGACGAGGCCTTGCTGCCTGGGATTATTTTCGGCGCGGAGAAGGGCGCCATCCGGGACGTGGCGGTGGGCGGAAAGCAGATCATCGCCGACGGTCGACACCCCCTTCAGGAAGAGATCCTGGCTGCCTATGCCCGGGTGGTGGCGAAGGTCTGCCGGTGAGCGCATTTTCCAGATAGGAACAGGCGAATGAGCCCTGACCCCGACGCGCTCCGCCAGCTGCTCGCATCAATGGTGGCGATCGACTCCACCTCGAAGCGGCCGAATGCGCCGATGATTGCGCTGCTGGAATCGAAGCTGTCGCCCGCAGGGTATGTCTGCCGGCGCTTTCCCTACCGCGACGAAGACGGAGTGGAGAAGGTCAACCTGGTCGCCTCGCGGGTCACCACCGCGGCCCAGCTTTCACTGGTCGGCCACACCGACTGCGTGCCGTTCGATCCGGCGTGGAAGGAAGCCCTCACCCTCACCGAGCAGAACGGCCGGCTCTACGGGCGCGGCTCCTGCGATACCAAGGCGTTCATCGCCTGCGCGGTGACTGCGGCGCTGCGCTCGACCAAGCCGGTGCAGCTCGTCTTCACCGCCGATGAGGAAGTGGGCTGCGTCGGAGCGAAGAAGCTCCTCGACGACCGCGCGCTCACCTCGCGCTATGCGATCGTCGGCGAGCCCACCTCGCTCACCCCGGTGC
>JAYUUC010000124.1:0-6856 GCA_043755105.1 Myxococcales bacterium
TTGCTCAGACCATTCCCCTGCCGCTGGGGAGCGTGGTCAGCTTGCGCTTCTCGCTTCCGGGGAATGAGCACGAGCTGCGGTGCACGGGGGAGATCGTCACCGCGAAGGACCTTGGGATGGGGGTGCAGTTCATGACTCTCGACAAGACCGATCGGGCGCGCATTGAGGCGCTGATCGACGAGCACGAGGCGGCTCGGCGGCAGGGTTGAGCAGTTCGGTTTCGGCGTCCGGGCACGGGTTTGTCGGACACGGGTTCGGGTTCGTTCTCGATTCGCGGGGCCGTTTTCACAGCGACCGGGCGCGGGCTAGCGCTCGAAACGTGGGTCGCAGGGCACTGGCGCTGGGCCCGCCACCAGGGGCGCGGCGGTGAAGATCGGGTTGACCCCTGGCTTGATCTCCTTGACGTAGTTGCAGGAGCTGGCGAGCAGTTGCGGGGGGCTGAGGTTGGAGAGGGCTTCGACCACCAGCGCAAAGTTGCTCCCCGCGGGGATGCCTTCCAGCGCCACATCTTGTGAGCGCGGTACCCCCGCGCTTCTGTCCGCGGGAAATACCAGGGCCGGGTGATGACGCCCTTGTTCGTCGGTCAGGGTGACCACCTGCGAGGCAGGGACCTGACGCACCAGACAGTCCCGTTGCACCGCTGAGCAGTCCAGCGAGGTCCCCCGGGTCAGCAGCGTGAGCTGGAAACTCCCCAGCTGATCGACGAAAGCTCGGTCCACCGTCAGCTCGATCGGGAAGCTCGGCTCGGCCACACGGTCGGGCCCACACCCATTCAGCAACCCCAGTGCAAGGGCCAGCGCCATCCCGGGAGCCGCCTTCAAGGCCCCTCCAAACGGATTCTCACCGGGAGCGTGCCGCTTCTGGGCGTGCTCGACAGCGCCACCACCGCTGCGGTCGCTCCCGCTGCCAGCGCTCCCGCGCCCACCCAGACCCAGGGGCTCGCATACCAGGGCGACGCCACCGCCGCCGCGGGCCTCGCCTCTTCGCCTGCCCGAACCGTCAGCGACAGCGGGGTGTAGGCGTCGCCCTTGCCCGCCAGCCGGCGCTTGGCCGCATCGGCGATCTCCAGGTAGTACTCGAGCTCGTAGGGCCGGGGCTCGGCCGGCAGCTCGTAGGCGGGGAGCGTGGCCACGAAACGCTCACCCTCGTCGACAGTGAAGTCGACCGAGCTGAAGGCTTCGGAGCCAGCTCTTCGATAATAGATTTTTGCCTTCTCGCCCGCGCTCAGCCCTGAAATCTTCACCCTCACCTCGAGCGGACGGCCGGGAACTCCCGGGCCCAGACTCGGCGGGTCGAGCTTCACCGGGCGGACCCTCCGGGCACGGATGTCGCGACGAATCTGCGCGTAGAGCTCTTGAATCTTCGGCGGCTCCCGAGGCGACAGCTCGAAATCAGGCCGCGCGGTGAGCAGCTTTTCGAATGCCTTGCGCGCCTCGTCCTCCCGGCCCAGATACAGCTGGGCCAGGCCGAGCAGACGGTAGAGGTCGATCAGCTGTTCCTCACCCACATCCGGCGCATCGAGACCTTGTTCCAGCGTCGCCACGGCCTGTTCGAATTCTCCCTCCTCCAGCTGCGCTTCCGCCCGCTCGAGCGCTCCGGCGCGAAGGCCGGAACGCTCCACCACCGGAGGATCGCCGGGCGTGCGAGCGGGCGCCGCCGCAGGCGTCATCACCATCAGTGTGGTCGCCCCCGCGACGAGCCGCCGAACCCCTGCGCGCATGGCGGCGGACCGTACCAGATGACGGGCAGCACTTCAGAAAAGCAGGGGCACTAAAAGAAGTTATCCGCCCCGGTGATTCCGGCGCGGGTTTGACGCCGGGGCGCGGTGGGCCGTATATTCCGCCGCCCTTTTGCCTGGTGCAGTCTAAATGCTTGTAAAGATTGAAGAAATAAAAGAAACAGGCCTCGACCTGCACGAGCCGTTCACTGCGGCGTTCGTGGATGAGGCGATTGCGGGGGTGGCTCTGGCCACCGGGGCGAAGGCTGCTCACGCGCTGACCCTGCAGGCCCACTTCAGCAAGGTGAGCGGGGGCGTGCTGCTCAAGGGCACCTTTCAGCTCGACCTGGTGGCTCCGTGCAAGCGGTGCCTGGCGGACGTGGCAGTGACGGTACCGGTGTCCTTCATGCTCAACCTGGTTCCTGAAACCCAGTTGCGGCCGAAGAAGGACCGGGAGGCCGAGGCGGCGGACGAATCCGGTGGCTCCTTCGACCTCGAGGCGGTAGACGCCGAGCTCTTCAACGGCAAGACGATCGATCTGGACCCGATCGTGCGCGAACAGGTATTGCTCGCCCTGCCGCTGTCGGTGGTCTGTCGCGATGACTGCAAGGGGTTGTGCGCGGTGTGTGGGCAAAACCTCAATGACGATGAGTGCGGCTGTGAGCGGAAGGTCCTCGACCCCAGGCTCATGGCATTGAAAGACATCAAGCTGAACTAGAGGAAGAACATGGGCGTCCCCAAGAAGCGTACGTCGAAGATGAAGCGCGATCAGCGCCGTGGTGGCAACAACAAGCTGTCCGCTCCGGTGCAGGTGATTCGCTGCGCCAAGTGCAAGGAGCCGGTGCTTCCCCACCGCGCTTGCCAGGCCTGCGGTTATTACGGTGGCCGCGAGGTCGTCGCCGTCGAATAGCGCTGCGAGCTTCCGATGCGCCTCGCCCTCGATGCGATGGGTGGCGACCACGCCCCCGGTGCCAACGTCGAGGGTGCGGCGCTCTTCGCCCGCGAATCGCCGGGGGACGAGGTCATTCTCGTCGGTGACCCGGCGCGTCTGGACTCCGCGCTGGGAGAACTCCGGGGAGGCCGCCCCGCCAATGTCAGCGTTCACCCGGCCTCGGAAGTGGTGGCGATGGACGACCACGCCTCGTCGGCCATCCGGAAAAAGAAGGACTCGTCCCTGCGCATCTGCTTCGAGCTGCTCCGCGAGGAGCGGGCCGAAGCGATGGTCTCGGCCGGCAACTCGGGCGCGGTGATGGCGGGCGCCCTGATGGTGCTCGGCCGCCTCCCCGGGGTCGAGCGACCCGCCTTTGCCGCCCTCTTTCCCGCGCTTCGCGGAGGCGGCCGCTGCCTTCTTCTCGACGCTGGGGCCAATGTGGACTGCAAGGCCTCGCACCTCGCCCAGTTCGCGGTGATGGGCGAGGCCTACGTCCGCAAGGTTCTCGCGGTGGCTCGACCTCAGGTGGCGCTCCTCTCCAACGGGGAGGAAGACTCGAAGGGCACCGCGCTCACCCGCGAGGCCCTCCTGCTTCTTCGCCAGTCGGACCTGGCCTTTTCAGGTTACGTCGAGGGCAAGGACATCTTCTCCGGAGCGGTCGACGTGGTGGTGACCGACGGGTTCACCGGCAACGTGGTGCTGAAGACCTCCGAGGGGACCGCGATGGCGGTGGCAGGGATGATCCGCTCGGCGGTGGAGAAGAGCGGACTCTCCGAGAAGCTGGGGGCCTTGCTGCTCAAGCCTACCTTCGCCGGGCTGAAGAAGGTGCTCGACTACGCGGAGTACGGAGGCGCCCCGCTGCTGGGCGTGGCCGGCGTGGGGGTGGTGGCCCACGGTCGCTCCAGCCCCAAGGCGATCAAAAACGCACTTCGCGCTGCCCGTCACACCGTCGAAGCCGAGCTGCAGCAGGAGCTGGCCGCCGCAATCACCCGCGCCCACCGCTGGCTTCCGGAGCGGGGTCGCCCCGCGCCTTCGACCGAGCCGTCGCCGCACTGAAGCCGCCCGGGCCGTGGGGATGTCGAAGGGGGGCCGGGTATGCTTCCGAGCTTACGCACCTGCGTAGCGCCTTTCGCAGTCGAAAAAGGCGAACGGGCGGATGACAGTTCGCCTGTTTTGAAGATAGAGAGCGCCCGCCAAGGTGGCCTTTTCCTGCCCTGCCGCCGACTTTCAAACCTTCGGGACCCAAAGACCTTGACCAGAACCCAGATCCTCGGAACCGGTTCGTACACGCCCGAGAAGGTGGTCACCAACGCCGACCTCGAGAAGCTGGTCGACACCTCGGATCAGTGGATCGTCGAGCGCACCGGCATTCGCGAGCGGCGCCAGGCGGCCGAAGGCGAGTTCTCGTCAGACATGGCGGTGAAGGCGGCGAACCGGGCGCTGGAGATGGCGAAGGTCCGCCCCGAAGACCTCGATCTGATCATCGTCGGCACCATCTCTCCGGACATGCCGATGCCCGCTTGCGCCGCCTTCGTTCAGTCGAAGCTGAAGGCGAAGAAGGCGTTTGCCTTCGACGTCTCGGCGGCCTGCGCGGGGTCGCTCTATGCGATGTCGATCGCCGACCAGTACGTCCGCTCCGGGCAGGTGAAGCGGGCGCTGATCATCGGCGTCGAGCTGCTCACCCGCCTGGTCGACTGGACCGATCGCAACACCTGTGTGGTGTTCGGCGATGGCGCCGGCGCGATGGTGCTCGGCCCCTCTTCCGACCCCGAGCGGGGCATTCTTTCCACCCATCTGTATACCGACGGCGACCACACCGACATCCTCTGCATCCGAGGGGGCGGCTCGCGCTTTCCGATGAACGAGCAGGCGCTCAAGGACAAGCTCCACAAGGTGTCGATGAACGGCCGCGAGGTGTTCAAGTTCGCGGTGCGGGCACTCACCGAGGCTGCCAAGGTGGCGCTCGCCGCCAACAAAATCAGCGCCGACCAGCTCGACTTTCTCATCTCCCACCAGGCCAACATCCGGATCATCGAATCGGTGCTGGAGCGCCTCGAGATTCCGATCGGGAAATGCTGGTTGAATATCGCCCGCTATGGCAACACCTCTTCTGCTTCCCTTCCGATGTCGCTCGACGAAGCCAACCGCGCCGGTTGGTTCAAACCCGGCAACACCATCGCGATGATGGCGATTGGCGCGGGCATGTCCTGGGGCAGCGCGCTGGTGCGCTGGTAGGGGCCAACGAGAATGCCGATGCCGAAGATCGCTTTCTTATTTCCAGGACAGGGCAGCCAGGCGGTGGGCATGGGCAAGGAGCTCTTCGCCCAGTTCCCCGAGGCTCAAGCGGTGTTCGAGGCCGCCGACGACGCACTCGGCGAGAAGCTTTCGACCACCTGCTTCGAAGGCCCTGAAGAGCGCCTGCGCGCCACCGCGACCACCCAGCCGGCAATCCTGGTCACCTCGATCGCGGCCCATGCCGTCTTCGCTCGCCGGGGTCCTGCTCCCACCTTCGTCGCCGGCCATTCACTGGGGGAATATTCGGCGCTCGTCGCCGCCGGTGCGCTCGGCCTTGCCGACGCGGTGCGAGCAGTCCGGGCTCGGGGCACCTTCATGCAGGAAGCGGTTCCCGAAGGGGTCGGGGCGATGGCTGCGGTGCTCGGTCTGGCGCCGGAGCAGGTGAAGGCGGTCTGCGAGGCCTGTGCCGAAGGTCAGGTGCTTCAGCCCGCCAACTACAACGAGCCTGCACAGACCGTGATCGCCGGCCATGCCGCGGCGGTGGAGCGGGCCACTCAAAAGTTGAAGGACGCCGGCGCGAAGCGGGTGTTGCCGCTCGCAGTCTCTGCTCCCTTTCACTGTCCGTTGATGCAGCCAGTGGTTCCGCGGCTGCGCGAGGTGCTCGACCGCGCCACTTTTCGCGCCCCGTCGGTGCCGGTGGTCACCAATGTCGAGGCGAAGCCGTGTTCCGACCCCGAGCGGCTGCGGGCGCTGCTGCTCGAGCAGGTGACCGCTCCGGTCCGCTGGGTCGAATGCATCGAAGCGCTCGCTCAGCAGGGAGTGACCCACCTCGTCGAGCTCGGCCCGGGGCGGGTGCTCTCGGGGCTGGTGCGGCGAATCAACCCGGCGATGGAATGCTACAGCGTCGACGGGCCGGCCCGACTCGAGATCGCCCTCACGGCGCTGAGCAGCTTCTAGGAGACAAGCAACCATGGGTCACCCCGCTGAATTCGAGAACAAGGTGGTGCTGGTCACCGGAGGCTCCCGCGGCATCGGCCGGGCCTGCGCGATCGCTTTCGCCCGCGAGGGCGCCCAGGTGGTGCTCAGCTATGCCGGCAACGAGACCGCCGCCTCCGAGACCGTGGCAGCCATTGTAGAGGCCGGTGGCAAGGCCAAAGCGTTGCGCTTCGACGTCTCGGACACCGCCGCCTGCACCCAGGCGGTGGAATCGGTGGTCAAGGACCATGGCCGCCTCGACGTGCTGGTGAACAACGCCGGGGTGGCGATCGACGGGTTGATCATGCGCTTCAAGGATGAAGACTGGGACAAGACCCTGGACACCAACCTCAAGGGGGCCTGGGCGCTCAGCCGCGCCGTGTCTCGCCCGATGATGAAGCAGCGCTCCGGCGCGGTGGTCAACCTCACCTCGGTGGTGGGCGAGATGGGCAACGCCGGCCAGTCCGCCTATGCGGCATCGAAGGCGGGTCTGATCGGCCTCACCAAGGCGCTCGCCCGCGAGCTGGCGCCGCGCAACATTCGCGTCAACGCGGTCTCGCCCGGCTTCATCGATACCGACATGACGTCGCGCATTCCGGAAGAGGCGCGCAAGCAGATGCTGGGCGTTATTCCGCTGGCGCGCCTCGGCGGTTCAGCCGAGATCGCCCATGCGGTGTTGTTTCTCGCCTCGGACCGTGCCGGTTACATCACCGGTGAAGTCCTCAAGGTGAATGGTGGGATGTACATGTAGGCAGTGGTTGGACACGGAGGCGGGCTGGGATATATCCCGCCCGCCTCTCTTCGCCTGCAGACCTCTGAGTCTGGGGTAAACGTTGGTCTTTTAGGAGGATTCGGAAACTATGGCGACGTCGGCAATCGAGACAAAGGTCAAGTCCATCATCGCTGATCAGCTCGGCGTGGGCGAGGACGAGATCAAGCCCGAGAGCTCGTTCATCGAGGACCTCGGCGCGGACAGCCTGGACATCGTCGAGCTGGTG
>JAYUUC010000125.1:0-2291 GCA_043755105.1 Myxococcales bacterium
CGGAAGTAGAGGTCTTCGCGAAACCTGCCTGCCTGCGCCTCCGCCCAGAGGTCCTTCTTCGACGCCACCACCACGCGGGCATCGAAGCTCACCGGGGCCGTCGATGCTCCCAACCGGCGAAACTCCCGGTCTTCCAGTGCCCGCAGCAGCTTCGGCTGCAGGTCCAATGCGAGGTCGTCGACCTCGTCGAGAAACAAGGTCCCTCCATTGGCCCGTTCCAGGCAGCCGATTCGCTGCGAGGTGGCCCCGGTGAACGCGCCCTTCTCGTGGCCGAAGAGCTCGCTCTCGATCAACGTATTCGAGACCGCCGCACAGTCGAACACCACCAGCGGCCCCTTGGACCTTGGGGAAAGCTTGTGCACCGCCTTCGCTGCAGCGCCCTTACCCGTTCCGGTCTCGCCCACCAGCAGCAGGGTGGAATCGCCGAGCGCAATTCGCTGGAGCAGCGCGAAGATCTGCCGCATCGGCACGCTCTTGCCGACCAGGTCCCCCAGCCGGTCTTCCGAGCTGGGGTCGATCTCCACCGGCGCGACCTGGGGCTGCAGCCGCAGCTGCACGTCGCCGACCTCCAGCAGAGCCCCCGGGCGAAGAAACGCCTCCCGAACCTGGGCCCCATCGATGTAGGTGCCGTTGGTAGAGGCGAGGTCCTCGACCAGGAACTGGTCTCCCTGGCGCCTCACCACCAGGTGATTCCGGCTCACCGTCGGGTGGTCGAGTATCAGGTCGTTGTCGGGGGCCTTCCCCACCTTGAGCGTGTCGCCCAGGGGGCAGGCGGTGCCTGCCTGGTCGGTATTGAGCAACAGCAGATGAAACTGCTGCGATGCGAGCCGGTCCACCTTCGACCGCGCGCCGAGCACGGTCTGGGTGGGAATCGGCACGGCCGGGTTCGTTGCCATCGGCCGCGATTGTAGGCGCCTTCAGGGTCCGGTGTAGATACCGATTGCTCCCGACCCGAAGGCCACCAGGATTCGACGCTGCCCGTTGACCACGTCGCTCTGGATGTCGGGCACGTCGCCGCTGGCAAGCGCGTTCCCCAGCACCTGGCTGTTGTAGAAGAGCGTGTTCCCGTTCTTGAACCGGGTGATTCCGCCCCAGATGTGGCCGACCCAGAGCGACTGGTCCTGAGGGTCCGCCTCGAGCGCCGTCACCTTGGGGTCGATCATCCCGGTGCTCACGTAACTCGTGCCCGACGAGGTGATGTGGGCCAGGCTGTTGGGAATCGAGCCCACCCAGAGGCTCCCGTCCGCCATCACCGCCACGTCCTGCACGTAGTCATCGGTGCGGTCGGCCGGTTGGGCATCGGCGCTGACCTTGTCGGGCCAGACGTCGTAGATCGGCGCCATCGTCGACCAGAACTGTCGCCCCGAGGACCCGAACTGCAGCCGGGCGAAGCGATGCCCGCCGCCGAGCCAGATGTCGCCCGCGCTGTCCATCGCCAGGCCGTGGTAATCGCCGGAAAGGGCGGTGTAGTGCCCCGACGCGGTGTACCCGTTGCAGCTGGGGTGCTGGTGATCCTCGACGATGCTGAAGGTCGCGTTCCACAGCGCCACCCCATGGTTGCCCCCGAACCAGATGTCGCCGGTGGCGTGGTTGAAGAGAATCCGGTGAATGTCCCGGATCTTGTCGATGCCGTTCGGATAGCCGGCCTTCGGACCGGAGCGGATCTCGATGTGGGTCACGGTCAGCCCGACGCCGTTGAACACCACCCGGTCTGCGTCGCCGCTCTTCACCATCGCCGGAGGATCGTTCTCCTCCATCCCCGCGGTCGTTCCCTGGTAGCCGACGATCGCCGAGTTGACCGCGGCGCCCGCCACCGAGAGCACGCGCTGCTGATGAATGCCGTTGGCGTCGGTGTAGGGCGTCAAGCCGTCCGCCACCGTGAACTTCCGGAAGGTCGATGAGCCCAGCGGCAACAAGAACAGCCCGTCGTCGCCGCCTGCCACCCAGAGGTTGCCGCCCTGGTCCGACGAGACGCTGTAAACCTTGCTGGGCCCTCCATTGGCCGGACCGAAAAACTGCCAGCCTGCGGCGGTGGGGAAGGTGACCGTCCCGGCGTCCGGTGGGGGCGGCGGGCTGCCTCCGTCCGCGACCGAAGAACCTCCATCGCCCGCGAAGACCGTACCCCCATCGGCAGCGGCGCCGCCATCGGCCGCAGCGGTGCCCGCATCCCTGTCAGCGGGGACGCTCGACCCACCATCGGCAGCAACCGTCTGGGCAGGCGGGGTTCCCGCGTCCGATTCTGACGAATTCACTCCCGGGAGAGGCGTCACCGGTGGCGTCGTCTGCGGGTT
>JAYUUC010000126.1:0-6843 GCA_043755105.1 Myxococcales bacterium
CTTGAAATCGCACCGACAGCCACAGGGAGGTGAACCATGAAGGACCAGGTCACCATCCACACGTTGAAGAAGTTGAAGCAGGCGGGCCAGAAGATCTGCATGGTCACCGCCTACGACGCGATGTTCGCCCGCATCCTCGACGAGGCAGGCACCGACGTGATCCTCGTCGGCGACTCGCTCGGCATGGTGATCCAGGGCCACGATTCCACCCTGCCGGTGACGATGGACCAGATGGTCTACCACTGCCAGGCGGTGACCCGCGGAACCAAGCGGGCCCACGTGGTCGGCGATCTGCCGTTCATGAGCTATCAGGCCTCGGCCGACGAAGCAGTGCGCAACGCTGGCCGGCTGGTGGCCGAAGGCGGCGTGGGCAGCGTCAAGCTCGAAGGGGGCGAGGCGTTCGCGGACGTGGTCTCGAAGATCGTCCGCGCCAGTATTCCGGTGATGGGCCACCTCGGCCTCACCCCGCAGTCGGTGCACAAGATGGGCGGCTACGTGGTTCAGGGCCGCGACGAAGAGGCTGCCCGGCGGATGGTCGCGGATGCGGTCGCGCTCGAGCAGGCCGGGGCCTACGCCCTGGTGATCGAAGGCGTGCCCCTCGAGCTGGCGCGGCAGATCACCGACCGGCTCACCATTCCCACCATCGGAATTGGCGCCGGGCTCGATTGCGATGGGCAGGTGCTGGTCTGCTACGACCTCCTCGGCATGAACCCGGACTTCAAGCCCAAGTTCGTGAAGCGCTACGCCAACCTCTACGGCGACATCCGCGGGGCCGCGGAGACCTTCTTCAAGGAGGTCCGCGCAGGCGACTTTCCCTCCGAGGAGTTCTCGTTCAAGTCCTCCACCATCCGCCTGGTGGCGTCGAACCCCGACGTTCAACCCTCGGAGCGCGATGAGAAGGCCGGGCCGGTGTACGGGGTCCCGGTCTAGTTCCTCGTCTTTCATGGACCGGCTTTGATGACCTTGCGCGTCCTTCGCACCGCCGCCGACGTCATTCGCACCCGGGAGGCCCTGGGGGCGAAGGGCGACCGTCTTGCCCTGGTCCCGACGATGGGGTTTCTGCACGAAGGCCATCTCTCGTTGATGCGCGAGGGCCGCCGCCGCTCTGGCGCCGTGGCGGCGTCGATCTTCGTCAACCCCACCCAGTTCGGGCCGAAGGAAGACCTGGCCCGCTACCCCCGGGACCTCGACGGCGACCTCGCCAAGTGCGAGAGCGCCGGGGTGGAATGGGTCTTCGTTCCCGAGGTTTCCACGCTCTACCCCCCCGGGTACCAGACCTACGTGGAGGTCGAAGGGGTGAGCCAGGGGCTCTGCGGCGCGCGTCGGCCGGGCCATTTCCGGGGCGTGGCGACCATCGTCACCCAGCTGTTTTGCCTCTTCCGGCCCCAGCTCGCGCTCTTCGGCGAGAAGGACTACCAGCAGCTGCAGGTGATCAAGGCCCTCGCCCGGGATCTCCACCTCGGCGTCGAGGTGGTGGGGATGCCGACGGTGCGCGAGGCCGACGGGCTGGCGATGAGCTCGCGGAACGCCTACTTGAACCCGGAAGAGCGACAGCGGTCCCTCGCTCTCTACCGGGGGCTCTCTCAAGCTCAGGCTCTGGCCCGGGCAGGCGAGCGGCAGGTCGAGGTGCTGGTGTCGGCGGTGAGGGCCGAGCTGACCGCCGCCCGGGCACGGGAGGACTATGTCGCGGGGGTGGACGCGGAAACCCTCGAGCCGCTGGCCGAGCGTTCTGACGCGCGGCCGGCCCGGATGCTGGTGGCTGCTTACCTGGGCCCCACTCGACTCATCGACAACGTGCCGCTCTAGCAGGTAAAGCGACAACCGAACCGATGGCTGCTCATAAACAGAAGGGCCACCCGCCCGACGGAAACATCAAGGTCATCTCCGAGCACCGGCGCGCTCGCTTCGATTACATCGTCGACGACACGCTGGAGGCCGGGCTCGAGCTGCTCGGCAGCGAGGTGAAGAGCTTGCGCAACGGAGAGGCGAGCCTCAGCGACGCCTACGGCCTTCCCAAGGGCAACCAGCTCTATTTGATCAACGCCCACATCGGCGCCTACAAGCCGTCGAGCGCCTTCGGCCACGAGCCGCTCCGGTCGCGCCGGCTGCTTGCCCACCGAGAAGAGATCAACCGCTGGACGGCAAAGGTGGCCGAGCGGGGTTATTCAATCATTCCCCTGATGCTCTATTTCAAGAAGGGCCGAGCCAAGGTGCAGCTGGGGCTCTGCCGGGGAAAGACCCACGAAGATCGACGCCACACCATCAAGGAGCGCGAATCCAAGCGCGAGATGGACCGCGAGATGGGCCGCCGCTCCAGCAAAGGCAGACAGGGGTAGATGATGAACGAGACGAAGGTCCCCGAGAAGAAGGAACGGCTGCTCGCTGCGCTCGACCGGGGCATGGCAATGGTTCACCTCGACGCGCGAAGGCCCGGGGTGCTGGTGCCGCCCGCGCTCAAGAACGAACCGCACCTGTTGCTGAACCTGTCCTACCGATTCGATCCTCCCGACCTGTCCGTGAACGATTGGGGTGTGCGTTCCACCCTCACCTTCGGGGGCAGTCGATTCACCGTCGCGATTCCGTGGTCGGCGCTCTACGCAGTGAGCAGCCACGTGACCAAGGAGTTCTGGATGTACCCCGAAGACATGCCTCAGGAGCTGATCGACCAGGCACGAGCGGCCACGCCCGCCCCGCTCGATGGAGCCGACGGGGCGTCGGTCGCTGCCACAGCGCCAGAACCAGCGAAGGCCCGAAGGAAACTGCGAGAGGTGCGCGCCGACCGAACCGCGCCCGCGCTGAGCGAAGTCGCCACCGAGAAGGCAGCGCGCGCAGAGCCCGCTGCTCCGGTACAGGAGAGCAGCCTGCAAGAGCCGGCGCCTCGTCCGACAGCCGAAGAGCCTGCCGCTCCGAGAAGTCGTTCCCACCTTCGCCTGGTGAAGTAGCGCCGGAAGTTTCGAGGGGGACCGAAGGCCCGCGCGCTCAGGGTCGCGGGTTCGCAGCTCCCCGGCGCAGAGGGGTGAGCTTCACCGTCGATTGAAAGTCCTCACCCCCCCGGAACTTGCCGGCAAAGGGGCGGTAGTCTTGAAGGAGAAGCTGAAAGTCGATCTCTCCTTCGGCAAAGCGGTTGTCCTGGACCATCGGCGTCTTTCCAAGGTCCTTGCCGTTGATCCGCACCGTGGCTCCGGGCGGGTCACTGTCGATGTACAGGGTGGCCGCGGGGCCGGCCCGGATTCCCAGGCTCGGGAGCAGCGTCGCGCGCTTGGTGTAGATCGCCAGCACCGCAAACGCAGAGAGGGCCAGCAGGGTCGCGACGATCATCACCCAGCGGCCTTTCTGCGAAACCGGCTCGGCTGGAGTGTCGCGGTACGCCGGAGCGCTCCCCGACGGTTCCTCGTCCACCGCGGGTCGGCTGAGGTCGCGAGCGAGCTCGAGCGGCCCGTTGTCGGCCGGGATTGGCGCGGGCAGAGGTCGGCCCCCGACAGGGGCGGGGGGAACCGCGGTCGATGCGCGCTCACTCCCGTCGGCTTCGAGCCGGCCGTCGGCGCCCATCGTTGGACCCTGGGGGACCCAGTCGGGGTCGAACTCGAATGCGGCTCCCAGGACCGGCGCAGGCACGGACTCGTCGCGAGATTCAAAGGGAGCCGATGAACGCCCTGCCAGCGTCGGCGGAAGCAATCGGGCGCCGACGCCCCCTTCCTGCCGAACTTTGACGGAAGGAGGAGGAAGCCGCAGGCCTCCCGTCGGAGGCGCGACGCTGGGAACGGACGCTCCCGAGGCCAGGCCACCGGACGCTCCACCCGACGAAGCATCGGAGAGAAGTTCAATGGGGCGGGCGTTCGCTTCGGGAGCGCGTTTCTGCCCACCGGGCGCCAGCCACCACGCCTCGGTATCGGCCACAGGCGAAACCGTGGAGGGCAAGACCTCGGCGGTGGCGGACCCGGTGGAGGAGCCAGGGATGTTCGAGCTCGACTCGATTCCGACTGGCACCTCGGCGCGCTCCGCGATCGGCAGGGGCAGCCGCAAGGAGCCGAGAAACTCGGTCAGCTCTCGAGGCCCCGCAGGCACGCCGGCGCTGGCGAGATAGCTGGCGATGGCCGCCGCCAACGCGTCGGGAGTGAGAAAACGGTCCCCGACCGCCTTGGCCATCATCCGGTCGAGCAGGACCTGAAAAGCGGGGTCGAGGCCTGGCAGCGGACGAGCGGGCTGGCTCTGCACCGCTTCAATGAAAGCGGTCAGGTTGTCGGGGTTGCCGAAGGGCAGCTGACCCGACACCATCTCGTAAAGGACCACTCCGAGCGAGAACTGGTCCACGGCGTGGGTGAGCGGTTCCCCGCGCAGGGCTTCGGGTGCGGCGTAGGACAGCTTGCCCTTGAACATCCCGGCTTCGGTTCCGCTCGAGAGGGCGTCGAGCTTGGCAATCCCGAAGTCAGCGACCTTCACTTCGCCCTCGGTGGAGAGGAGCAAGTTGGAAGGAGAGATGTCGCGGTGGGCGGACAGGATTGGCCGACCGTCCACCTTCTTCCGGTAGGCGTGGCTCAGACCCGCCAGCGCTTGACCGGCGATGTAGGCGGAAAGGGCGGGGGGAAACCAGCGGTCCTGCTGCGCTGCCGCCTCGAGCACTTCCGAGACGTCCCAGCCGTTGATCAGCTCCATCACGATGAAGAGGCCGTCGGCGCTGCGGCCCACATCGAGCACGCTGACTACGTTCTGGTGATGCAAGTGGGTGGCGAGGCGCGCTTCGGAGAGGAACATCCGCGCGAACCGCTCGTCGCGGGCCAGATGGGGGAGGATTCGCTTCAAGGCGACCGGCTTTTCGAACCCCTCCTCGCCCCGGCTGGCCCCGAGATAGACCTCGGCCATGCCTCCGGTGGCGAGCAGGCGCTTCAGTACGTAACGGTCACTCATCGGCTTGGGGCCCCGGCGTCGCAGAGTGCGCGCAGCAAGCCCCAATCGTAGATGCCCGTGCGGTGTCCGTCTCCAAACGCGAACGAGAGGGCATACCGGCCCACCTGGGTCACTGAACCCATCGTCAGTCCCGGGGGAACCGATTCCGGCGCCACCAGCTTCTTGCCGGTCAGCTCCTCGACGCAGCTCGCGCAGGGGCAGGCCTGGCGGAGTTCACGGGCCAGGAGGTGATTGACCTGGCCATCGTTCCAGCGCAGCACCAGCTCGCGACCGTCAGCTCCCAGCTCGAAGGAGAGGGCGACCGGGGAAGGTGCGGCCGGCTTGATGTGGTCCCAGAGGCTCATCCGTTCGGGACTTCCTCGACGAGGGCGATGATCGCCGCCGCCAGCCGCCGGGTGAACTCGCCGACCAGCACCGGGTCGCGCTTTTCGTCGCTGGCCAGCACTCCTTCCTCGAACTCCAGATCCAGGCCGAAGCTTTGTTCATGGGCGGGCAGGCCCCGGGTGTCGATCGCGAAGTCGGGTTGGGTGGGGTAGCGGAGCAGCCGGCGGCGCAGCTCGACGCCCTCACCGCGGTACCGGGTGACCGTGCCATGGACCCGCTGGAGCTCGTGCACCGGCTCGATGTTCAGCAGCAGCAGGGGAGGGATGAGGATGCCGAAGCCCAAAGCCATGCTCTTGAGCGCGCGGTTTGTTCCCACCACCTCGGCTTCGCCCACCACCGTGCGGACCACGGTGACGGGGCCTTCGACCGCGGTGAGGGCGCCCGGAGAGAGCACGCGCCACCGCGGCCGTTGCCGGGCAATCTCGAGGAGCACCGCCCGCTGTTCTGCCGCGAGGGTGGCGACCCGGGCGAAAACCGGCTTCTGGGCCACTTCCCGGTTGACCATCACTTCCTGGGGGCGGCCGAACCCTCCGAACACTTCCGCCCGCTCGGTCCGGTAGGACACCTGCCACTCGGTGCTCTCGAAGAAGGGCTCGATCACCACCGTCCGGGGACCGCCCAGCTCGGGCACCCACACCGGAGCAGGGCCGACGATGCGCGCCGTGGCGCAGCCCAAAAGGGGCAGAAGCAAAAGGTTGAGGATGAGCGGATGAAATGCACGCCTGGGTGGAAGTACGAAAGCCATGACGGCGGCAGCCTAGCGCCAATGGCCCGGAGAAAGCGTGAAACCCCCACCGGACAGCGACCCGTCAACGAATCGACTCCATCGCGGCGTCCACGGCAGGCTGCATCATGCTGTCGGGAAACTTCTGTCTGAACTCGGCAGCCTTGCGGCGGGCGTCTTCAGGCCTGCCGGCGTTGACCAGCGCCTGAACCCAGAGGCTCTCTCGCTCTTCAGACAGCTGACCCTGAGGAAATTGCCGGGCATGGGCCTCGAGGGCCTCGAGTGCCTCCTTCGTCTCTCGCTTCAACAGTGCGGTCCGGGCGATCTCCACCAGGGCTCTCTCATCCGCCAATGCCTCGTCTCTGGTGGACCCAGAGCGATCAGCCTTCGCCGCGGGTTGCTTCGGAAGGGCCTGCGCACGACGCGGGGGGTTCACCGCTGGGGCCGGCGGCTCCTTCGTTCGCGGCGGCTCGGCAGAAAGTGGCTTCGAGACAGAAGGCTGACCCGTCGAAGAGACCTCCTGCCCCAAAGTCGCCGCGACCGGTGCCGGGCCCTGAGCTCGGAGAGGAAGGAGCGCTCTGCCCCCGAGCACTCCAACGGCTACCCCCCCGACGAGGGCCGCAAGGCTCACCGGAATCCCCCAGGCGCCCATCTTCGCTGCGACGCCCAGAGGGTGAGCGGCGCTGATTCCAGAGCCCGATTTGGGTCGAGGTCCGCCGCTGTTAGGAGGCACTCCCAAGGTTCCCTTGATGCGATCCAGGACCCGGCCATCGAACCCTGCAGGGGGAACGGGGCGAGACACGCCCTTGAGCAGTTCCTGAACGTCGTCT